>NZ_CP011567.1:1436333-1747666 GCF_001655615.1 Pseudomonas sp. GR 6-02
ACCTGCTGAGCTGGCCGACCGTGGTCAGCGGTATTGGCTGGATCAAGGCCTGGGGCACGGTTGACGGGTACTTCTGGAACTCGATCAAGATCACCGTTCCGGCGGTAATGATCTCCACGGCCATCGGTGCGTTGAACGGCTATGTGCTGTCGATGTGGCGCTTTCGCGGCTCGCAGTTGTTCTTCGGCCTGCTGCTGTTCGGTTGCTTCCTGCCATTCCAGACGGTCCTGCTGCCGGCCTCGTTCACCCTCGGCAAGATGGGCCTGGCCAGCACGACGACAGGCCTGGTGTTCGTGCACGTGGTCTACGGCCTGGCGTTCACCACGCTGTTTTTCCGTAACTACTACGTCAGCGTTCCCGATGCACTGGTGAAAGCGGCGCGGCTCGATGGCGCGGGGTTCTTCACCATCTTCCGCTTGATCATTTTGCCGATGTCCACCCCGATCATCATGGTCTGCCTGATCTGGCAGTTCACTCAGATCTGGAACGACTTCCTGTTCGGCGTGGTGTTCTCAAGCGGTGACTCGCAACCCATTACGGTGGCGTTGAACAACTTGGTCAACACCAGTACCGGGGCCAAGGAATACAACGTTGATATGGCGGCGGCAATGATCGCCGGGTTGCCAACCCTGCTGGTCTATGTGGTCGCAGGTAAGTATTTCGTGCGCGGGCTGACGGCCGGCGCAGTCAAGGGGTAATCATGGCTACGCTCGAACTTCGCAATGTAAACAAAACCTATGGCCCCGGCCTGCCGGACACCCTCAAGAACATTGAGCTGTCGATCAAGGACGGTGAATTCCTGATTCTTGTGGGCCCTTCGGGTTGCGGTAAATCGACCCTGATGAATTGCATCGCCGGTCTTGAGACCATCACCGGCGGCGCGATCATGATCGGTGACCAGGACGTCAGCGGCATGAGCCCCAAAGACCGCGACATCGCCATGGTGTTCCAGTCCTACGCGCTGTACCCGACCATGAGCGTGCGCGAAAACATCGCGTTCGGTTTGAAGATCCGCAAGATGCCTGCCGCCGACATCGACGCGGAAGTCGCTCGTGTGGCCAAGCTGTTGCAAATCGAACACCTGCTCAACCGCAAGCCGGGTCAGCTCTCCGGTGGTCAGCAACAGCGCGTGGCCATGGGCCGGGCGTTGGCTCGTCGGCCGAAGATCTACCTGTTCGACGAACCGCTGTCCAACCTCGACGCCAAGCTGCGGGTCGAGATGCGCACAGAAATGAAACTGATGCACCAGCGCTTGAAAACCACCACGGTCTACGTGACCCACGACCAGATCGAAGCGATGACCCTGGGCGACAAAGTGGCGGTGATGAAGGACGGGATTATCCAGCAGTTCGGTACGCCGAAAGACATCTACAACAACCCGGCCAACCTGTTCGTGGCGAGCTTCATCGGTTCGCCGCCGATGAACTTCATCCCCCTGCGTTTGCAGCGCAAGGACGGCCGTCTGTTGGCGCTGCTCGACAGCGGTCAGGCGCGCTGCGAATTGCCGCTGGGCATGCAGGATGCCGGTCTCGAAGACCGCGAAGTGATCCTCGGCATGCGCCCGGAGCAAATCGTGCTGGCGAACGGCGAAGCCAACGGCCTGCCGACCATCCGCGCCGAAGTGCAGGTCACCGAACCGACCGGTCCCGACACCCTGGTATTCGTCAATCTCAACGACACCAAGGTCTGCTGCCGTCTGGCACCGGACGTCGCACCAGCCCCGGGCGAGACCCTGACGCTGCAATTCGATCCATCGAAAGTGCTGCTGTTCGATGCCAAGACCGGTGAGCGTCTGGGCGTTGCCGGCCTGCCAAAAACCGAAGCTCACAGCGCCAACGTGGCCCAGTTCAAAGGCCGCTGAAGATCAAATGTGGGAGCGAGCAAGCCCGCTCTCACAGGGGGGATTAGTGGCGGATGGAGACATCCGTCGCAATCGATGTAAACCGCGTTAGATAAAAACAGTTAATAACAATAAAACGAGGATGTAGGGATGAAGAAGAAGAACAACGCTCAGCTGATCTGCCAATTGTCAGCGGTTGCGGCGATGATGCTGGCCGGTAGCGTACACGCGGCTGACGCGTTCAGTGCCGATTCCCAGTGGATGACGGGGGACTGGGGTGGCGAGCGGACCAAGCTGATCGAGCAAGGTATCGACATCAAGGCCGACTATGTCGGTGAAGTGGGCGCCAACCTGCACGGCGGCTACAACGACGACAAAACGGCGCGTTACGCCGACCAGTTTGGTCTGGGCGTGGCGCTGGACCTGCAAAAACTGTGGGGCTGGGATAACACCCAGGCCAAGATCCAGCTCACCAACCGTAACGGTCAGAACATCTCCAATGACCGTGTCGGCGACCCGCGTGCCGGCACCTTGAGCTCCTCCCAGGAAGTCTACGGCCGTGGCCACATGGTCCGTCTGACCCAGCTGTGGATCAAGCACCAGTTCCTCGACGGGAAACTGGACGTCAAGGCTGGTTACTTCGGCGAAGGCGAAGACTTCAACACCTTCCCTTGCGAGTTCCAGAACCTGGCATTCTGCGGTTCCCAGGCGGGTAACTGGGCGACCGGTATCTGGTACAACTGGCCGGTCATGCAGGCAGCGGTTCGCGTGAAGTACAACATCACGCCTGAGTTCTATGCGCAGATCGGCGCGTACAACCAGAACCCATCGCAACTTGAGCACGGTAACGGTTTCAAGCTCAGCGGCAGTGGCACCAAAGGCACCGTCTTGCCGGTTGAATTGGTCTGGTCGCCGAAGGTCAACAACCTGCCGGGCGAATACCGTGTCGGTTACTACAAGAGCACGGCCGACGCCAATGACGTCCGTAAAGACGACAACGGCAATGATGCAGCGACCACCGGCAATGCCTATCGCAGCCATGACAGCAAGCACGGTTACTGGTTCGTGGCGCAGCAACAACTGACCACCCATAACGGTGATGCTTCGCGCGGTCTGAACATCGCGGCCAACGCCACCTTCCACGACAAGGACACCAACTTCGTCGACAACTACCAGTCGCTGATGTTTGTTTACAAGGGCCCGTTCGATGCGCGTCCAAAAGACGACGTCGGGATCGGTTTCTCCCGTATCCATGTCAACGATGACGTGAAGAAAAACTCCGAGTTGGTCAACGCCGCCAATGGTGTCACCGACTACAACGATCCACTGTTCGCGCCACTGCGCAGCACCGAGTACAACTACGAGATCAACTACGGTTTCCACGTTACCAACTGGCTGACGGTGCGTCCTAACTTGCAATACATCACTCACCCGGGTGGTGTGGATGAAGTTGATAACGCGCTGGTCGCCGGCCTGAAAATTCAGTCGGTGTTCTAACGTTGTTGCGATAAGCTCCTCTCTATGTGCGCATATTTGCGGACGGCCATGGCTGTCCGCTTTTTTTTGGGGGTGGCGCACCCTCGGGTGACAGATGATTTTCAGGACCGTGGCACATGCTTGAGCATCCGCTACAACGCTTCTTCAAATCCTTGCGCGAACGTCCGGTGTTTGCGTGGGAGCGCTATCAGATGCGCGACGTGCTGGTGATCGACCATCCGCTGTGTCAGGCGGTGTTCAGTCGTCAGGGCGCGCAGTTGTTGCACTTCCAGCCAAAGGGTCAGAAACCCTGGTTGTGGTGCGCGGCGAAATGGCCGCACGTGGGTGCGATTCGCGGCGGCGTGCCGGTGTGCTGGCCGTGGTATGGCCGCCACCCAAGCGAAAACGCCTGGCCGTCCCATGGTTGGGCGCGCCTGCTCGACTGGAAGCTGCTCGACAGCAGCAGTGACGACGATGGCGTGCGCCTGCACTGGCAGTTACAGCTGTGCGACTGGCAAGTGGACTTGCATGCGCACCTGGGCGAACGCATGGATTTGCACCTGAGCACCGAGCATCAGGACGACATGCCGTGCCAGTTGAGTCAGGCGTTGCACGCCTATTGGCGTATTGGTGATGTCGGTGAGATAGCGCTGTCTGGGCTCGAAGGAGCGCAAGGTTACGACCAGTTGAACCGCCAGGCTTGCCAACAGGAAGGCGAGTTGCGGGTCGACGGTGGGTGTCAGCGCGTGTTCCAGCATGACGGCGAACTGCAGCTCAAGGACCACGCCTGGCAGCGCGAACTGTGCATCGACACCGGTGATCATGCGGACACGGTGGTCTGGCATCCCGGCTCGCGGCCATTACTGGGCGTGAGCTGGAACGAGATTTCCGAGTTCGTCTGTGTGGAAGCGGCCAGCGGCGGCACCGACAGCCTGTGCCTGGCGCCGGGGGAGCGGGCGCATTTGAGTTTGCAGGCGCGGGTTGGGGCGTAGCCGATGCGCACAACCTTTGTGGCGGTGCGGCGTTCCGACAAGCCCCTTCGCCACAGTGGGTTAATTAAACTCATCCCCAATCGGATACCGACTGGCATTGAGGCTTTCCTTGATCTTGCGCAAATGCGGCTGGAAATCCACGCCTCGGCGCAAGGTCATGCCGGTGGCGAGCACATCGAGCACGGTCAGCTGAATGATCCGCGAGGTCATCGGCATGTAAATGTCGGTGTCTTCCGGCAACGGAATGTTCAGGCTCAAGGTACTGGCTTTGGCCAGCGGCGAACCTTCGGCCGTCAGCCCCAGCACCGAAGCGCCGTTTTCCCGGGCGATGCGTGCCACTTCCACCAGTTCGCGGGTACGGCCGGTGTAGGAGATGATCACGAATAACTCACCGGTGTGGGCCACCGAGGCAATCATGCGTTGCATCAGCACATCGGCATGGGCGGTCACTGCCAGGTTGAAGCGGAAGAACTTGTGCTGCGCATCCAGTGCCACCGGGGCCGAGGCGCCGAGGCCGAAGAAGTGGATCTGCCGGGCCTGGATCAACAGGTCGACGGCGCGGCTGATCAGGTTCGGGTCCAGTGCCTGGCAGGCGCTGTCCAGGGACGCGATGGCGCTGCCGAAGATCTTCTGGGTGTAAGCCTCGGGGTTGTCGTCGGCTTCCACCGCACGGCTGACATACGCCGCGCCGCTGGCCAGGCTCTGGGCCAGCTGCAGTTTCAGTTCAGGGTAGCCGCTGACACCGAATGAGCGGCAGAAACGGTTGACCGTCGGCTCACTGACCGACGCGGCCTGGGCGAGGGCGGCGATGCTGAACCGGGTCGCCTGCTGTGGGTTGAGCAGGATCACTTCGGCGACTTTGCGTTCTGCCTTGTTCAGGTCTTCGAGGCGACTCTGGATCTGTTCCAGTAAATTTCGCACGCGGTCCATATGGGGTTCCTAAATTCACCTGCGCAAACAAGCGCTCGGCTATGCAAATTGGGCCTTTGATACGGCCCATAACGGTGGCCTATCCTACTGATGGCTCCGACCGACCACCACTCGGAATCTATATTTTGCGAAAATGTTGTGGTTATTACTACATTTTCCCTTGAGTGATGCCTTGAAAAAAGGTATTTGTAGCTTAACTTGATAAAAGAACAAACATCATGCCTTCGATTACGGTTGAACCGTGCACCTTTGCCTTGTTCGGCGCTCTCGGCGATCTAGCCCTGCGCAAGCTGTTTCCTGCCCTTTATCAACTCGATGGTGCCGGCCTGCTTCATGAGGATACGCGCATTATCGCACTGGCCCGTGAACCTGGCAGCGAGCAGCAGCATCTGGCGTTCATCGCCACCGAGTTGCGTCGCTACGTGGGCGCCAAAGAGCTGGATGAAGCCGTGCTCGAGCGCTTCCTGGCCCGGTTGAGTTACCTGCATGTCGACTTCCTCAAGGCTGACGATTACGTCGCCCTGGCCGAGCAGGCCGGCAGCGCCCAGCGGGTGATTGCCTACTTCGCCACGCCGGCGGCGGTTTACGGTGCTATTTGCGAGAACCTGTCAAAGGTTGGCCTGGCCGAAAACACCCGCGTGGTGCTGGAAAAACCCATCGGTTCTGACCTGGAATCCTCGCGCAAGGTCAACGACGCCGTGGCGCAGTTCTTCCCGGAGAACCGCACCTACCGTATCGACCACTATCTGGGCAAAGAGACCGTACAAAACCTGATCGCCCTGCGTTTCGCCAACAGCCTGTTCGAAACCCAGTGGAACCAGAATTACATTTCCCACGTGGAAATCACCGTGGCCGAGCAGGTCGGGATCGAAGGCCGTTGGGGTTACTTCGACAAGGCCGGCCAGCTGCGGGACATGATCCAGAATCACCTGCTGCAGTTGCTGTGCCTGATCGCCATGGACCCGCCGGCCGACTTGTCCGCCGACAGCATCCGCGACGAGAAAGTCAAAGTGCTCAAGGCACTGGCGCCGATCAGCCCGGAAGGCCTGACCACTCAAGTGGTGCGCGGCCAGTACATCGCCGGTCACAGCGAAGGCAAGTCGGTGCCGGGGTATCTGGAGGAGCCTAACTCCAACACCCAGAGCGACACCGAAACCTTCGTTGCCCTGCGTGCCGACATTCGCAACTGGCGTTGGGCCGGCGTACCGTTTTACCTGCGCACCGGCAAGCGCATGCCGCAGAAGCTGTCGCAGATCGTCATCCACTTCAAGGAACCGTCGCACTACATCTTCGCCCCCGAGCAGCGCTTGCAGATCAGCAACAAACTGATCATCCGCCTGCAACCGGACGAAGGCATTTCCTTGCGCGTGATGACCAAGGAACAAGGCCTGGACAAGGGCATGCAGTTGCGCAGCGGTCCGTTGCAGCTGAATTTTTCCGACACCTGGCGCAGCGCACGGATTCCCGATGCCTACGAGCGGTTGTTGCTGGAAGTGATGCGTGGCAATCAGAACCTGTTTGTCCGTAAAGATGAAATCGAAGCCGCGTGGAAGTGGTGTGACCAGTTGATTGCCGGGTGGAAAAAGTCCGGTGATGCGCCCAAGCCGTACGCGGCCGGGTCCTGGGGGCCGATGAGTTCCATTGCACTGATCACGCGGGACGGGAGGTCGTGGTATGGCGATATCTGAATTGAAACTGCCTCAGGGCGTCAGCGCCCATGAGTTCAAAAAACCGATGCTGCTGGCCGAAGGCCTGGCATTGGCAGTGGCCAAACAACTGAGCGACGCGATTGCCGCACAAGGCACAGCGACGCTGGTGGTGTCCGGTGGGCGCAGCCCGGTGGCATTTTTCCAGCACCTGGCCAAGCAGGCGCTGGACTGGTCGAAGGTGGTGGTCAGCCTGGCTGACGAGCGCTGGGTGCCGGTGGAGCATGCCGACAGTAATGCCGGTCTGCTCAAGCGTTACCTGTTGCAAGGTCCGGCGGCCAAGGCCCAGTTCCTGAGCCTCTACAGTGCCACCGCCAACCTGGAGCAGGCCGCCGAGCAGGCTGATCGCTTGCTCGCCGAATTGCCGGCGATCGATGTGCTGGTGCTGGGCATGGGCGACGACGGTCACACCGCATCACTGTTCCCCAACAGCCCGAACCTTGCCGACGCCTTGAAAGTCGACGGCACTCGTCGTTGCTGGCCGATGCTGGCGCCGACCGTGCCGCGTCAGCGCCTGACCATGAGTCGCGCGCTGCTGGCTTCGGCCAGGCACACCGTTCTATCGATTTCCGGTCAGTCCAAGTTGACCACCCTGAGCGCCGCACTGGCCGGTGACGATGTCGCCGCCATGCCGATTCGGGCGTTTCTGCAACCTACGTTAGAGATTTACTGGTGCCCATGAACCAAGGATCAGCCGCTATGACAAACACATCCCCGACCGTTTCCATGGCGGACAAAGTTGCCCTGATCGACAGCCTCTGCGCCAAGGCGCGGATCCTGCCGGTGATCACCATCGCTCGCGAACAGGACGTGCTGCCGTTGGCCGACGCCCTGGCCGCCGGTGGCCTCACGGCGCTGGAAGTGACCCTGCGTTCGCAGTTCGGCCTCAAGGCCATCCAGATCCTGCGCGAAAAGCGTCCGGAACTGGTGACCGGTGCCGGTACGGTGCTTGATCGCAGCATGCTGGCCGCTGCCGAAGCCGCCGGTTCGCAATTCATCGTGACGCCGGGCATCACCCGTGACTTGCTCGAAGCCAGTGTCGCCAGCCCGATTCCGCTGTTGCCGGGCATCAGCAACGCCTCCGGCATCATGGAAGGCTATTGCCTGGGCTATCGCCGCTTCAAGCTGTTCCCGGCGGAAGTCAGCGGCGGCGTCGCGGCCATCAAGGCCCTGGGCGGCCCGTTCGGCGAAGTTAAATTCTGCCCGACCGGCGGCGTCAGCCCGGCCAACATCAAGAGCTACATGGCGTTGAAAAACGTGATGTGCGTGGGCGGTAGCTGGATGCTTGACCCCGAGTGGATCAAGAACGGCGACTGGGCCCGCATCCAGGAGTGCACCGCCGAGGCGTTGGCGCTGCTGGACTGATCTGATTTACCGGATATACCGGATTTACCAAACACTTCGTTGTGTGTTCTACGGCTTTACGGTGCGCTTGGTCGGTGCACCGTTTTTTTTTGCCTGGTGAAAATCCCCATGACTGTCGAAATGCTCTTTTTAGGATCGACATCACGCGATACATAGTTACCGCATCTCGCCGCACGTCCAGCGTTAATCTGCGTTCATCTTATGGAAGAGAGAACGTCATGGACGACAACACCTCGGCTGCACCCCCACTACCGGTTTATCAACTGTCACCCGAGCAGATCGCCGGTCCGTATTTTCGAAATCCAAAACTGATCAGGCGAAACGTCAGCGAAGGCATGGACGGCATTCCCTTGGTGCTGCGGCTCACGATCGTCGATGCCATGACCGGTCAACCGGTTACCGGGGCATTGGTCGATATCTGGCATTGCAATGCGCGCGGGGCGTATTCGGGCTGGAGCAAGGTCAACCCGGACAAGGAAGTCGATGTGGATGATATCGGGTCGATCCCGCGCACCGACGACGACACCTACCTGCGTGGTGGGCAATTCACCGACAAAATGGGCATCGTGCGGTTTACCACTATTTATCCGGGGTTCTATGCCGGCCGCGCTTTGCATATTCACGTCGCGGTACGCATCACAGCCGGTAATAACTATCTGGAAGAGCGGCACGTCGCCTGGGTCGGCCAGCTTTACTTTCCCGAGGTCGCATCAAGGTCGGTGCTCAATGCCCGTGAGTACAGCGGTCGAGCCGTCTCACCGCTGACCAATGCGCAGGATATGTTTTATCAGCGCATGGGCGGCGAGGCCTCGACCCTGAATATTCACACCATCGGTCGAGACTCGAATGAGGACGGCTTTTTCGGGCACATGACCATCGGTGTCGACACGTTTGCGGCGTCATCGCAAATCAAGCCCGAGGACTTTGATAAATACACTGTGTGACGTCAGCGCAATTCGTTCAACGCCCGGGCCAGTACATCCATGTCCGCAGCCATGGTCGTGAGCCCCGGTGTGATGCGGATGCACGGGCCACACGCCGCGCAGCTGCGCGCCACGGTAAACAGGTTGTAGTCGTTGAGCAGGCGCTCGACCATCGCCTGTTGGTCGGCATGCCGGGTAAAGCGCATCGAGGTGATGCCGCAATACAGGCGCGGGTCATCCGGGGTCAGGACTTCGATCCCCGGTAACTCCCGAACGGCATCGACCCAGCGGTTGCGCAGGTAATTGAGCCGAGCGCCCTTGGCGACGGAACCGCCCATGGCCTGATGCTCTTCGAACACCAGCGGCAGGGTCAGCAGGGCCGGGATGTTCGGGGTGCTGTATGGCGTGCGGGCGCGAATGTCGGTGTCAGGGAAATGCATCTCGTCCATGTCCGGGTCGATGTCGGCCAGGCGCTCGGGCGCGATGTAAATGAAGCCGAGAGTCAGCGGCGCACCGATCCATTTGTGCAGGTTGTAGCCGGCGAAGGCGATGCCCAGTTCATCGAGGTTGAACTCGATCTGGCCCAGAGCATGGGCGCCGTCGAGGATTACATCGATGCCATGCTCCCTGGCGGCAGCGGCGATCGCCTGCACCGGCATTACCAGACCGGTGCGATGGGTGACGTGGGTCAGGGCCATCAACTTCAGTCGCGGATAACGTGTGAAAGCTTCGCGGTACGTGGCCAGCAAGCTGTCGAAACTGGCGGGGCGACGGTGCTCGATCTCGATCACTTCCACGCCTCGATAGCGGGCCAGCCAACGCATTGCGCTCTTGACCGTGTCGTACTCCAGATCGCACAGCAGGACCTGATCGCCCGGTTCCAGGCGATTGTAGTTGCGGATCAGCGACTGCAAGCCGTCCGAGGCGTTGCGGGTGAAGGCGACGGCTTCGGCCGGGGCACCGATCAGCTCGGCCAGCTGCGCGCGAATCTTGACGCTTTCGCCCTGTTCGAAGCGCTGGCGCACATGCACCGAGTTGCCGCGGTTGATGAGCTCGATGTTGCGCTGATACTCCTCGACCACGGTGCGTGACATGCGCCCGAAGTAACCGTTCTCCAGGTTCAGGGGGCCGGGTTCGACAGCATAGCGGTCGGCAAAGGTCTGCCAAAAGGCTTCATCACGGGCACGGCGGGTGTTATCGGGCATGGGCGACTCGGTGCGATAGGGCGGTTCAGTGACGGGGGGCAGGTTTGCCGTGCTTGGCGCGCAGCGGTTCGAGCAGTTCCGACAGGCCGTTGTGGTCGATTTCCTGCATCAAGGCCAGCAACCCGCCCAGTTCCCCGTGAGGGAAACCTTCGCGAGCGAACCAGTTCAGGTACTGGCCGGGCAGGTCGGCAATGATACGGCCCTTGTATTTGCCGAAGGGCATCTCGCGGGTAATCAGCAGTTCGAGCTTTTCGGGATTCATCATCAGTCGTCTTGATTTAGAACAGTCTGGAAAATACAGGCATTCTGCATGCAGGCCAATTGACAGATCATGCAAAAAAAGCGGATACAGATTTCGACTAAAGATTAACTCATTGAAATATAAGTAAAAAATTTCAATTCGAAGCTGGCATGCAGGGTGCAACGATTGATTGCATCTTTCATCAACCGCAAGGAATTGAAAAATGACCGACATTAATAAAGAAGCGATCTCTGTACTCAACGACCTGATTGAAACCTGTAAAGACGGTCAGGAAGGGTTCAAGACTTGCGCTGAAGACATCAAGAATCCCGAACTCAAAAACCTGTTCATTCAGCGCTCCGCCGACTGCGCCTCTGCCGCTGCCGAACTGCAGGCCACTGTGCGTTCCCTGGGTGGTGATCCGGAAACCTCCACCAGCGTCAGCGGTGATCTGCATCGCCGTTGGGTCGATGTGAAGTCGATGTTCACCGGCAAGGATGAAGAGGCAGTGCTGAACGAAGCGGAGCGTGGTGAAGACCACGCGAAGAAGGCTTACAAGAAAGCGCTGGATAAAATCAACGAGGACAACCTGGTGAGTATTCGTGACACCGTTGAACGCCAGTACCACGGCGTGCAACGCAACCACGATCAGGTCAAAGCCCTGCGTAACCAGGCTCGCGCACGCTCGTAAGCGTTCGTTACCCATCAAAAACGCCAGCCAGTCTGGCGTTTTTTTGTGTTCGAGATTGTAGGAGAACGAAACGCTGCATTCACCGTGGCGAGGGGGGCTTTTTGTGGCGAGGGAGCTTGCTCCCGCTGGGGTGCGCAGCGCCCCCAATCGGGCACCTCGATTCACCTGTTCCGGCGCGGAGCAGCTTTTACGACTGCTGCGCAGCCGAACGGGAGCAAGCTCCCTCGCCACAGAAGCCCATCCAGGCCACGGATGAGTGATGAATCAGCCGATGCTGATCGCCGGCAACGTCGGCAATGTCACGGTCTGCTGTTTACGCGGCGCCAGAATCTCCGCTTCGCCATCCACTACCAGTTCATCACGCTGATTGAACACTCGGGTGGCGATCCGCACACGAAACTTCGGCATTTTCTCGAGAATTTCCAGGCGCACAGTCAGCGTGTCGCCAATCTTCACCGGCTTCTGAAAGCTCATTGTCTGACCGATATAAATAGTCCCCGGCCCAGGCAGCTCGCAAGCCACCGCCGCGCTGATCAACGCGCCGCTGAACATGCCGTGGGCGATGCGTTCCTTGAACATGGAGGCAGCGGCGAATTCGGCGTCCAGGTGCACCGGGTTGTGGTCGCCGGACATCGCGGCGAACAACTGAATGTCGCGTTCTTCGACGGTTTTGCTGTAGCTGGCGGTCTGGCCGACTTCGAGGGCTTCGTAAGGGGTGTTGGTAACCTGGGTCATCTGTCTCGATTCCTGTGACGAATTAAATGAATCCACAAAAAAAACTATTCGGCTCTGGGTGGCCGGCGGTTGCTCAAGGCCTGGGCGATCCAGTTCAGCACGTCGGCAGTCACTTCATCGCGATTGCTCTCATTGAACAGTTCGTGCCGGGCCTGCGGGTAAATATTCAAGTGCAGGCTCTGGCAGCCAGCGTCGCGCAGGGCGTGGGCCAGATCTTTCAGACGTTTGCCTTCGCTCACCGGATCACATTCGCCGCCAATTACCAGCAGCGGCAGGCCCGGATCGATCTGGGCGAGATTGGACGCTTTGCTGATTTGCTGCAAGCCGCCGAGCAAATCGATCCATAGCTGATTGGTGCAGCGAAAGCCGCAGAGCGGGTCGTTGGCGTACTTGTCGACCTCGGCCGGGTCGCGGCTCAGCCAGTCAAACGAGGTGCGAGCTGGCTTGAACTTCTTGTTGAACGAGCCGAACGACAGCCATTCGATCAATGCACTGCGACCCTTGGGACCCTGGCGCAGGCGTTCGAGACGAGCAATCTGCCGCGCTGCGCGATAGAGCGCCACGGGCTGGAAGTTCGAGCCGCTGAGAATCGCCCCGTGCAGGCTGGCGCTGTGGTGCAGCAAGTAAGCCTGGGCGATGTAGCTGCCCATGCTGTGGCCCAACAGCACGATTGGCACGCCGGGATGCTGTTGGCCGATATGTTGGTTGAGGCAGGCGAGGTCACCGACCACTTTGCCCCAGCCATCGCTGTCGGCGAAGTGGCCCAGGGTGCCGTTTTCAGCGGTTTTGCCATGTCCACGCAGGTCCGGTGCGTAAACACCGTAGCCCTGTTCGCAGAGCTTTTCTGCCAGGCGAGCGTAGCGACCGCTGTGTTCCGCCATGCCATGGGCCAGCAGGATCACGGCTTTGAGCGGTGCAGTCGGCAGCCACTGGTTGACGAAGAGGCGGCTGCGGTCGCTCGCGGTCAGCCAGAAAGTGTCATGGATCATGGCGATTCCTTTGCATGGGACTGCATGCGGCATGGGCGTCGTTGCATTGTATAGCGCATCCCGCGCGCGCCGTCTGATCAGGCAGCGCCGGGGCAGCAAGATTCACGGGATCAATGAGGACTGTGCGCATATTTGCCTGATTCACCATAGCTGCTAGTGTCCGGGAAGCACCGCTTTTCAGAAGTGATAGAAAAAGCGGCCCCGGATAGATTCAGGTAATGAGGACAAGAACAATGCAACCTGATTTCTGGAATGACAAACGCCCGGCCGGCGTGCCCCTGGATATCGACCTTGGGGCCTATAAGTCGGTGATCGAGGTGTTCGAGCGTTCCTGCAAGAAATTTGCTGACCGCCCGGCATTCAGCAACATGGGCGTGACCCTGACCTACGCTGAACTGGAACGTTACAGCGCTGCGTTCGCCGGTTACCTGCAAGCCCACACCGACCTGGTGCCGGGGGATCGCATCGCGGTGCAGATGCCCAACGTCCTGCATTACCCGATTGCCGTGTTTGGCGCCCTGCGTGCCGGGCTGATCGTGGTCAACACCAACCCGCTGTACACCGCGCGGGAGATGCGTCATCAGTTCAAGGACTCCGGTGCCCGGGCTCTGGTGTACCTGAACGTGTTTGGACAGAAGGTCCAGGAAGTGTTGCCCGACACTGACATCCAATACCTGATCGAAGCGAAGATGGGCGACCTGATGCCCACCGCCAAGGGCTGGCTGATCAATACCGTGGTCGCCAAGGTCAAGAAAATGGTCCCGGACTATTCACTGCCCCGGGCCATCTCCTTCAAGAGCGCGCTACGTCTGGGCCGGGGCCTGGGCATCAAACCGCTGAACGTCGGTCTCGACGACATCGCCGTGTTGCAATACACCGGCGGCACCACCGGGCTGGCCAAGGGTGCGATGCTGACCCACGGCAACCTGGTGGCGAACATGCAGCAGGCGCGGGCATGCCTCAGTCAACTGGGTGCCGACGGTCAGCCGCTGCTGCGCGAAGGCCAGGAAGTGATGATTGCGCCGCTGCCGCTGTACCACATCTATGCCTTCACGGCGAACTGCATGTGCATGATGGTGACCGGCAACCACAACGTGCTGATCACCAATCCACGGGACATCAAGGGCTTCATCAAGGAGCTGAAGAACTGGCGGTTCTCGGCGCTGCTTGGGCTCAACACGCTGTTCGTCGCGCTGATGGACCATCCCGACTTCAAGACCCTGGATTGCTCCAGTCTCAAACTCACCAACTCCGGCGGCACGGCGCTGGTCAAGGCCACCGCCGAGCGCTGGGAACAGCTCACCGGTTGCCGGATCACCGAAGGTTACGGCCTGACCGAAACCTCGCCGGTGGCCTGCACCAACCCTTACGGCGACAAATCGCGCATCGGCACGGTCGGCCTGCCGGTGCCGGGCACGACCCTGAAAGTGATCAACGACGAAGGCGTCGAGCAGCCGCTGGGCGAACGTGGCGAACTGTGCATCAAGGGCCCGCAGATCATGAAGGGCTACTGGCAGAAACCCGAAGCCACCGCTGAAGTGCTGGATGCTGATGGCTGGTTCAAGTCGGGCGACATCGGGGTGATCGACCCGGATGGTTTCGTGCGTATTGTCGATCGTAAGAAAGACATGATCATCGTCTCGGGCTTCAACGTGTACCCGAACGAGATCGAAGACGTGGTGATGGCCCACCCGAAAGTCGCCAACTGTGCGGTGATCGGCGTGCCGGACGAGCGTTCGGGGGAGGCGGTGAAACTGTTTGTGGTGGCCCGTGAGTCGGGGGTCAGCCTTGAAGAGCTGAAGGCTTACTGCAAGGAAAACTTCACGGCGTACAAAGTGCCCAAGCACATCGTGTTGCGTGAGTCGTTGCCGATGACGCCGGTGGGCAAGATTTTGCGGCGGGAGTTGCGGGATATCGCATAACGTTTGAAGCTGCGCTACGCGCATTCGCGGGCAAGCCTCGCTCCTACAGTGGATTTGTGTCGCCCTATCGGGTGATCGACAAAAAACCGTAGGAGCGAGGCTTGCCCGCGAAGCTTTTAAGGCTATAAGCCGCGAATTCAGCGGCTTTCAGGGTGATATAGGATTTTTGCTCTAAAATGACCGCTTGCCATTCTTGAGTCACTAAAGTGACTGTAGGGGCCTATTTAGGCTCTAGTCGGCCCTTGGCAAAGCTGCTACTCTCGGCGCGCTTTGTGACTTCTCGGCCTATGTAAAGCCAGATTCACCAATAGACAAACACCAATAATAATCGCATCAAATGCGGTGTTGAATTCGCGTTGCTGAGGAGTGGGCTTCCATGATCGAAGACTTTTGGAAGGATAAGTACCCAGCTGGAATTGCTGCCGAGATCAATCCAGACGAGTACCCGAATATTCAGGCAGTGTTGAAGCAATCCTGCCAACGCTTCGCTGACAAACCGGCATTCAGCAACCTGGGCAAGACAATCACCTACGGTGAGCTGTACGAATTGTCCGGTGCCTTTGCCGCTTACCTGCAACAGCATACCGATTTGCAGCCGGGCGATCGAATCGCCGTGCAATTGCCCAACGTGTTGCAGTACCCGGTCGCCGTCTTCGGTGCCATCCGCGCCGGGCTGATCGTGGTCAACACCAACCCGCTGTACACCGCGCGGGAAATGGAACACCAATTCAACGACTCCGGTGCCAAAGCCCTGGTCTGCCTGGCCAACATGGCGCATCTGGCACAGACCGTCGTGCCGAAAACCGGCGTCAAGCACGTGATCGTCACTGAAGTGGCCGACCTGCTGCCGCCGCTCAAGCGTCTGCTGATCAACAGCGTCATCAAGTACGTGAAGAAGATGGTCCCGGCGTATCACTTGCCCAAGGCCATCAAATTCAACGATGTGTTGAGCAAAGGCCATGGCCAGCCAGTGGTTGAAGCCAACCCGGCCAGCAGCGACGTGGCGGTGCTGCAATACACCGGCGGCACCACCGGCGTGGCCAAGGGCGCGATGCTGACCCACCGCAACCTGGTGGCGAACATGCTGCAGTGCAAGGCGCTGATGGGCTCCAACCTCAACGAAGGTTGCGAGATCCTGATCACGCCGCTGCCGCTGTACCACATCTATGCCTTCACCTTTCATTGCATGGCGATGATGCTGATCGGCAACCACAACATCCTGATCAGTAACCCGCGCGACTTGCCGGCGATGGTCAAGGAACTGTCGAAGTGGAAGTTCAGCGGTTTCGTCGGCTTGAACACATTGTTCGTCGCGTTGTGCAACAACGAAGCGTTCCGCAAGCTGGATTTCTCGAACCTGAAAATCACCTTGTCCGGCGGCATGGCCTTGCAACTGGCCGCGGCTGAACGCTGGAAAGCGGTCACCGGCTGCCCGATCTGCGAAGGTTACGGCATGACCGAAACCAGCCCGGTGGCCACGGTGAACCCGAGCCAGAACATCCAGATCGGCACCATCGGTATTCCGGTGCCGTCGACCCGGTGCAAAGTCATCGACGATGCCGGCGTTGAGCAGCCGTTGGGCGGCATCGGTGAGCTGTGTGTGAAAGGTCCGCAAGTCATGAAGGGCTACTGGCAGCGTCAGGAAGCCACCGATGAAATACTCGACAGCGAAGGCTGGTTGAAAACCGGTGATATCGCACTGATTCAGCCCGATGGCTACATGCGCATTGTCGATCGCAAGAAAGACATGATCCTGGTCTCCGGTTTCAACGTGTACCCCAACGAACTGGAAGATGTGCTGGCGACCCTGCCGGGCGTACTGCAATGCGCGGCCATCGGCGTGCCGGACGAGAAGTCGGGGGAGGCGATCAAGATCTTCATCGTTGCCAAACCGGGCGTGACCCTGACCAAGGAACAGGTGATGGAGCACATGCGCGCCAACGTCACCGGCTACAAGGTGCCCAAAGCCGTGGAGTTCCGCGACGCGCTGCCAACCACCAACGTCGGCAAGATCCTGCGCCGCGAGTTGCGCGACGAAGAGCTGAAAAAGCTGGGCGTGAAGAAAGTCAGCGCCTGATCAAACAAAAGCCCCGCAGATGCGGGGCTTTTTGTTTAAAGCGGTATCAAAAGCGCTTTTGTGGCGAGGGAGCTTGCTCCCGCTCGGCTGCGCAGCAGTCGCAAAAGCAGCCAGCGGCCTGATCAGGTGAATCGAGGTACCTGATTTAGGGGCGCTACGCACCCCAGCGGGAGCAAGCTCCCTCGCCACAGGGGACTCTTTGATGGCTTGAGAGGATTACTGGCGGAACTGCGCGAAATTGACGTTGGTGCCCGCCGGACGCATGTCCTGCAGGTACGAGTCCTTGTCGGCGCTCAGTTCCAGGCTCAATGCAGCCTTGCGTTTACCCTGGTTGCGCACCACCAGGCCTTCGAGCTTCTCGCGCAGGAACACCGTCGGCACTTTCAGGTGCAGCAGTTCGTCGGTATCCGGGGTGTGCATCAGCAAGTGAATCCATTCGTACTGACCAATGGCCAGCCGCGCGACCGGGATATCGAACCAGAAAATGTTGCGGTTACGGTTCAATTCGGTGAAATGGCAGTTGTTGACGCCAAGCACTGCACCGCCAAGTTCCTGGTTTCTGCGGGCAATGGCCTGCTTTTTATCGAGTTTCATAACGTTCCTACGGGATTGGATCTTCAGCGCCATGGCCTGAATACGTTGCGCATTCTCGGGGCAAAGCCTGCAAACATAAAGCCTAACCTGCCTGGGGCGATGAAATGTTCTGTTGGGAAATAAATGAAACTCCGCGCAAAGGCTTTCGGTCCACCCTTATGTAACGACTTTCCCCGTTGAAATGTTCTCAGGAGACATACCATGAGCAGCACTGGCGATAAAGTTAAAGGCATGGCAAACGAAGCGGTCGGCAACGTCAAGCAAGGCGTCGGCAAGGCCACCGGTAATGACAAAATGCGCGCCGAAGGCGTCAGGCAGGAACAGAAAGGCGAAGCCCAGCAAGCCATCGGTAAGGTCAAGGATGCTCTTAAAAAAGGTATCGACAAGGCGTAACCCGGCGTTTGACGAGTAACAGAGACGGCCATCCGCGGATGGCCGTTTTTGTGTCAGCTTGAACTTGAGCAAGGAAATTGTTTCAAAGTCGCCAAGTAGGCTACTTTGTTGTAGAAAACGGCCCCTGAGTCGCCATGACTTCAACTTTTTTGCGGCGAGACGCTAATGTTTTTCCCGACCATGAAAGGTCTGCCCCTGCATCGCGTGATGATGCGCACGGTCACCGAGTTCGTCGCCGACGAGATGTCGACCTATGCCTCGGCGCTCGCCTATCAGATGCTGTTCTCGCTGTTCCCTTTCATCCTGTTCCTGATTGCCCTGATCGGCTTCCTGCACTTGCCGGACTTCTTCTCCTGGCTGCGCCTGCAATCGGAACTGGTGCTGCCGCCCCAGGCGCTGGAGCAGGTGAACCCGGTGATCGACCAGCTCCAGCAATCCAAGGGTGGTTTGCTCTCGGTGGGTATTGTGATCGCCCTGTGGACCGCGTCCGCTGGTGTGCGGCTGATGATGAGTGCGATGAACGCCGCGTACGACGTGGTTGAAGGCCGTCCGGTGTGGAAGCGTTTTCCTCTGTCGATTTTCTACACCATCGGCATTGCCGGCATGCTGCTGGCCGCCGCTGCGCTGATGGTGCTCGGGCCGCAGGTGATGGCCTGGATCGCTTCGCAAGTGGGCCTTGAAGATTTCATTGTGACCGTCTGGACCATCGCGCGCTGGCCGGTGATCGTGATTCTGTTGATGATGGCGGTGGCGCTGATTTACTACGTCATGCCCGACGTCAAACAAGAGTTTCGCTTCATCACCCCGGGTGCGGTGTTGTCCGTGGTGGTCTGGATCGTCGCTTCGCTGGGCTTCGGTCTGTACGTCAAAACCTTCGCCAACTACAACGCCATGTATGGCAGTATCGGCGCGATCATCGTGTTGTTGCTGTACTTCTATATTTCCGCCGCGGTGCTGCTGCTCGGTGCGGAAATGAACGCGGTGATCGAGCACATGTCATCCGAAGGCAAGAAACCCGGTGAAAAGGTGCACGAAGAACCCAAACAGCATGTCTCAGGACTGGGGCGAGATCACTCTATCCAGCCGACCACTGACGAAGTCATAAAATGATCCGTGAAATTCTGAAAATGGGCGATGAACGCCTGCTGCGCATCGCTCCGCCGGTGTCGGCGGAAATGTTCGACAGCCCCGAATTGTGGCAACTGATCGATGACATGTTCCAGACCATGGAAAGCGTCGGCGGGGTCGGCCTGGCCGCGCCGCAGATCGGTGTCGACCTGCAACTGGTGATCTTCGGTTTCGAGCACAGCGAGCGCTATCCGGACGCCGAAGCGGTGCCGCAGACGATTCTGATCAATCCGTTGATCACGCCCTTGAGCCCGACCCTCGAAGAGGGTTTCGAAGGCTGCCTGTCGGTGCCGGGCCTGCGCGGGGCGGTGGATCGCTATCAGCAGATTCGCTATGAAGGCTTTGATCCCAAGGGCGAGCCGATCGTGCGCATTGCCTCGGGATTTCATGCACGGGTGGTGCAGCATGAATGCGATCACCTGATCGGCCGGTTATACCCCTCGCGCATCACAGACTTCAGCAAGTTCGGGTTTACCGAAGTGATGTTCCCGGACCTTGATCCTGCGGCGGACGATTGAATCGCTAAAGGATCGCTGTTCATGCCGAACCTGGTTGCAAACCCATGGCAATCATCGGTTTGCTGCGCGCATAACGGCTCAACCGTTCGGCCAGGGCGTAGGGCAGGGGCGGGTCGAAGGTAAAACCACGACGCTCATAAAAGCCACGCAAATCCGGATGGCAGAACAGCCAGACCGGCTCTTCAAGGTGCTTGACGGCGTGGGCGATCAACGTCGCGGCGATTCCTTGTTCGCGACAGCTCGGGTCGACAAACAGCCCGGTCAGCCAATGCCCGCCGGCCACCGGCCGCAAACACAGCGCCGCGATGATCTCTTCACGTCTTGCGACCCACAATTGAGCGTCTCGCACCGCTTTCATCGACGATTGGTGGGCGCGGTAAAACTTGTTCATCAACGGCCATAATGGCTCGTCGAGCAAGGTGTACTGGGTGTTGGGCATGGGCTCGGACAGTCGGTGGGCAGGGCACAGATTATAAAAGAACACGCGCGCCGGGATAGGTGTATACCTGATCTCACATCCCCTGTTAGTGGAGTACGCATCATGTCCAAAGGTATGGAATCAAAGAAAGCCGCGAAGAAAAAACCGGCGAAAACCGCAATTGAAAAACGCGCGGACAAGAAAGCCAAGAAGGTGAATGTGTTCGGCCACTGATCCCGCGTCCATGGAGCCCGAGTCCTCGGGCTCCTGTTTTTTGCGTCTATCGAAATAACCAAACAATCTGCAAGAAATCCCGGCGCCGTTGCACAGAGGGGGATTGGTTCCCGTTCTGAGCAAAGCCATGCCCCATTACTTTGACGCTGCCCATCGTGAAGAAATCGAAACCCTGCGCCAACGTTTCACCGCTCGCACCGAGTGGCCGACCTGGCTGTTGCTGATCGGCGTTTACGTCGGCTGGTTCAGTATTGTGCTGGGCAGTGCCCGGTTGGGGCTCTGGT
The DNA here is from genome assembly GCF_001655615.1 of Pseudomonas sp. GR 6-02. Lineage (GTDB taxonomy): Bacteria > Pseudomonadota > Gammaproteobacteria > Pseudomonadales > Pseudomonadaceae > Aquipseudomonas. Next base: position 1,456,995 of record NZ_CP011567.1, read on the forward strand.
GGAGCACGTTGTTGCTGATTCCACTGCTGGTGTTGTGGTTGTCGGTGCAGCACGAATTGCTGCACGGTCATCCCACCCGTTGGCCAATGCTGAATAAAGTCCTCGGTTATGCGCCGTTTGCGGTCTGGTATCCCTACACCTTGTACCGCGACAGCCATTTGCTGCATCACCGCGACGAAGACCTGACCATCCCAGGTAGCGACCCGGAAAGCCGTTACCTGAGCGCTGAACAGTGGCAGCGCAGTTCGCTGTTCGAACAGGGCCTGCACTGGCTGAACAAAACCGTGCTGGGGCGCTTGGCCCTCGGTGCGCCACTGGCCTTGCTGGCGCTGGCGCGGGAGGAGCTGCAACGGCTGAAAACGGGTGAGCGCCAAGCCTGGTTGATGTGGCTGAGCCATGGTGCGCTGACGCTGCTGATGCTGGCGTTCATCGCGCGCTACAGCGTGCTGCCGGTTTGGTATTACCTGTTGCTGATCAGCGTGCCGGCGCTGTCGATTGCAATGATTCGCTCCTACTATGAACACCGTCCGCATACACAACCGGAGCAACGCACCGTCATCAATGAAGCAGGGTGGCCGTGGCGCTGGCTGTTCCTGAATCTCAATCTGCACCTGGTGCACCATGACTTGCCGGGGTTGCCCTGGTACGACTTGCCACGGGTGTACCGCGCGCATCGCGATCAATGGCTGGCGCGCAGTGGCGGGTTTCTGGTGCGGGGTTATGGCCAGTGGGTGCGTTGGCACGGGGTGAGGGCGATTGACAGTCCGCGGCATCCGTTTCATTGATTTTCACTGGTGAAGAAATATTCGATGACACAACACCTCGCTGAATTACTGATGTACGTCGCTCCCGAGCCGATCCACCAGGCCAACGAGCGTTGGCTGTCGCAGATACTCGAACAGCTCGGCAGCACCCGCCTTGATGCCGCAGAACTGTCGCTAATGGACCTTTGGCTATCCCCGCACCTGCTGCTGACCCAAACCTGTGGTTACCCGTTGATGACAGCCTTGCGCGGTCGCGTCCGGGTCATTGGTCGTCCTCGTTATGAACTGCCGGACAGCAGCGGCGGCAACCATTGCAGCCTGTTGCTGACTCGCGCCGATGATCCTCGAAGAACCTTGTCGGCCTTGCGCGGCAGTCGCGGCGTGATCAACGGCGAAGACTCCAACAGTGGCATGAACCTGTTGCGTCACCGACTGGCGCCGTTGCACCGCGACGGGCAGTTTTTTGCCCGTGTCGCCATCAGCGGCAGCCACCGCGAAAGCCTGCGCTGGCTGCGTGACGACCTGGCGGACCTGGCCGCCATCGACAGCGTGACCTTCACCTATCTGGCGCAGCACGCCCAGGCAGAAGTCGCTGGCTTGAGAGTATTGGCGCGCACCGCGTTCAGTCCGACGTTGCCGTACATCGCGGCGGCTGACACCACTGATGTGCAGGCTGAACAGCTTCGACAGGTGATGAACCAGACATTGAAGGAACTGCCCGAGGTCGCCGAGACGTTGGGCCTGCAAGAAGTGTTGCCCGCCAGCGAGAGCGACTATCAGATTATTCTCGATTATCAGCGGGACGCCGAAGCGCTGGGGTATGGGCGGTTGCGATGAGGCTCATTCATGTAAATTCATTTATGGAATATAAAAATTCATTTTAAGTATTTTTAATGAATAAGGCTCCTTGCTAGGATCGCGCCACCGGATCACCGGACATTCAGCGACCCCTAACCCAAGGAGCCCCTATGTCCGGCGCCGACGTTTCCCATCGCAACGACGTGGGCGGATTGTTCCGCGCCCACTACACCTGGCTGTGCGCACGTCTGCGCCGATATCTGGGAGCCAGTCCCAGTGTCGAAGACATTGCCGCCGAAACCTTCGTGCAATTGCTCGAGTCGCCAGGCCTGACGCCGATTCGCGAACCCCGCGCCTTACTCACTACCATCGCCCAGCGATTGATTTATCAGCTGTGGCGCCATCGGGATCTGGAACGCCAACACCTCGAGCAGTTACTGCCGACTGATCCGATTGGCGGGCCATCGCCTGAAGACCTGGCGCAGTTCTCCCAGACCCTGAAGCACCTGGATCGAACCCTCGACCGCCTGCCGGGCCAGGTCAGGGCAACGTTTCTGCTGTCGCGAGTCGACGGCCTGACCTACCCACAAATTGCCGCCGAACTGGGCATTTCCCAGCGTTCGGTCAGCGTCTACATGACCCGTTCCCAGGCTCTGTGCACGCTGCACAGCGCCAACGAACCCCTGAACCGAACGTCCTTGAACCGAACACCCCAGACCCGGAGGTCCGCATGAGATCGATCAAAACCCTGCTCGGCAGTTCGCTGCTGGCCCTGAGCCTTGTGGCTGGCCATGTTCCCGCCGCAGAAAAAGCCACACCCATCCATTTCGGCGACATCACCTGGGAAAGCGGCAGCCTGATCACCGAGATCCTGCGGCTGATCGTCGAGAAAGGTTATGGCTACCCAACCGACACCTTGCCCGGCAGCACCGTCAGCCTCGAAGCCGCGTTGGCCAAGAACGACATCCAGGTGATCGGCGAAGAGTGGGCCGGGCGCAGTCCGGCCTGGGTCAAGGCGGCATCGGAGGGCAAAGTGTTTGGTTTGGGCGATACCGTCAAAGGCGCCACCGAAGGCTGGTGGGTGCCGGAATACGTGATCAAGGGCGACCCGGAACGCGGCATTAAACCCTTGGCGCCGGAGCTGAAATCCGTCGCCGACCTGGCCCGCTACAAGGACGTATTCCGCGACCCCGAAGACCCAAGCCGCGGACGCTTCCTCAACAGCCCGACCGGCTGGACGTCGGAGATCGTCAACAGCCAGAAACTCAAGGCCTATGACCTGACCGCCAGCTACGTCAACTTCCGCACCGGTTCCGGCGCGGCACTGGATGCCGAGGTCGCTTCATCGATCCGCCGTGGCAAACCGGTGCTGTTCTACTACTGGTCGCCTACGCCACTGTTGGGTCGCTTCAAACTGGTGAAACTCGAAGAGCCACCGTTCGACGCGCAAGCCTGGAAAACCCTGGCCGATGCCAACAATCCGAACCCCAAGGGCACGCGTTCGATGCCGGCCAGCCTGGCCATCGGCGTGTCGGCACCGTTCAAGGCGCAGTACCCGGACCTGGTGGCGTTCTTCGAAAAGGTCGATTTGCCGATCGATCTGCTGAACCAGACCCTGGGGCAGATGAGCGAAAAACGCCAGCAACCGCGTCAGGTCGCCGAAGCGTTTTTGCGCGATCAGCCGCAAGTGTGGAAGGGCTGGGTGCCGGGTGAGGTGGCGAGCAAAGTGAGTGCGAGTTTGTAGTTCAGCGGTGTTTGATAGATAGCTATCGCGGGCTTGCCCGCGAAGCGATCTAAAGCCTTACACCAACTCTGCCGCCAATGTCGCTTTCACGCTCGGCCGCTGATCAACCCGCGCCTGAAAGCGCGCCAACGCCGGCCAATCATCCAGATCAATCGCAAACAGCCGAGCCCAACGCAACACCGTAAACAGATACGCATCGGCAATGCTGAACCCGCCGGGCATCAAGTAGTCCTGCCGCTCCAGCGTCCGGCTCAACACGGCAAAGCGCTTGAACAGTTTCTCTTTGATGAGCGCCTTCACCTCGTCCGCAAACTGCGGATTGAACAGCCAACCCAGCCCGCCATGAATCTCGGTCGAAACGAAGTTCAGCCATTCCTGTAACCGCACCCGCTCGAACGTTCCGCTCGCCGGTGCCAGGTTTGCCTCCGGGTGCAGATCCGCCAGGTACTGCAGGATCGCCGGGCCTTCGGTCAGCACATCGCCGTTATCCAGCTGCAATGCCGCGACGTAGCCTTTGGGGTTAATGGCGAGGAAGTCATCGCCGGTGACGGTTTTCTTGCTGCTGTTGTCGACGCGGACCAACTCGAACGGCAGCTCCAGTTCGCGCAGCACAATGTGCGGCGCCAATGAGCAGGCTTGCGGGGCGTAATACAACTTCATGGGCGGGGCTCTGGTTGCGGATTTGCGCCAGTGTCATAGTGCGCGGCACCCTCGGTAAAATTAATCTTTCAGAAAACTGCCATAAGGAAAGCTACTGCCATGATGAACTTGATGCATTGGCGAATGGTGGTGGCGGTGGCCGATACCGGCAACATTACCCGCGCCGCTGAGCGGGTCGGCATGACTCAGTCCGGTGCCAGCCAGGCACTGGCCTTGATTGAAGAAACCCTGGGCGTTCAGCTGTTCATCCGGGAAAATCGCCAGACCTTGCCGACCGCCATTGGCTTGCCGGTGATCGAACAGGCGCGAACCATGCTTGGTGCCCTGGAAAACATTCGCAGCACCGTCGACGCCGCTAAAGGCATCCAGCGCGGGACGATTCGTCTGGCCAGTTTCCCTATGGTGCTGACGACGTTCCTGCCGCCACTGTTGCGCCAGTTCAATCGGCTGTATGCCGGCATTCAAGTGGTGGCGCTAGAGGTCAGCGACGATGAAGTGGAAACGTTGCTCAGTGCCGGGTTGGTGGATGTCGGTGTGGCGTTGAACCCGGCACCTGCGCGCAATGCCGGGCGTTTGGGGCGTGATGCCTGGGTGGCGGTTCTGCCCGGTGGCCATCCTTTGGCGCGCCGCTCGAATGAAGAGGGCGTCTCACTGGCGGAACTGGCGGAGCAACCCTTTGTGCTGGCCACGGGCGGGTGTTCGACCAATGCCCGCAGCCTGGCGGCTGATGCCGGGTTGCAACTGCTGGATGTGCGGGCCGAGGTGCGTGAGTGGAGCAGTGCGTTCACCCTGGTGCGGGAAAACATCGGCGTGACCGTGGTGCCGGAAATGACCCTGCCGACTCATCGCCAAGGCTTGCGGATAGTGCCGGTGACGCCGCGCATCGACCGGGAGTTTGCCTTGGTGGTCGCGCCCGACAAAGAACCTTCGGCGGCGGTGCGGGCGCTGCTGAGAATGCTCGCAGAACATCAGTTATCGGCTGATTCGTCCGGGAACTGAAAAGGAGGGCGATCAACCCTTGCCGCCGAGCGGCAGAGGTCGACCGACCTCAGGCTACAGCGCAAGAACCACGTTGCCCGGATTCTGGAGACGCACCGTCAAGGAAACCCAATGGGAATGTCGAACTCCTGAAATGCATCGTCCACCGGCCTATAACCCAACACCCGGGTAGTTTCACTGAGGTCCAGGCGTTTGAAACGGTTATTGGAGATACCGTGGGCGATCAGGTGTTGCACACCTTCGACCTCCACAGAGAGTTGCAGCAACTGCACTGCATCACGAGGGCTGAGCCATGCACTCAGGTCGCGAGCGTTGGTCAATTCGTGACGGTCCGCAAACTCGAAAGCGCCGATGCGTATGGCAATGCTCGAGAGGTTGTGTTTGGCAGCGTAGAACGCACACAAGGCTTCGCCATAACACTTGCTGACGCCATACAGATTGGCCGGCATCACCTGCATGCCCGGTGTGATCTGCCGGTCCACCGGATAGCCCTCGATGGTCTGCGCGCTGCTGGCGAACACCAATCGTTTACAACCCGCAGCCACGGCGGCTTCGAACAGGTAAGTGGTGGCCAGAATATTGTTGGGCAGTAACTCATCGAAAGAGGCGGTGGCGTGAGGGATGCCGGCCAGATGCACAATGACGTCGATGCCTTTCAGCACTTCGCTTATGGCGGTGAGGTCGGACAGGTCCAGGCGTACAAAGCGATGCGGTGCTTCGACATTGAAGTCGGGCTCGATGCGATCCGTCAGCACGAAGGTGTAGCGGTCCTGCGAAGCTTCAAAAAAGGTTTTGCCGATTCTGCCGCAGGCGCCGGTCAGCAGTACGTTGAGTCCGTTCATGGGGTTCTCTTTTTATGGAAGGGCAGAGGGAGCGGGTTTGGCGTTATGGCACGCCGTTGCAGGCGTGTTCCATGAACCCCGGTCGCAATGCCAGTCGTTGGCAATACGCGTCGACGGCGGGATAGTCCGGGCGTTCCATCGGGGTCATCCGCCAGCGGTTGACCGACAAGCCGATGAGGATATCGGCCAGGGTGAACCGAGGTCCGGCGACATACGCTCCGGTCGACGCGAGTTGCTGTTCGAGGATGCCCATTTTCGCGTTCCAGCCGCGAACGCCATCGGCGATCCGCTGCGGATCCTGGAAGTTCGGCAATTGCCGCACCAGCGCAAAAAAGGCGTAGCCCCAGGACGGATTGAGTTCGGTGGCTTGCCAGTCCATCCACTGTTCCACGCGAGCGCGCGCCGCCGGCTCGATGGGCAACAGATCGGTGTTTTGGTATTTGCCGGCCAGATAGCGGCAGATGGTGTTGGACTCCCACAGCACGCCGGCTTCGTCGATGAGCACCGGCACCTGTGCGTTAGGGTTGAGCTGGAGAAACTCCGGACTCTGGGTCGAGGCAAAACCGCTGCCCCAGTCTTCCCGTTCGTAGGAAACGCCCAGTTCATCGCAGGCCCACAGGACCTTTCTGACGTTGATTGACGAGGCCCGACCCAAAATCTTCAGCGCATGTCCCATTGAGCTTCTCCGTTTGCTGTTACAGGTGCCGGGAATCTAGCACGAGCAAAGGGATGATTGCGTATCAGGTGCTCTCGCGCACCTTCAATTCAAACCCCATGTCTTGCACCGGTTTGGCCACCGAATTGCCGGCCATCAAGGTCAGCATCAACTCGGCCGAACGACGGCCAATGGCCTCTCGAGGCGTATTGATACTACTCAGGCGCGGCACCATGTGTTCGGACATGGGCAGGTCGTTGAAGCCAAGGATCGCCACCTGTTCGGGGATTTTGATGCCGCAGCGCAAGGCTTCGAGCAGTGCGCCCTGGGCCAGGTCGTCGTTACCGAAGAAGATCGCATCGAGGTCTGGATGCGCAGCCAGCAATTGCAGGAACAGTTCGCCACCGAGTCCGACCGATGAGGCCCGTGGCGTCAACACTTCCAGATCCGGGTCGTAGCGCCCGGCCTTTTGCAGCGCCCGTCGGAAACCTTCGCCCCGCAGCAACGTACGCTGATCCAGCTGCGCTCCGATATAAGCCAGGCGTTTGCGACCGCGCGACAGCAAATGCTCGGCCGCCGTTTCGCCGGCGGCCAGCTGCGAAAAACCGACGCAATTGAGTCCCGCCGCACTGTCCAGTTCCATCATGTAGACGCAGGGAATGTTGCTGGCCTCGATCATCCGCCGCGAACTTTCGGTGCGGTCGAAACCGGTCAGCAGCAAGCCGCGCGGCTGATAAGCCATGTAGTTGCGCAGCAGGTTTTCTTCTTCATCGCGCGAGTAATGGAAGTTACCGATCAGCACTTCGAAGCCCTTTGGTCGCAAAACCTGATGAATGGCTTCCAGCGTGTCGATGAACAGCAGGTTGGATAATGACGGTACCAACACCACGACGGAATGGCTCTGGGCCGAGGCCAGCGCGCGGGCGGCGGGGTTGACCACGTAGTTCAACTCGAGGGCAGCCTTCTGGACTTTTTCCACCAGTTCGGTGGCCACCGTGCTGACGCCACGCAGGGCGCGGGAGGCTGTAATCGGGCTGACACCGGCCAGGCGCGCGACTTCGTTGAGGGTAGGACGGCCAGTGGTTCGTGTATTTTTATCGTTTTTAGGGGTATTCATCGGACGGCTTGCCAAACAAAATTCAAGGCACTAAGGTAGCGCTGTCTCGATGCAGCTGCAAATGCGTGAGCGGGGTTTGCCTGATCCTCGCTTTTCGGCATCGAGAACGAACATGCTGCAACCCACAAAAATGACAAGAAGGCGTCGGCAACATCTGCTTTTGCACTAGAGTTTTACGTAGCAAAGGTAGCGCTGTCTGCGCGCTGAGGTGTTACATGAATCATTCCATCACCGCCCTGGTCATCATGGGCGTTGCCGGTTGCGGCAAGACGTGTGTCAGCCAGGCCCTGTGCCAGCTCAGCGGCGCCACCGCCATTGAAGGCGACACTTTTCACCCTGCCGCCAATATCGAAAAGATGAGCGCGGGTATCCCCCTGAACGACGAAGACCGTGCCGGCTGGCTCGACAGCCTGTGCGATGAACTGCGCCGCGTCGACGCCCGTGGCGAGCGCCCGGTGCTGACCTGTTCGGCCCTCAAACACAGTTACCGCGAACGCTTGCGCAGTGCCTTGCCGGGCCTGGGCTTTGTGTTCCTTGAGTTGACCCCTGAAGTCGCCGCCGATCGTGTCTCCCATCGGCCGGGCCACTTCATGCCGTCGACCCTGATCGACAGCCAGTTCGCCACCCTTGAATCGCCCGTTGGTGAGCCCCTGACCCTGGCTCTGGATGCTTCAAGTTACAGCGTCGACGAATTGGCCGCTCAGGCCCACCGTTGGTGGCTCGATCACGGCCTGAAACTCGCCAGTTGAGTTTTGCTGCAAAAGATAGCGCTGTCCTGACGGCTTCTGATTAATCGCTTTAATAACAACAACAAACAGGAGACACCCCCCATGTTTGGCATGTCCCACGAGTCGTTTCTGCTGCTCGATGCAGTGGTCACGGTGATCGGCTTGATTGTCCTGATCACCAAGTTCAAGTTTCACCCGTTCATTGCATTGATCATCGCCGCCGCGTTCCTCGGGCTGACCTCCGGCATGCCGATCGGCACCATCATCAAGGCGTTCCAGGATGGTTTCGGCGGCGTTCTCGGTTTCGTCGGGATCATTCTGGCGCTGGGCACCATGCTCGGCAAAATGATGGCCGAGTCCGGCGGGGCGGATCAGATCGCCCAGACCCTGATTCGGGCCTTCGGCAAGGACAAGGTGCAGTGGGCCATGATGTTCGCGGCCTTCCTGGTCGGCATCCCGCTGTTCTTCGAAATCGGCTTCGTGCTGCTGATCCCGCTGGTGTTCATCGTCGCCCGTCGTACCGGTGTGTCGATCATCAAGATCGGTATCCCGCTGCTGGCCGGTCTGTCCGCCGTGCACGGTCTGGTTCCTCCGCACCCGGGTCCGCTGCTGGCGATCGGCGTGTTCGGTGCCGACATTGGTAAAACCATTCTCTACGGCCTGATCGTTGCGCTGCCGACTGCCATCATCGCCGGTCCGATCTATGGTACGTTCATTGCCAAGCACATTCCCGGTCATCCGAATCAGGAACTGGTGGACCAACTGGCGCGGGAGTCGGATTCCGCCGATCTGCCGAGCTTCGGCATTACCCTGGTCACCGTGCTGTCGCCCGTGTTCCTGATGCTGCTCAAGACCTTTGCCGATGTGGTGCTGCCGGATGGCAACTTCTTCCGCACCTTCATGGACCTGATCGGTCACCCGATCTCGGCGCTGCTGCTGGCATTGCTGCTGTCGCTGTACACCTTCGGCTACAAGCAGGGCATCGGTTCGCAACAGATGCTCAAATGGCTGGACTCGAGCCTTGCGCCGACTGCCGCGATCATCCTGATCATCGGTGCCGGTGGCGGCTTCAAGCAGATGCTGGTGACCAGCGGTGTAGGTGATGTGATCGGTCACATGGCGGTGGCGGCTCAGATCTCGCCGATCCTGCTGGCCTGGCTGGTGGCCGCGGTGATTCGCATCGCAACCGGTTCGGCAACCGTGGCGACCATCACTGGCGCTGGCATCGTGGTGCCGGTAGTGGGGATGATTCCGGGCGTGAACCGTGAGCTGCTGGTACTGGCCACCGGTGCCGGTTCGTTGATCCTGTCCCACGTCAACGACGCCGGTTTCTGGCTGGTGAAGCAGTACTTCAACATGACCGTGGCGGAAACCTTCAAGACCTGGACCGCGATGGAAACCATCCTGTCCGTGGTAGGCCTGGGCTTTATCCTGCTGCTGTCGTTGTTCGTCTGACACAAACGGCCAACACAAAAAAACCGCAGCGATGCGGTTTTTTTGTGGGTGAGATCTAACCCAATGTCGAGCAAGCTTTTTGTGGCGAGGGAGCTTGCTCCCGCTCGGCTGCGTAGCAGTCGTAAATCCGTCCACCGTGTTCTATCTGAAAAAAACATGGTGATTGGTTTTGGGGCCGCTTCGCGCCCCAGCGGGAGCAAGCTCCCTCGCCACAGATGTTTGTTCTCACAGGGTTTTGTGTGTCAGGCGTTTGTTTTGGTGACCAACCCATCCGCCCGAAACATCCCGCGAATTCCGCGTACGGCCTGACGAATCCGGTCCTGGTTTTCGATCAGCGCGAAGCGCACATGATCGTCCCCGTACTCACCAAACCCGACACCCGGCGAGACGCAGACCTTGGCCTCGGCCAGCAGTTTCTTGGCGAATTCCAGCGAGCCCAGGTGTGCATACGCCTCGGGAATCTTGGCCCAGACATACATCGACGCCTTCGGGTTCTCGACCATCCAGCCCAATTCATGCAAGCCTTTGACCAGCACGTTGCGACGCTGGCGATACTGTTCGGCAATGTCGCGCACGCATTGCTGATCGCCTTCCAGCGCCGCGATGGCCGCGACCTGCAGCGGGGTGAAGGTGCCGTAGTCGTGGTAGCTCTTGATCCGCGCCAGAGCGTTGACCAGCTCCGGGTTACCGACCATGAAGCCGATGCGCCAGCCAGCCATGTTGTAGCTCTTGGACAGGGTGAAAAACTCCACCGCGATGTCCTTGGCGCCGGGCACTTGCATGATCGACGGGGCTTTCCAGCCGTCGTAGACGATGTCGGCGTAGGCCAGGTCGTGCACCACCAGAACGTCGTACTGTTTGGCGAGGGCGATCACCCGCTCGAAGAAGTCCAGCTCCACGCACTGGGCGGTGGGGTTGGACGGAAAGCCCAGGATCATCATCTTCGGTTTCGGAATCGAACCGCGAATCGCCCGTTCCAGCTCGGCGAAGAAATCCACGCCAGGGATCAGCGGCACCGACCGCACCTGGGCGCCGGCAATCACGGCACCGTAGATGTGAATCGGGTAGCTCGGGTTCGGCACCAGCACGGTGTCGCCCTGGTCGAGGGTGGCCAGCATCAAATGCGCCAGGCCTTCCTTGGAACCGATGGTGACGATGGCTTCGTTTTCCGGGTCGATATCAACCTGGTAGCGATCCTTGTACCAATTGGAAATCGCCCGGCGCAGGCGCGGAATCCCTTTGGACGTGGAGTAGCCGTGGGTGTCTTCGCGCTGGGCGACGGTGACCAGTTTTTCGACGATGTGCGGCGGCGTGGCGCCGTCGGGGTTGCCCATGCTCAAGTCGATGATGTCTTCGCCACGACGACGGGCGGCCATCTTCAGCTCGGCAGTGATGTTGAAAACGTAAGGGGGGAGTCGATCTATGCGCGCAAAGCGGCGCGGCGAACCTTGTTCGGCCATTGTTGCCTCGAATAACGTAAGCGCCCGGAACCGTCCGAGCGACGCTGGCCACTGCGGTGGCCTGTGGCGGAATGTAAGGGCAGGTATGGCAAACTGTCCAGCCTCTACGTAAACAATTTTTTCCGAAGGAAACGGGTTGATGGAATTTACCAGTGGCTTCCTGCTCAGCCTTTCGCTGTGTCTGGACATCGGCGTGGCCAATATCGCGATGATCACGCTGGCGATGCAGCGCGGCTATTTCCAGGGTTTTGCCCTGGGGCTGGGGACTTGCGTCGGCGACCTGATTTACGCAGTGCTGGCACTGGCCGGCATGACCGTATTGCTGCAATACGAAACCGTGCGTTGGGTGTTGTGGATCGGCGGGTCGGCGTTGCTGCTGTACTTCGCGGCGAAGATGATTCATTCGGCGATCTACCACAGTGCCGTGTTGGCCGAGACCGCCGACGTTGGCCACAACTCCCATCGCAAAGAGTTCTTGCGGGGGATTTTCCTCGCGATGTCGTCGCCCAGTGCGATTCTCTGGTTCGCCGCGGTGGGCGGCACCCTGATTGCCCGTTCCGGTGGCGGCGGCACCCTCAGCTCGGCGTTGTTTCTCGGTGGATTTCTCTGTGCGGGAATTCTCTGGTGCGTCACGCTGTGCTTTGCGGCGAGCCATGGCGGCAAGCTGCTCGGAGACAAACTGCTGCGTTATTCCTACATGGCATCGGCCGCGATCTTCTGCTATTTCGCGGTGTACGTGATTCTTTCGGGTTACAACGAGTTTATCGGTGCGCCCACCGCCGGGCAGCTTCCGGGGCTCTGACTGGGCGAATCGGGTTTGGCCTCTATACTCCCAGCCGAACCCACTTTTTACGTTCCCAGGAGTCGAGTCATGGATGAGCAAATACGCGATGATCAGGTTGAGCAACGCTTCGAACACGGGCACTTCATGCTCATAGCGGGGCTTGGCGGACGATTTACCCAAGAGACGGCCGGCAAGATTCCCAAGCTCTGGGATAAATTCGTTCCCCACATCGGCAATGTTCCCGGGCAAAAGGGCGAAGTGACCTACGGCGTTTGCTGCAACCCGGATGGCAAGGGCGGTTTCGAATACATCGCCGGTGTCGAGATCAGCAAGCTCGACGACCTGCCCGAGAAATACCGCTGGGTCGAGATTCAGCCCCAGTATTACGCGGTGTTCGAGCACAAGGGCTCGCTGGATACCTTGCCCCAGACCTTTCAGTACATCTGGAACACCTGGTTGCCGCAGTCCGGTCACGAGGCAGCGGATGCCCCGGAGTTCGAACGCTACAGCGAAGACTTCAACCCGAAGCTCAATACCGGCGTGCTGGAAATCTGGCTGCCGATCAAGTCCTGATCACATCTGCGGAGGCGGCTCAACCGGCCGCCTCTGCATGTCCTGCGGGCACTATTTTCCCTTGTTCACCCGTCGCGCCCGCAACAGGTCGATCGCCAAAGAAACGAAGCCGAACGTGCTGATGCCCAACAGCATAAGAAGACCGATTTGGACGCTGCTCATGGTGTGTTCCCCTCATGGTGACTAGAGACAGGCAACACAAATAGCCCCGGGCGACGCGCAATGAAAGTGCCTATACGAAGGCTTTACGGCACTTGTCGTGATCGATATGAACACCTTATTAATTTATGATCCCAGCCTTTCCCCCGCCGATTCCGAGCTGCCATGAACACCGTCATCCGCCACGTCATTCCCGCTGACCTGGACCGTTGCTACGCCATCGAAACCGTTGCCTACGAAGGCGACGAAGCCGCCACCCGCGAGAAAATCGCCACCCGCATCGCCACTTGGCCCGAGGGCTTCATCGTCGCCGAAGTGGATGGCGTTGTAGCCGGTTTCGTCAATTCCGGTGCGGCGTTCGAGGTGGAAATGTCGGACGAGGCGTTCAAGGAACTGATCGGCCACGACCCGGCCGGTCCGCATGTGGTGATCATGTCGGTGGTGGTGCATCCGGATTATCAGGGGCAAGGCCTGGCGAAACGCTTGATGGGTGAATTCATCCAGCGCATGCGCGCACTGAACAAGGCCAGCATCCACCTGATGTGCAAAGAGCGGCACATTGCGCTGTATGCCGGGTTTGGGTTTGTCTATATCAAGCCTTCGGCGTCCGACCATGGCGGGATGGCGTGGCATGAGATGGTGCTCACCCTCTGATTGATCGTTCCAACGCAGAGCGTGGTAACGACCAATCCTCTAATAGAGACTATCGCGCACCCTGGCCGGCGCTTCCCGGTCGTACGTCTCGGCATCGAACTGCCCATCGTTCAGCCGTTTGTGAAACGCGCCGGCGGTCGGTAGGGCAGAGCGGTCGAGGTAGCGCTCGGGGTTCCACAAATCCGAACGAACAATCGCTTTCGAACAATGGAAATACGCCGCTTCCACCGTCACCAGCATTACCGTGCGCGCCGGTTTGCCATTGACGGCAAAACTCTCCAGCAATGCCGGTTCGGCGCTGATCTGCGCCGTGCCGTTGACCCGCAGCGTCTCGCCGATCCCCGGAATGATGAACAGCAGCGATACCCGCGAGTCGAGCACGACATTGCGCAGCGTGTCGATGCGGTTGTTGCCGGGGCGATCCGGGATCGCCAGCGTGCGCTCATCGATGATCCGCACAAAACCCGGCGTATCGCCGCGCGGTGAGCCGTCCATGCCGTCGGGGCCGACCGAGCTGATAATCACCAGCGGCGAGGCGCGGACCATCGCCTGATAGTCCTCGTTCAAAAACGGGATCTGCTTGCGCACCGCGCGCTCATGGGGCAGGCCGTAGATCGCTTCCAGCGCTTCGATTGAATTCAACATTCGTTCATCCCTCCATGAATCAGAAAACCAGTCCCATCCGTCGTTCGTAACCGATCCGGCCTTTGTACGCTTCGCCGCTGTCGACAAAACCGTATTTGGCATACAGCGCGATGGCCGATTCATTGTCGGCATCCACCGACAACTCCAGCCCCTTGATCTCCGGCCAGGCCTGACGCGCAACCTCCGGCAACGCCAGCAGACAGGCCTTGCCATAACCCTTGCCCTGGGCACGGTGATCGACTTGCAGGGCGTGCAGGGTGGCACTGTGTTCGTTAGCCCAGGCCGGCAGCACTGGCGGGCGCTTGAGCAGCAGGAAGGCCACCGGAACCTCTTCGGCCAGCAGGGCAAAGCCTTTGACGCCAGGGCCCGGTTTGGACAGCAAGGTGTGCAATGCACCGTGGATGTCGCCGGAGAATCTGATTTGTTCGGCGTGGATTTCGATGGCCTCGACCTGTTGGCGCTGCAAGGCGTTCAGGCTTTCGTAAGGCACGAGTCGGGCTGTCACTGGAGTGTCCTTTTTCCAACACAAATGAGCCTCGGATTCTAGCGAGTTTGCCTCCATGGATTATTTTTATTTCGGTTGTCGATTTGGCTTTTCGCCAGACGACTAAAGGTGTCTTCAACAAAAAAACGTGGAGAACCCTCATGAACGCTCAGACACAAATCCATAACTTGATCGAGAACTACCGTCAGGCAGTCATCGCCAAGGATGTGGAAAAGGTCATGGCCCTGTACGCCGACGACATCGTCTCCTTCGATGCCGTCAAAGCCCTGCAATTCAAGGGCAAGGCGGCCTACCGTGCGCATTGGCAGGAATGCATGGAGATGTGCCCCGGCCCGCATATTTTCGAGTTCCATGAAATCGACGTCGTGCCGTCGCAGGAGATCGCTTTCGCTCACTGGCTGGCGCATTGCGGCGGCACCAATGAAAAGGGTGAAACCCAGGCGTGCTGGATGCGCGTCACCGCGTGCTATCGGCAGGAAGCGGGGCTCTGGCAGATCGTCCACGAACACTGGTCGGCTCCGTTCGACATGACCAGCGGCGCGGCGCTGTTCAACCTGGAACCCTGATGGTCGGGTTGTTTATCGGAAAGCAGCGCCAAAGCGCCAATCGACAGCCATAGTTGATCAGTTCGGTCACGGCAAAGCCGCCTGAAATGGAGAGTCCCATGAAGTATCTATGCCTGGTCTACAGCAACGAGCACGAATTGCACTCGCTGCCCGAAAGCCCCAACGACGCCGAGTGCATGGCCTATGCCGAGTCGATCCAGGGCAGTGGCCGGATGATCGCCGCCGAAGCGCTGGAGTCGGTGCAGACCGCGACCACCGTGCGCATGCGCAACGGCAAAATGTCGATCACCGACGGCCCGTTCGCTGAAACCAAGGAGCAGTTGGCCGGCTTCTACCTGATCGATGCCAAAGACCTCAATGAAGCCCTCCAGGTCGCCGGTAACATTCCGGCGGCCCGGGTCGGCTGCGTCGAGGTGCGGCCCGTTCGCCAGTTAAATCCCTGAGTAATCCTCACAACGGAGTTCTTTTATGAGTGCGCAATACGTCCAGCGAAAAATGGCCCCAGGCATGCCGGACTGATGCCGGGCGAATCGGTACGGGCGCAAGTCGAGCAGGTTTACCGCGACGAGTCGCGGCGAATCCTGGCGACCCTGATCCGCTTGCTCGGCGATTTCGATCTCGCCGAAGAAGCGCTGCACGAGGCGTTCTTCGTCGCGGTCGAGCGCTGGCAGCGCGACGGCGTGCCGGACAATCCGCGCACCTGGCTGGTGTCTACTGGCCGTTTCAAGGCCATCGATGTGTTGCGTCGGCGCGCGCGTTTTAACGCGTCCCGGCCGTTGTTGATCGCTCAACTGGAGGCGCTGGAACAGGCCGACTGGAGTGACGAAGACGTGGAAGACGATCGCCTGCGCCTGATCTTCACCTGTTGTCACCCGGCACTGGCGGCGGACGCTCAAGTGCCGCTGACCCTGCGTGAAGTCTGCGACCTGACCACGGAAGAAATCGCCCGGGCATTCCTCTCGGCACCGGCCACCATCGCCCAGCGCATCGTGCGCGCCAAGGCCAAGATCCGTGACGCGAAAATCCCATACCAAGTGCCCACCCTGACGGAACTGCCCGAGCGACTCGACAGCGTGTTGCGGGTGATTTACCTGGTGTTCAACGAAGGGTATTCGGCGTCCATCGGCAACGAACTGATCCGTGAAGACCTGACGCGCGAAGCGATTCGTCTCGGTCGGTTGTTGATGGAGCTGTTGCCTGAACCGGAGGTGATGGGGCTGCTGGCGCTGATGCTGTTGCATGAGTCCCGGCGTCCGGCCAGGACCTCCGCGAGCGGTGAGCTGATTGTGCTGGATGAACAGGATCGCTCGTTGTGGAACGCCGAGCTGATTGCCGAAGGCTGCGCCTTGATTGAGCGGGCGCTGACGACACGGCGCTTCGGACCTTATTGCCTGCAAGCGGCGATTGCCGCGGTGCATGCCGAAGCGCCCTCGGCGGCAGAGACGGACTGGGCGCAGATTGTCGGTCTGTACGACGTGCTGCTGCGGGCGGTGCCGTCGCCGGTGATCGAACTGAACCGCGCGGCGGCGCTGTCCAGGCGCGATGGCCCGCAGGCCGGGCTGACGTTGATCGAAGGGATTCTGGCCCGGGGCGAGTTGCTGGATTACCACCTGGCGCATTCGGCACGGGCAGAGTTTTGCCGGCAGTTGGGAAGGGTGGAAGAGGCGCGAGCGGCGTATCAGCGGGCGCTGGAATTGACACAGCAGGTGCCGGAACGGCGGTTTATCGAGGGGCGGCTCCGGGCGTTGGAGTGATGTGATTTCACCGGCCCCATCGCGGGCACCGCTATTCCAGCATCTTGCCCAATAACCAACTCCCCGCTGGCCCCGGCGGGTGCAAACGCGACCACAGCGCATCGACATACACCGGTTTTGGCCAGCCGCGCACTTTCAATTCCACCAACGAACCAGCCCCGAACCGCCCCACCAGCCATCGCGGCAACGGTGCCCAGCCGAACCCGCCCTGGGCCATTTCCAGCAGCATCAGGTAACTTGGCGCCGACCAGACCCGCCCCTTCGCGCGGCTTTCATACGGATTGACGATCGTCGCCAGACGCAGTTCGCGGTGCTGTTGCAGCACGTCCTGATCGATGTCGTTCAGCGTCGCCAATGGGTGCGCGTGGGACACGAACAGGGCGATTTCCGTGCGCTCGTCCACCGTCGAACTGACCAGGTCCGGCGGGTAGCTGTCCTGCATTTCGGCGAAGGCGACGTGCGCGCGGCCGCGTTGTACCAGTGCTACCAGGTCATCGCATTCGGCAATCAGGCATTCAAGTTCCAGGTCCGGGTAACGCTGCTCGAAAGCACTGAGCGCCGCTTCGAAACGGTCGGACTGGTAAGTGTCGGAAATCGCCACGGTCAACTTTGGCTCGATGCCTTGGGACAGTTGGCTGGCGGTCATTTCCAGACGGCTGGTGGCGGCCAGAATCTCCTCGGCCCGTTGCAGCATGACGTGCCCGGCCGGGGTCAGGCTCGGCTTGCGGCTGCTGCGGTCGAAGAGGACAAGGTTCAGGTCGATTTCCAGGCTCGCCACGGCGGCGCTGATGGTCGACTGACTGCGCCCGAGCTTGCGCGCCGCGGCGGAAAACGAGCCTTGGGTCGCGGCCTCTACAAACGCCAGCAACACTTCGTGGGAAGCCATGAACTATCGCCTTGATCGATGGTTATTGGTTATGAAGTATCGGTTCGATGGCAGATCATGGCAACCACAGTCACTCAGGGAGTCTGGCCATGAACGCCAACAAATCCATCACTGAACGCATCTTCCAGGCCATCGGTTTCGAGCTGCTGGCCGTTTTGATCTGTACCCCACTGCTGGCCTGGATCATGGACAAACCCATTTTGGAAATGGGCGTGGCAACCATGGCGATTGCAGCCCTTGCCCTGGCCTGGAACGTGGTCTTCAACGGCCTGTTCGACCGCATGCTCAAGCGCTTCGCCATTGTGCGTAACGCTTGGATCCGCGTGGTGCATGCGCTGTTGTTCGAAGGCGGGCTGGTGGCGTTTGGGGTGCCGTTGATTGCCTGGTGGCTGAAGATCAGCCTGTGGCAGGCGTTCCTGCTGGACATCGGCGTGCTGCTGTTTTTCCTGCCGTACACCTACGTGTATCACTGGGGTTACGACGTGGTGCGGGAGCGGCTATTACTGCGCAGGGCCTGCGAAGGCTATTGAATGACCTGTAGGAGCGAGGCTTGCCCGCGAAAGCGGTTTCACAGTCAGAGTCATCGTTGAATGTGAAACCGCTTTCGCGGGCAAGCCTCGCTCCTACACAGGTTGTGTATGGTCAGAACAGCTTGGTGAACAACCAGTACAAGCTGCCCGACAACACAATCGCCGCCGGCAAGGTCAGCACCCAGGCCATCAGCAGGTTGCGGATGGTCTTCATCTGCAAGCCGCCACCGTTGGCGACCATGGTCCCGGCCACGCCTGAAGACAACACGTGGGTGGTCGATACCGGCAGGCCGAACATGTCGGCGGCGCCGATGGTCAGCATCGCCACGGTTTCTGCCGAGGCGCCTTGGGCGTAGGTCAGGTGCGTCTTGCCGATTTTCTCGCCGACCGTCACCACGATGCGTTTCCAGCCGACCATGGTGCCCAGCCCCAGGGCGATGGCCACCGCGATCTTCACCCACAGCGGAATGAACCGCGTGGCGTTGTCGATCTGTTGCTTGAACAGTTGCAGCTTGCCGGTGGTGTCGGCGTCGAAGTTTCCGACCTTGTTCTTGTCCATCAGGCGAATGGTTTCGCTGGTCAGGTACATGTCGTTGCGCACGTTGCCCATCGCTTCGGCCGGGACTTTCGACAGCGAGCCGTAACCCTTCACTTCGTTACCGATCTGGCCCGCCAACGCGGCGAGGGCGGGGATCAGTTGCGGGGTGGCTTCCTTGTTGCGCATGTAGTCGGTCAGCACCGGGCGTGGATCGGTGGGCATCGGCAGCGGTGTGTTTCTCATCAGGGCTTGCTGGGTGACTTCGGCCACCGCGGCGAATTGCAAGGCCTGATCCGCCGGCATGGTGCGGTTCAATGCATACGCCATCGGCAGCGTGCCCACCAGAATCAGCATGATCAGGCCCATGCCTTTCTGGCCGTCGTTGGAGCCGTGGGCGAAGGACACGCCGGTGCAGGTCAGAATCAACATGCCGCGAATCCACCACGGTGGCGGGGTGTCGCCTTTCGGCGCCTTGTACAGTGCGCGATTTTTGACGAAGACACGCAACGCCAGCAGCAACAACGCGGCGAATGCGAAGCCGATCAGCGGCGACAGCAGCAACGCGTAACCGACCTTGGTCGCCTGGGCCCAGTCCACGCCACTGGTGCCGTCGCGGCCGTGCATCAAGGCATTGGCCACGCCGACACCGATGATCGAACCGATCAGGGTGTGCGACGAAGAAGCCGGCAAACCCAGCCACCAGGTGCCGAGGTTCCACAGAATGGCGGCGATCAACAGGGCGAAGATCATCGCGAAACCGGCAGAGGAGCCGACCTGCAGAATCAGCTCCACCGGCAACAGGGCGATGATGCCGAACGCCACCGCGCCGCTCGACAGCAACACCCCCAGGAAGTTGAAGAACCCGGACCAGGCCACGGCGAAATTCGGTGGCAAGGAGTGGGTGTAAATCACCGTCGCCACGGCGTTGGCGGTGTCGTGAAAACCGTTGACGAACTCAAAGCCCAAGGCAATCAGCAGTGCCACGCCCAACAGCAGAAACGGCGTCCAGGTGGTGACCACCGTGCCGAGTTCGCTCATGTCGTGCATCAGGCTGTAGGCGGTGAACAACAGCCCGCTGCCCAGCACGGCAAAGAACATCACGAAGGTGAGCAGGCCGGGTTTTTTATCGAACTGCGGCCTGGCGCCACTGGCGGGCGCCTGGGAGGCGGCGGTGAAGGAAGGCGT
The DNA here is from genome assembly GCF_001655615.1 of Pseudomonas sp. GR 6-02. GTDB lineage: Bacteria > Pseudomonadota > Gammaproteobacteria > Pseudomonadales > Pseudomonadaceae > Aquipseudomonas. The sequence continues at coordinate 1,476,996 of NZ_CP011567.1, forward strand.
AGCCATGCCGGACAATCCTGAGCAGAGAAGGAGTATCGGCCATGATCGTTGCTAAATATTACAGTGAGACTGCGCTGGGTCAGTGTTTGGTTTTTTTGTGATGCCGGATGCTAAGGCAGGCAAATACCTGTGGCGAGGGAGCTTGCTCCCGTTCGGCTGCGAAGCAGTCGTAAAACCAGAGAATTCTGTTTGAATGAATAAACCGGATAGGGGCCGCTGCGCAGCCCAGCGGGAGCAAGCTCCCTCGCCACAAGGTATCGGTGATGATGGACGGTTTAATAATCGCGCCGCTTACGAAACGCCCAGCGCCCGGCAATCAGGGTAAACGTCGCCACCAGTGCCACCAGAATCCAGAACCCCTCCGGATCCCCGGCAAGCGGCACCCCGCCGACGTTCATGCCGAAGAAACCGGCAATGATGTTGATCGGCAGCGCCAACACCGTGACCACGGTCAGGGTGAACAGCGTGCGGTTGCTCTGTTCGTTGAGATTGGCGGCGATTTCTTCCTGTAATAGCTTGATCCGCTCACCTAGGGCGGTGAGGTCGTTGATGATCAGCGCAAACTCCTCGGTGGATTTGCGCAGCTCCTTGACGTCCTCCTTCTGCAACCATTGCGGCGGGCGATTGAGCAGGCGCAGCAACGAGCCCGGCTCCAGCGCCAGCAACCGTTGCAGGCGCACCAGCACCCGGCGGTTGGCGCCCAGTTCGGCGCGGTTGGTGGACAGGCGCGACGACAGCAATTCATCTTCGATCTGATCGACACTGAGGCTGGTCTTGCGCACGATCTGCGTCAGCACTTCGCCCTGATCACGCAGCAAATGCACCAGCAATTCCAGCGGTGAGCGAAAGCATTCACCGGCCTTCACCGAAGAGCGCAGCTTGTCCACCGAGTGCAGCGGTTGCAGGCGCGCGCTGATGATCAGCCGACTGCGGGCGCAGACCCACAGCGTCGAGACATCCGAGGAAACCATGCTACTGAGGTTGAACACCACATCGTTGACCACCGCCAGCAACGCCGAATCGACATGCTCGATGCGCGTCGAACGCGACCCCTCGTGCAAGGCTTCGAAAAACTCGTCGGGCAATTCCAGATGGCTTTTCATCCAGCGCTCGCACGCCGCATGAGCCAGGTTCAGGTGCAGCCAGAGAAACTCATCACTGTCGTCCGGTTGTTGCAGGCAGTGCAGTGCCTTGGCCGAGTCGATCTCTCGACCGCGCTCGCCGGGGCGAAAACTGAAACCGTAAAGCAGGCCGAACAGGTCGGAATCGCGATGGCGTTGATCAATGCTGTGGTTCATGAAGTCTCGCTGCGGGGAGGCGCCTGTCGCGGGTTTCACAGGTTCACTTGAGCCTCATCATTGCAAGCGCTCATGACGGTTTTGTGACGGCAAGGTGTACGCAAACGATTGCGATACCGATGGTCGGATTTTCCTCAAGAACCGCTCTGGAACGCCGATCACGCTTGGGTTACGTTTGCGCGCCTTCGGCCAAGGGCCAACGTGGCAGACAGGGATGTCCGGATACTTTTCACGCCTTCATCCGCGTGCCTCATTCCTGTTTCGAGTACTTCCCGATGTCTTTACAAAAGTCCCTTCGAGCACAAATTCTCGCCCTGTTGAGCGGCAGCCTGTTGGCGATGTTGTTGATCGCTTTGGCCTGCTTTCACTTTTTGTCCAACGGCGTTCAGAACTACGCGAACCTGATCGAAGGCCCGTTGCACACCTCGCAACTGATCGATGAAGCCAACCTGCAATTCAAGGTGCAGGTTCAGGAGTGGAAAAACGTCCTGCTGCGCGGCAAGCAACCCGCGGACCTGGACAAATACTGGAAGCAGTTCGAGGAGGGTCAGCGCAATGTGCAGGGTATCCTTGGTGAACTGGCCGGGCAGAAGGGTATGGAGCCGCAACTCAAGACCCGCATCGAACGCCTGCGTGAGGAGCATCGTGTATTAGGTGCGGCGTATCAGAAGGGCCGTGATGCCTACGTGGCGGCCGGTGCCGACCCAGCGGCCGGCGACAATGCGGTCAAGGGCGTGGACCGCGCCGCCAGCGAGCAGATGAATGAACTGGTCGGCGAACTGCGCAAGCAGAGTGTCGAACAATCGAAATTGATCAGTGCCAGTGCCGATCAGACGGTGTTGTCGGGGCTCGCGGTGATGCTGGTGTCGGGCCTGCTGATTGGTTTGTTGAGTCTGTGGCTGGTCAATCGCAACCTGGTGGAGCCGATCCGCAAACTGATCGACTACGTGGCGCAACTCAGTCAGGGCCGGTTCGCCGAGCGCGTGGCCAGCACCCGTCAGGACGAGTTGGGCAACCTGGCCAGGGCCGCCAACACCTTGCGCGATTTCCTCGCCGAAACCTTCAGTCGTTTGCAGCGCAGCGCGTCGGACCTGGACAGTGCCAGCGGTGAGCTGAACTCGATTGCCGGCCTTATGGCCAGCGGCACCAACGAGCAGTTCAATCGCACCGATCAGGTGGCCACGGCGATGAACGAAATGTCCGCCACCGCGCAAGAAGTCGCGCGCCACGCCGCCGAAGCGGCACGTGCGGCCGACGATGCCGATCAGTCCGCCCAGCAAGGCGAGAAGGTCATGCAGGGCACCATTCACACCATCACCCAAATGCGTGGCGAAATCGCCAACACCGCCACGGTCATCCGTCGTCTGGAAGAAGACAGCGGGCGCATCGGCAAGGTGCTGGAAGTGATTCGCGGCATTGCCGAACAGACCAACCTGCTGGCGCTCAACGCGGCAATCGAAGCGGCCCGTGCCGGTGAAGCCGGGCGCGGTTTTGCGGTGGTCGCTGATGAAGTACGCAGCCTGGCCCAGCGCACGGCGGCGTCGATCATCGAGATCAACCAGATCATTCAAACCGTGCAAACCGGTGCGGTGGATGCGGCCCAGGCCATCGAAAGCGGCCAGTCGCGCAGCGAGCAAAGCGTCGAGCAAGTGACCCAGGCCGGCGCCATGCTCGAGCGGATCACCCATGCCGTGGAAGCCATTCGCGACATGAACCGCCAGATCGCCACCGCCGCAGAAGAACAGACTTCAGTGGCCGAAGACATCTCGCGCAACCTCACCGAAATCACCAGCATCGCCAGCACCAACCTGGACAACGTGCAGCGCACCGAAGCGGCCAGCCACAACCTGCATGGGCTGTCAGGGCAATTGAATGAGGTAACGGCGCGGTTGAGCGCCTAGTGAAATGGATTGTGTATCGAATCGGTTACCGAGTCGGTACACAGGCGTTGCAGGATGAAGGTGGCAGTACGGCGGATTCGGTGGTCAGCACCTCGGCCTGATCCTTAAGCATTACAGCTGTACACCTTGTTAAGGTCGGTGTGCCGTTGATCGGGTACTTGCAACCAAGACGCCCGATTTCAGCGGTACCTGTTATTTCTGACAGTAGACAGTTTTTTTCTCGCGGCGCTAGATATCCCTTGGCGCGCCTACTCAAACTGAACCTGTGCCAGTACTTTCACAAGGAGCATTGCGATGACCGAAACATTGAACCCTATGACTGTTGTCGGTGGACAGTCGATCATTTTTTTCGTCGATGAAGCAGACCCAGTGATTCCGAAAGCAATCATCCCGGCAAGGGAAGAATTTGTAGAGGGCGAAGAAATCTTCGTGAAGTTTGGCAACGTGGAGGTTGCTTATCACAAATATCGACAAGGTGATTTCTTTCCCATACACATTCCTTTGGACAAAGGAGCGCTGAGTCAGGTGGCTGTCGCTGCGGAGGCTTACTACACGATCAAGCATCTGGATGGATCGACCTCCACCTCAAGTTCTTTCCGTGCCAAGGTCGAGATGTTTAACAGCCAATCGTCCGTGAGTCACGCTAACGCGGTCTAAGACATTGAGGCTGTCGTCACCGCGTCAAAGGCAGCGTGAATATGAACGCCGTTCCATGGGACTGCGTCGATTTCACATCAAGCTGCCCCCCATGGGCCAGCGCAATCTGATTGGCAATGTACAACCCCAACCCGAGGCCGGCCTGCGGTGTTCCGCCGGTCGGTCGCGAGTAGGGCTGGAACAGGTGTGGCAAGGCATCTTCGGCAATCAGCCCGTGGTTTTTCACGCTCAATATGAAGTGCCCTTCGTTGACCTGCGCACTGACCTCGACCGGGCCGTCGGGATCGCCGTGGACAACGGCATTCGCCAGCAGGTTGGACAGCAACTGCGCGACCCGTTCGCGATCGCAGTGAATGTCGCTCAGGTCGCCAATCGACGACTGAATAATGCGCTTGGGGTGAATGCTCTGGATCTCGGCGATCACATGCCGCAGCACATCCCCCAAATCCGGGCACGGCTCGATATTCACCGGGATGCCGCGACCCAATGACCCGCGCGCGAAGTCCAGTACATCGTCGACCAGTTTGGTCGCACGCCGGGCGCTGGTGAGGATATGCCGCACCCGTTGTTCATTTGGCGGGTCTTTGAGTTTGCGCAGGAGCATTTCGGCACCGGCGCTGATGGCGAACAAGGGGTTGCGCAGGTCATGGCCGAGTACGGCGATGAACTGTTCGCGCAGTTCGCTGGTTTTACGTTCCTTGATCGGCGCCGCTTCGGTCTGTTGCAGGTTTTCTTCGGTCTCTATCTGCAGCGCGAGCATCCGGGCGAAGGATTCCATGGTGCTCTGGATCGTGCTGGACTTGAGCGGCGCGGGATCAGGATCGAGGGCGCAGAGGGTGCCAAAGAAGCGCCCGTCGGTGCGAAGTATCGGCACGGCAATGTAGCTTTCGAAGGGATGATCGCGGCTGAGCGGGTCTTCACTGACCTTGTCGATGACCACCGAGTGCTGGCCCTGGCGAATTTCGTCGCTCAGCGTGGAGACCAGCTGCAGTTCATCGCCCACTTGCACGCCGAAACCCAGTCGATCGAGCACCGCGCAGGCGATCCAGGTGTTGTCGATGACGCGGGCCACCGCGGCGAACCGCAACCCGGTCAGCTCACTGATCACCTGGAGAACCGCCGGCACCGCGCTGATCCGGCCGATCGTGGCGATGTCTGCTGCCGCTGTTTGCCCCATATCCGTGGTTCTCTGCTTCAACATGCTGAGTGGTGTTGAGGGATTCTAGCGGGCCTGCGCAAAAGGGCGCGACTTCGTTCATGACTTCAGCGATTTGCCTTACGCCGAACGCAAAAAAGCCGCACGACCCGAAGATCGTGCGGCTTTTTGCCGTTGAATCACTTGTCTTGTTTGTTGCTCAGGACCTTGCCAGTGGCGGCATCGAAGTCCACGTCCCATTCGGTGTTGTCAGCCAGACGCAGTTCCACTTCATATTCGTAACCGTTGAAGTGGTTATCCAGGTCGGTATCGGTAATCGTGGCGCCCGGATGCAACTTCAGCGCGGCCTGGTTCATTTCTTCCAGGGGTTTGATCTTGCCGCTTTTGACCAACTCGGGGATCTGGTCGACGCGAACATCAGCTTGGGCCAGGCCTGCGGTGAGGGTCAGGGCAGCAGCGGTGAACAGGGCAGTTAAGGTTTTCATCAAGTTCTTTCCTTGGAGGAGCTGTTTAAGTGGGATCAGGTTAAACAGCGCAACTTAATTCACCCTTAATTGCCCGTGGCGTCAGCTAAAAGCTTCGCGGGCAAGCCTCGCTCCTACAGATTTACGCGACCACCGCGTATGGCATTGTAGGAGCGAGGCTTGCCTGCGAAACAGGCGCCACGGTCTTGAATCAATACCCGTTGTTCTGCAACAACTGCGCAACACTCGCCGCCGCCGGGCGCTTATAGAACTTCAGCAGTTCGCTGGCGCGATTGGTGAAGATGCCGTCGACACCGGCATCCATCACTTTCTGATAATCCACGGCATCGTCGATGGTGTAGACGTGCACCAGCATGCCCTGATCGTGGGTGAACTGGTTCATCCACGGTTTCACCAGGTCTGAATAGCTCTGATCTCCACCCTTGGTCAGCGCGGCAGAAGGCCCGGTGCCGATAGCGCCCTGGGCCTTGGCGTACTCGACCCATTGCTGGAATTCGGCTTTGTCCTTCGGTTCCTGTTTGGCGTAGTAAGTCGCTTTGTCCTTGTCTCCGGACTCAGCGAACGCCACTTTGGATTTCGGCTCGATGCTGCCTTCGCCGACCCACAACAGCAGGATTTTCGGCACTTGCGGCATCTCCTTCTCGAGCAGTTCTAGGCTGCTCTTCTCGAAGGTTTGCAGCACGACTTTGCCTTTCCCCTGGCCGACCGCCAGATTACTTTTTGCCAGTTTGGAACCCGTCGGGCTCAGCCAACCACGGTCCTGCAATTTATCCTTGAGATCGCGTTCGATGCCGGGAAACTGCTTTGGCTCCTTGGTTTCGATGTACAGGCCAGGCTTGTGCAGTGGATTGCCTTGGGCGATGTCGATGATTTCGTCCAGGGTCAGGATCTTCAGACCCACGTAGCCAGGACGCGCGCGATCCGGGTACGCCGTGTTGAACCAGCTGCCGGCATCCAGGGTTTTCAGTTCGGCGATGGTGAATTCGTTGGCCGGGCTGTCCTTGCGCTCAGGGAATTTGGTAGCGACGTCGGTGGTGCGTTGCAGGTTGTTGTCGTGCAGGGCGAACAGCACACCATCCTTGCTGCGTTGCAGGTCCATTTCCAGGTAGTCGGCACCCAGGTCGCGAGCCAGTTTGTAGGCTGCGGCGGTGGATTCCGGTGCATCAAAAGAGGCGCCACGGTGGGCGATCACCGCCGGGTGCGGAATGCCCAGGCGGGTTGCCAGTGCGCTGGGGCTTGGCTCGCTGGTGGCCTGTGCCTGGCCGAGGCCGAGCATCAGGCTCAGCAGCAGGGCGCTTTTGGTGAAGGAGACAGGCATGGTCGAAGTCCTTTTGCGATGAGTTTTCAAAGACGTATCTTTTAACAACTGAGCGCCGCTTGTGCTATCACCAGACCGACATAAACGTGTTTAAAGAAGATTTCTTCGACGCTTTTGTGCGGCTCTTTGCAGTAATCTTCACACCTGCAGTTTCCCCGGCAGAGGGAAACCCGTTCACTTGCCCTGCGTGTAAACCATCGATCACCGGTCCTTAGCGACCTTTTGTGAGGTTTACCATGCGCATCACTTCCCAGCTCATTTGCCAGGCCGCCGACCAACTCAAAGGCTTCGTCGGCCTCAATCGCAAAACCGGCCAGTACATCGTGCGCTTCAGTGAAGACGCTTTCGGCATGGACGTGGCTGACGACGGCATCATCCCCGCCAGCGAATTCGTCTGGGCACCCGGCCCCGAGCAGACCATGACGCTCAAGCGCGAACTGATTCAGTTGCTGCTGGACCAGAACATCGACGACCGGATCAACATCACCGAACCGTTGCGGGTGTACATGAATCGACAGGACGTGCCGCAGATTACGGCGGTGAGGAGTTTGGTGCGGGGGTGAGGGTTTTGCGGTGGCTGTTCTGGCGTCTTCGCGGACAAGCCCGCGAAGACGCCAGAACACTGCATCATTTACTGTTTGAACGCATAGGCCCGTTCAACCTTGCACACCCGCGTATGACACGCCGAATACCAGGTCGATCGCCCGCGTTCACGAATCGCGCTGTGCTCGGGGTGATGCTTCCAGGCCAGGATCGCCGCTTCGCTGTCCCAGTAGGACACCGTAATCCCGAGCCCATCCGCGCCCCGGGCCGATTCCACGCCCAGGAAGCCGGGTTGCTCACGGGCCAGTTCCACCATGCGTTCGGCGGCCTGTTCGTAACCCTGGTCGCCTTCGGTGCGCAGCGAGGTGAAAATCACTGCGTAGTAAGGTGCTGCAGGTGTCTGGGCGATCATGAATTTTTCCTCGCACAGGCCTCGATCAACGCCTTGACCAATGGCGGCAGCAGGCCTTTGAGCGCGGCGCGTTCCGGTTGGAACAGCGTTGCGACAAAGAATGGATGATCCTTCAGCTCCACTGCCCGCAGATCCCCCGCCGAATCGTGGCCAACCGCGTGCAACTGTCGCGTCAGTAGCTGCCGTTCAAACTCGGGATTCACACCGTAACGGCAGTGATAGCCTTCACGAATCTCCACATTTTCGTACGCCTTGGCGATCAACGAGCCTTCAACCAAATGAATGCTGTCGACGGCTTCCACCAGCGCACAGGTCAGCGGCGTGAGTAACGCCCGCGTCGCGTCGGGCGAAGTCTCGCCGTGTTCGGCATCTTCCCAGCCCAATACGTTGCGGGCGAATTCCAGCACCGCGTGCTGAAAACCGCCGCACGTGCCGAGGAACGGCCGTTGTAGTTCCCGGGCAAAGCGGATCGCCCGTAACGCGCCATCCATGTTGCGATAAGGGCTGGCGGGTACACACCAGAACCCATCGAAGTCGTCCAGTGGCGTATCGGCGGTGATGCGGTCGGTGGGCAGCCATTCAAACTGCAGGTTCATGCCGGTGTGTTCGGCGGCCATGCCGAGGGCGACGGGGATGGCTTGATGGGCGGTGACGTGTGGATCGTAGTCACCGATCAGGGCAATGCGGATGGCGTTGGTTTCCATGAGTGATCTCGACGCTTGTTGATTTCTGGCACCGACTATAGATTGGCGTTCACGCAATCAATATTGGCGTTATCCCAAGTGATCAATGCATCGACGCACTATCGGCTGGACTATCCCGACCTGTCGCTGATCCTCGCTTTAGTGCGCGGCGGCTCTCTGGCCCGGGCTTCGGCGTTGTTGAAGGTCGACGTCTCGACGGTGTTTCGCGCGGTCCGTCGACTCGAAGCCGCGCTGGGCCAGCAACTGTTCGAAAAGAGCCGCACCGGTTACCTGCCTACCACGTTGGCTCAGACCCTGGCCGAGCAGGCTGAACGCGCCGAACAAGCACTGGAGGCGGCGCGCATTGGCGTGGAGCAGGGCGGAGAAATCATCAGCGGCACCGTGCGCCTGACCTGCACCGATTCGGTCCTGCAAAGTCTGCTGTTACCGGCACTGGCGCGGTTCATGCCGTCTTACCCGGCACTGACTATTGAACTCTGCACCTCCAACGACTTCGCCAACCTCAGCCGCCGCGACGCCGACATCGCCTTGCGGTTGACCCGTACCCCGCCCGAGCATCTGGTTGGCCGGCGATTGGCAGACATTTCCTACCGGGTCTGTGCCAGCGCGGCCTATCTGCAATCGGTCGAATCCCACGACCTGGCCTCATTAACCTGGATCGCCCCGGACGACTTTCTTCCCGATCACCCCACCGTCGCCTGGCGGCGCCAGCAGTTGCCTGGCGTTACACCCGGTTATCGCTGCAACAGCATGTTGTCGGTGACCGAGTTGGTGCGGGCCGGACTGGGCATCGCGGCGTTGCCGGACTTTTTGATCGGTGACGGACTGCAACCGTTGACCGAGCCCCTGCACGGTTACGACACCGCGCTGTGGCTGCTGACCCGCCCGGACTGCCGCGCGTTGCGCTCGGTGGTGACGTTGTTCGACGAGTTGGGGCGGGCGCTCCGGATCAAACCTTCGGTGGCTCCTTGCTGATGAAGTGTTGATGCATTTCCGAGGTCAGGCTTTCGATGCGCTCAGTCAGGGTCTTGGTGATTTCGGTGAGCCGGGTGTTTTGCTCCAGCAACTCCTTCAGTTGCGCAGTGTTCCGCGCGGCTTGGGCCTGACGTTCACTGTTGGCGATGGCCAAGGCTTCACGATGTCGCGCATCGGCTTCGGACTGGGCTTTGTCCCGCGCCGCCTGACGCGTCTGGGCCAGCAGAATCAGCGGCGCGGCGTAGGCCGCTTGCAGGCTGAACGCCAGGTTGAGCAGGATGAAGGGGTACACATCGAATTGGGTTACGCCGGACAGGTTCAGGCAAATCCAGATCACCACCACCAAGGTCTGGGCGCCAAGGAAGGTCGGCGTGCCAAAGAACCGCGCAAAAGCCTCGGCGCGCAGGGCAAAACGGTCGGTACCGAAAGTAGGTGCCAGGTGCGCGTGAGGGCGATGGAAGCGCAGGTGATCGACGGGGCCGGTGATTTCGGTTTCGGTTTCGTGGGTCGGAGTGCTCATGATGCTCTCTGAAGAGGGGATGGGACTGAGGCTCACTATAGCTCCAGCGCCAGTCTCATTCAGAAACACATTTCGGTGTTTTTATTCAGAGCGATCGAACAGCGATAAAGTGGCGGACGTTGTCATTTTTTGCAGCTCGGTTCAGCACTCATAGCACGCCAGGAACATGTCCAGCGCAGATTCCACCACGGTGTGCTGCATCTCGGGCGAAAGGCCCGTTCGGCCCATGGAAATCTGCGGCCAGAAGGCAAAGGACTTGAGCAACCCGTGGATCTGTTGCGCAGCGAACTCAGGCGCGACCTGTTTCAAGCGGCCATCGGCCTGGGCGGCACGAATCCACACGGTCAAACTTTCTTCGCGCTCACCCATTCGGGCAACCATGTTCTGCGCACGCTCGGGAGAGTGGATGGTGGCGGCAATCGCCACACGCGCCAGGTCGAGAAAATTGTCATCGGCCAGCATCTGCAATTTCGCCTGCAACATCAGGCGCAGCTGATCGCGCAGGGGCAGGTCGTGGCGGTAGGCCGTTTCCTGTTCGGCCGTTACTCGGGTCCATAACTGATTGAGGATTTCGGCAAACAACTCTTCCTTGCTCGGGAAGTGGTTGTACACCGTGCGCTTCGACACGCCGGCGGTGGCGGCGATCTTGTCCATGCTGGTGATGTCGAAACCGTGGGTACGGAATTCGGCAATCGCTGCCTGGATGATGGCTTCGCGTTTTCGGTCGGTGAGGCGCTGTGGAGCTGTCATAAGTACGCTTCGGCAGGAAAAAGTGGAGAATTACACTTGGTAGTTTACTTGTGATCGGCTTTGATGCAACCTAGAAACTACACTGTGCAGTGTAATGTTGTGTTAATCCTGCACCGTGAGAAATTGAATCTTCGGCTGATGCGTGCATGCCTTGGCCATTTATCGTCCCAAGCGGAAAATCGTCGATTGTGCGGTTTTTCTGGAGTCATTCAGTCATGGACACTTCAACTTCCCCAGCGAACAACGCTTCAACGCCTGAAGCGTCCCGACAGGCTCAAGGGCAGTACCGAAACCATGTGCCGGTGCAGCGCGAAGGCTTTCGCAAAACCTTGCGCATCCTGTGGAACTTCATCTTCAACAAACCGCACGACACCCGGCCGTCGGCCCCCGTTCCGGTGCAAACCCTGACCCAGGCGGCGTTGATTGCCGCGCCTAACCACAGCGTCTATCGCCTGGGCCATTCCACGCTTCTGCTCAAGCTGCAGGACAAGTTCTGGATCACCGACCCGGTCTTCGCCGAACGCGCCTCTCCCGTGCAATGGGCCGGCCCCAAGCGTTTCCACCAGCCGCCGATCAGCCTCGAAGACCTGCCGCCGATTGAAGCGGTGATCCTGTCCCACGATCACTACGACCACCTCGATTATCAGGCCGTGCTCAAACTGGCGGACAAGACCCGCTACTTCCTCACGCCCCTGGGCGTGGGGGACACCCTGATCAAGTGGGGCATCGACGCCAGCAAAGTGCGCCAACTGGATTGGTGGCAGGGCACCGAGGTCGATGGCCTTCAATTCGTAGCCACACCTTCGCAGCACTTTTCCGGTCGCGGGCTGTTCGACGGTAACAGCACCCTGTGGGCATCGTGGGTGATGATCGACGGCGATACGCGGATTTTCTTCAGTGGCGACAGCGGCTACTTCGACGGCTTCAAACGCATCGGCGAGCAGTACGGCCCATTCGACCTGACCCTTATGGAAACCGGCGCCTACAACGTCGAGTGGCCTCACGTGCACATGCAGCCCGAGCAAACCCTGCAAGCGCACATCGACCTTAAAGGGCGCTGGTTGCTGCCGATCCACAACGGCACCTTCGACCTGTCGATGCACGCCTGGTACGAACCTTTCGACCGTATTCTGGCGCTGGCCTGGGAACGGAACGTGTCGATCACCACGCCGCAAATGGGCGAGGCGTTCAACGTGATGTATCCGCAGCGTGGTGGCGCGTGGTGGTTGGGTGTGGAAGATGTAAGCGATCAGGCGACCGTGCAGAACGCTTGATGTTGTGCTGCCGGGGCGCTTGCGGTGCAAGCGCCCCGGACTTTTCAGCTGCGTTCGTCCAGTAACGGCTTTGTATATTCCGAGATTTTTGCCACGGTCAGATCGCAAAATTCTCCACGGAGTATTTCGTTCAGTTCCTCCTCAGACAATCCAAGCCTATGGGCCGCCTCAGCCTGACTCAGCTGACCGGTTTCGAGGAGCATGCCTATTTTCATAACGTGTTCGGCTTTGGCCCGCATCTGCTGCAACCTCACTCAACCATCGCATAATCCGCCCGCCCCACCGGATTCGGTGTGGACCCTTTCACATTCATCCCTCGGCCCGGTGCAAACCCCGGGAAGAACACCAAACCTTGCGATTCAAACCGATACGCCAACGCCAGCCGCGTGACATCCAGCACATTACGCTGCGCTTCGAATCGCTGGATGGCGTCAACGGAAACTCCGGATTCCTCGGACAACTCCTCCACACTCCAACCCAGCATCGCTCGGGCCTGGGCGCAGTGGGCTGGGGTGAACTGGAAGAGGGCGATGCGTTCCAGGGTGATTTTCATTGCAAGAGAGGCCATGGTTTTCTCCGGGGATCGAGCGTGGCGATTCGAAAATGTACTGTGTTTTTGTACAGTTGTTTTGCGCCCGGATCAAACTCATTTTTTGATCGATTCTCTTTTTTCGCTCAGGCAGGGGCGTTGGACCGACTACGCTGTCTCTAGGCGGTTTCCTGAAAGCTCCAAATGATTGAACGTCAGCCTTCTGATCTTCAATGCCGGAAAGGTGGCGTTTCAAAGGCAGTGCGCCACAGCGTTACGCGGGGAAGGGAATCATGAAAAGACTACGTCTGCTATGTGCCCTGATCAGCTTTACAACTCTGCCGGTCCTGGCCGATACGGTATCGCCAAACAAAGATGCCTTTGTCACCAACCTCATCAATCAGATGACCCTCGACGAAAAAGTCGGCCAACTGCGGCTGATCGCTATCGATGACAAGATGACGCCCGAAAAAATCTGCCAGGAGATCACTGCCGGGCGAATCGGGGGGACGTATGGCTCTGTGAGCCGTTATGTAAACCGCCCCATGCAGGACGCGGCTCAACAAAGCCGCCTGAAGATACCGATGTTTTTCGGTTGGGACGTGATACACGGTCATCGAACCATTTTTCCCATCGGCCTGGCCCTGGCCTCCAGTTGGGATATGGACGCCATCGAGTTGAGCGGTCGAACGGCGGCGAAAGAAGCCAGTGAGGACGGTATCGATATGACCTTCGCCCCGATGATCGATGTCGCCCGTGATCCTCGCTGGGGGCGCACATCCGAAGGCTTCGGTGAAGACACCTATCTGGTTTCGCGCATTGCCAGAGTGATGGTCCAGGCCTACCAGGGACAAAGCCTGAACGCGCCCGACAGCATCATGTCCAGCGCCAAGCACTTTGCGTTGTATGGGGCTGTCGAGGGGGGGCGCGACTACAACAGCGTCGACATGGGCCTGACCCGAATGTACCAGGACTACCTGCCACCTTATCGTTCGGCGATCGAGGGTGGCGCGGGAGCCGTCATGGCGGCGCTTAACTCGATAAATGGTGTGCCGGCGGCGGCCAATAAATGGTTGATGCAGGACCTGCTCCGCAAAGCGTGGGGCTTCAAGGGACTGGTCATCAGCGACCATAACGGGGTAACCGATCTGGTTCAGCACGGTGTTGCGAGGAATCCTCGCGACGCGGCCAGGCTCGCCATCAGGGCCGGCATTGATATGAGCATGAACGACTCCTCCTATGGGCCGGAGTTGCCAGGGCTGCTTGAGTCTGGCGCCATTTCCCAGAGCGATATTGATGACGCGGTGCGGGAAGTACTGGGTGCCAAGTACGACATGGGGCTATTCGAAGACCCTTACCGGCGCCTCGGCGCTGCCAGTGAAAGCGCTGCTGATAACAACGCCGAAAACCATCTGCACAGAGCGCAGGCCCGTGAAGTGGCACGCAAGACACTGGTGCTGTTGAAGAATGAAAACGGGCTCTTGCCGCTGAAAAAAGAGAGCACGATCGCGCTCATCGGCCCGTTGGCAAAAAGTACCGTCGACATCATGGGCAGTTGGTCTGCAAGTGGTGTGCCCGCGCAATCGGTGACGATCTACGACGGGCTGAAAAGCGCGATGAGCCAGGGCTCGCTGATCTATGCCCGAGGCGCCAATCTCGAGGAGGATCAGGAGGTTGTTAAATACCTGGAATACCAGGGCGTGTCTGAAATCGCCAACGACCCTCGCCCGGCAGAAGAAATGATTGACGAAGCAGTCAAGGTTGCACAGCAAGCCGATGTTGTCATCGCCGTGGTGGGCGAGCCCCGCAGCATGTCCCATGAAGCGGCCAGTCGAACCAGCCTCGATCTGCCGGGGCGCCAGAGTGAATTGATCACCGCCCTGAAAGCCACCGGCAAGCCGCTGGTACTGGTATTGATGAACGGTCGGCCGTTGTCGATCGGCAAGGAGCAGAAACAGGCCGATGCGATTCTGGAAACCTGGTACAGCGGTACCGAGGGAGGCAACGCCGTTGCGGATGTATTGTTCGGTGACTACAACCCGTCCGGCAAATTACCCATCACCTTTCCACGTTCCGTGGGGCAGATCCCCAATTACTACAGCCACCTGAACACCGGCCGTCCGTATCTGCCGGGTGCGCTTCGCAACTACACGTCGCAATATTTCGATCAATCCTATGGGCCGCTTTACCCCTTCGGCTATGGGCTGAGCTATACCGATTTCAGCCTGACCGACATGGCCCTGTCTTCGACCACACTGAACAAGACCGACAACCTCGTCGCCAGCATCATGGTGAAAAATACCGGCCAGCGTGACGGCGAAACGGTGGTTCAGCTGTATATCCGCGATGTCGTTGCCTCCGTCGCCCGGCCGGTCAAAGAACTGAAAAACTTCCAAAAAATCATGCTCAAGGCCGGCGAGGAGAGAGCAGTCCACTTCAGCATTAACGAGAACGACTTGAAGTTCTTCAATGCCCAACTGGAATACGTCGCCGAGCCGGGTGAGTTCCGGGTGCAAATCGGCCTGGATTCCCAGGATGTGAAGGAGCAGAGCTTTGAATTGCTGTCAGAACAAGCCACTCAAGACAATCATCCGCCTGGTGCAGAACCTGTAGACGCGAGCGGTGCGGCGATCCGACTTGCCCACGAAGAACGATGATGCGTAATCCCTGAGAAACCGCGGTGCATTCTTCGCGGATGGCTTTAGTGGTCATTTCGTCCCCTCCAACCAAACGGACGGGGCCTGTCCCAGCACCCGACGGAACATGGTCGAGAACGCCGCCGGGCTTTCATAACCAAAATCCAGGGCAATGCGCGTCACCGGCGTGTCCACCGCCAGCCGCGCCAAGGCCAGCACCACGCAGGCTCGCTGCCGCCATTGGCTGAAACTCAGCCCGGTTTGTTGGCGGAACAGACGATTGAACGTACGCAAACTGATATGCAACTGATCGGCCCATTGCTGCGGCGATTGGTGAGCGTTCGGTTGCCGGAGAAACCTCTGACACAACCCGAGCAACCGCGAATCCACAGGCAACGGAATATGCAACGGCAGGTGAGCACTGCGCGCCAGTTCGTGCAGCAACAAGTCGATCAACGCCCCATCGCGCCCGGCCTCGTCGTACTCCAGCGCAACCTCCACCGCCTCCATCAGTAAATGCCGCAGCAACGGCGAAACACTGATCACCTGGCAGCGGCTGCCCAGATCAACCGCCCCCGGTTCGATATACACACTGCGAGTGCTCACCCCCAGCATCAACACCTCATGCGCCACCCCTGGCGGAATCCACACCGCCCGCTGCGGCGGCACCACCCAATTGCCGTCGAGCGTGCTCACCTGCATCACCCCGGTGGCGCCATACAACAACTGCGCCCGTCGATGGGTATGGCGCGGCAACCGATGACCGTCGGGATAATCCGTACCGATGGCCACCACCGGCCGTGGCGTGTCGTCCAGCAGATCAATCGAAACATTGCGCATCGAGCGGCACCCAGCGGTTGGCGTAAACGCAAACATTATTGGCTGACTTGCTGAAGCAGGCCAAGCCCCATCGCTCTATCGTCGGCCACTCTCAACCCACGGACGATGCGCGATGTTCTTCTACCTCTTGCTGGCACTCTTCGGCTGCATGACCGGCGTCACCGCCGTGCTGTTCGGCTTCGGCGGCGGATTTGTCGTCGTGCCCTTGCTGTACCGCATGCTCACGGCCAGCCACGGCATCGACGACCCCATCGGCCAATCGGCGATGCACATTGCCGTGGCGACTTCGACCTGCGTGATGATCGTCAATGCCCTGATCGCCACCAGAAAACATCACCACGCGGGCAATCTCATTCGCCATTACCTGTGGCCGTTGGGCGGGTTCATCGGCTTGGGCGCGATCGTCGGAGCTGCGGCCGCGATGTGGGCGAGTGGTGAGCTGATCCGTTCTGCCTTCATCGTTTACCTGAGCGTGACCATTCTGGACTGCTTGTTCAGACGCGGTTTTCTTACACAGTCCTACATCGAAATCCCACGGCGATTGGGCGGGGCAGAAGTGTCTGGCGGCGGTGTGGGAATTGGCGCTATCGCCACCTTTCTTGGGGTGGGTGGCAGCGTCATGACCGTGCCGTTGCTAAGACGCTGTGGCCTCAGCATGTCGCAAGCCACATCCATGGCTAATCCATTGAGTCTTCCGGTTGCGGTGGCCGGAACGCTGACCTATATGGCGATGGCGGGGTTTACCGAGTTTGATCTGGGACCGTGGTTTGTCGGTTATGTGGATGTGCTGGCGTTTACGGTATTGACGTTTGGGTCGCTGGTGGGGATTCGGCTGGCCACGCCGTGGATCGGGCGGATACCGGATCGGGTGCATGCGCGGGTTTATATTGGTTTGCTGGTAGTGGTGATGCTTAGCATGTGTCTGGGTTGAGTGTTATCGGCGTAGCTTTCCATCGATTCTCGGACGTTGCTTCGCCATAATCCGCGACAACTTCTCGCGAGCAGCGCTCGATTCACTCAAGGATGTTTTGATGTTCAAAGGACTGTTTCGTCTGACCGGCATTGTCGTGTTGGTGTGTTCAACTTTTTCTACCGCGCTGTGGGCTGAAAATGGCACTCAGGTTTACACCGGAACTGTGGGCAAATCGCCGATTGTGCTGGAGGTGAACGCCAACGGCAGTGAGGGGCGGTACTTTTACCAAAAGTATCGCAGTGATCTAGTACTCACCGGAAATAGAGAAGGCGAAACCCTGATACTCGACGAGGGCAGCCAGGCTGACGATGAGGGTAAAACTGTCCCGCAAATTCGCTTGCATCCCAAGCCCGACGGTTGGTCCGGCGAATGGACCAGTCCACAAGGCAAAGTCCTCAAGGTCGAATTACAGCAAGCCAAACTCCCGCCAGTGTCCGCCGAAACGTTGCCCTATCTCGTCAGACTCCATGACAAGGCGCCATACGAATATCTGCGTCTGCAAGGCCTGAAACTCAAACAAGGACGGACCGAAACGTTCATGGGGTACACGCTGCAATGGTGGGGCGAGCCACAGACAAAAATGGAAGGGTTTGAAGTGGTTTCGGGGTACACCGCTGAAACGCGCCAGCGTATCAATCAGCAGTTGATGGCGCGGTTGTGGCAGGGCGTGGTGGGGCATTTCGGGTGCTACATCGATGGCAAACAGGGCTACTACAATCAGGGGATTCAGCCGTTGTGGATGACGTCCTCCGTCATGAGCGCGACTATCTCATTCGAGTACTACTGCGGTGGGGCTTACCCGGATCAGTACAATGAGGCGCTCAATCTTGATACCCGTACCGGGAAAGTCCTGACGCTTGATGACGTGCTGTGGGTGGGGCAGGGCAAACCGCTGCATTTCGAGCAAAAAATCTACGACTACGATGAATCTTCATCCGAGTCATCCGCTGTCTATTACGACTACCGGTCCAAGGAGCTGGCGCCTTGGCTGGTGGCGCAACTGCTTAAGCTGTATCCCAAGGAAATGACGACAACGGCTGAAGGGGAGAACGACTGCGGCTACAACGACGACTACCCTTGGCACTATCCGGATTGGTACTTCACCGAAAAAGGCATCAAGTTAGAGCCGTCTTTCCCTCACGTGTCTGCCGTCTGCCGAAACATTGGCTGGGGCGTCCTGCCCTACAGCCTCATCAAACAACATCCCGGCGGCGTAGCGCTGCAACTGCCCTGAGGCGAAGTCACTGATCCGCCAACCCCGGCGCTTCACGAATAATGAAGTGATCCAGGTTCTCGATGTTGGCACTGAACACCCCGAACGTCTGTTCGGGGTTTTTCTTGCTAGGCACCTGCTTCAACTCTGGCGTCACGCCATAAAAGAAGCAATACAACTCGGCATCACTGTCGACGGCGTGCTTGATCTCCTCCAGAAACGCCTTGCGCTTGCGGTAGTTGTCGATCAGCTTCTTGCTCAGATAAACGTTGACCGAATAAGGCTTCTTCTTCGCCTCGTCCGCTTGCTTGAACCAGACCTTCTGTTCGAAATCGATGCGAAAGCTCTGGGTGTAATCCTTGATCTCCTTGATCTTGCCCCAGTAAATCAGCCCCTTGTTGTCCTGCAGGTACTCGATCTTCTTGAAGAACGACCCATAGGGCGCCGTGTGCTCGCCAATCTTCAGCGGCATGCGCTTGAGCAGCTCCTTGTCCGTGAAGTTCGACACAAAACACTCCACCGGGTGTGCGAAGACACTGGTCTTGTCCGGCGCCGACTCCCGGCTTGGCTGCTCGACGTTACTGCTCGCTGAAGTGAGAGTCGGGGCATCGCGCAAAACATCCGCTGCCACCGCCGGGCTCGCAGGCTTACGCACATACTCACGCCGAGTCAGCAACAACTCCGACGGAAAATGCTCCTCCCGACCGTCATCCGATTCCGCCCCGTCCGCCTCCACACCCGACGCCGGCATCTTCAGACTGACATAAGGACAATCCGCCACATGCCGCGTGCTGGGCATGTTCTTGAAGTGCGGCGTGCGCACGTAATTCACATTCTTGGCGTTGAACGTTCCCAACACGTTGGCCGCATCGAATGCCAAACGGCAGGCATCGTTGGGGCACTGGAAATGCTCCTTGGCAGAATCGAAATCCATGGTTTCATCGAAATTCAGATCGCGCACATCATAGATCGACAGCTTGTCGTCGAGGCTGAGGCAGTAGGCGAGGTCGAATTTCATGGCGGGCTCGGGTCCTTGAGAGGGGACGGGTATTAATAGCGGGAGGTGGGGAGGGTTGCACTGAATGTTTTTGGCACAGCGCAAAATCCGTAGCAATGCACCGGTCAATAGGCAGGACGTGCGAGCATAACCGGAATTATACTGCTGGAAGTGGAGGGTTGAGCCACGATAGTTGGCATTATAGTTCCGACTGTGTGGCAAGCCATGCTAGGACGCCTGGTTGAATGGGGGGCTGCGATGAAAGAGAACACCAACGAACGGCGCAGGGAGCTCATTGACGACATCGTCATGCAGCATGTGACGGGGATCGAAACCCTGGGCACCGCTATTCGTCGGCTAAGGCTTGAGGTGACCGGTTTCGACCAGGAAACCTTTGCAGCCATGTGCAAGATGTCGACCAAGGCGCTGTACCAGATCGAGAAGGACAAGGCTAATCCGACCGTCAGCACCCTCGAAGCCATCCTGAGGAAGTTCGGGCTGCGTCTGGGGCTGACCATTGCCACAACTCTTCACACGCCGCCGCTTGGGCAGCAAAAGCCGGTTTCCAAAGCGCCCGTTCGCGGCGCCAATCCTAAACGCAAGTCCGCAGGACAGCTTAATAGAGTGGCTACGTTGCGAGCCACAACAAAGACCAAGGATGGCGATAAGGGCCCGGCCGATTGAGTGATGACGCAAAATCCGTAGGTGCGCGTGCATGGCAGGGCGACAGGGTGGTGATCACCAAGGCCGGCAAGCCTTATCTGGGCCTGCTGCCCCATGTCGATTCACCGCAGACGCGCAAGCCTGGGCGATTAAAGGGGAAGATTCGGATGTCGGCAGATTTTGACAGGGCTTCAGGTTCACCATGAAAAATATCCCACTCGTAAATTGTTCTACCCTTCGCATCAGTCCTGCGATCCCGAAGTCCTCCCTTGTATTGGGTTTTCTTGAGCAAAAGCCCGATCAGTGTGATTGGTCAGGGCTTTATTTGACTAATTGTGACAATGGATTTCATTGCTTGGCGCAAGTGCCCATAAAGTACTCTAGACCCTCAGGAAAACTGACGCCTAGAAGTTCTGACAGCGTCATTACCTGACTCTCGCTTAAAAGTAATTCTCCTGGTTCCACTTCGTTTAGTGGCTTCGATTCAATAAGATGGGCAACTTTCTCATTGAGCTCAGTTCCTTCGATATCCAGCTCAAACTGCAAAGAGTCGTCCTGCTTGTCATCCGGATAAAAGCCAGTTATTGAAAGGTAGCGCATGCTGTAATCCTTAGTTTCTTGAGGTTTTTCTGCCTGGTTTCGCAGGTTTTGTTTGTTCGCCTGTGATGTGGTTGAATTCGCCTAAATGGACTCCGAGTTTGTCGTATTTTTCCACAGCATTACTTTTGTAGTCCCATTCATAAATTCGCCCCTTACGGTCAACCCAACGAGCGCGTTTCCTTCCTCCCCCTTGAACAGATGACTTCGACTTTACTCGGGTTGTATCTGGAAATGCGGGAAGCGTTTTCGGGTGGTCATAATACGAATGATCACCGGTTTGACTGAGAACAATGTAAACCGGCCTAATCCCTGAATCAGCCGGAAACACGAGGATGAAATCCTTGTATTCCGGCGGATAAACCGGGTTCACGATGATGCTATCAGCCGCTTTCGTTGGCGGGTAAACCCAGATATGCGGCGCTTGCGGGGCAGCCTCCAGCGCCGGAATGCCCAGGATGTCGGAACCATCCACGGCCGGTGTCCAGATCAGTTCAATGCCGTCACCCAGGTCAGCCACCTGCTGGGTGCCACGCAATGTGAACTGCACAACATCAACCATTTCCCAATCGCGATTTTTGCCGGTGTAGAAACCATATCCCTTGAGGCTGCCGTCAGTCTGTTGCTCGACCTGCAGGCGAACGCGGGTACGGGCCTGTTTGAGCGCACGGAGTTGGTCGTCGGTGTAAAGCGAGCTGTCGCCCAGACTCGATGGTATGACCAGCGCAACAAGGCCAACCAGCGTTGCTGTTACGGCGCTCGCTGTGGCCACGGGAGCAGCAGCGAATGCCGACCCGACCAAGGCGAGAGAGCCCAGACCGACGGGGATCGCTGCGCCACTGATCTTCTTCAGTGGCATAGCGCCTGACTCATCCGCTTCGCGAGCACCCAGCAGAATCAGGTCGCCGTAGTCTTTCAGGCTATCGGTCGGCACCATCCCTGAGGGATTCGAGTAGTCGATGATGGCGTCCGGCAGCTTGCAGGACTTGGCGAAGACACATCCTGCTTGAGTGAGCCTCTGCTTTTCCGCTATGACCTGACGGCTGTGTTCGAAGGCGTCTTGCCTGGCCAGCATGGCCTCGTAAGCTTTTTGTCTGGCGTCACGCTCGGCCAATTCGGTGGCCGTCATGTAGCGGTGGGTGACGTGATGCCCATCACCGGAGGGTGGATTCTTAATCCGCGGAATGTCCTTATTGCCAGCCACTGATCATCCTTTCGTTCATCCATCGGCAGCCCCGGAAAAGGGGCTGCGCGACATTAACGAACGTGGCTAATCGTGGCTGTAGGACGAGTCCTGGATGACTCTAGGTGTTTTCTTTTTTCAGGACGGCAGCGCAATCCTTACGACTCGCCGCCTTAGTGAACATGCGCCGATGAAGTTTTCCAGGCCCAATCACTCAAACTTCAACCGCTTCACCTTCTGAAACAGTGAAGCTGTGAACTCATCCCGGTCGCTCGAATGGTGACAACGTCGATGACAGTTCGGGCACAGAGCCACAGCATTGCTAGGACGATCCGATCCAAACTGCGCCAAATGCTTAACGTGATGAACCTCAAGAAACGGCCTGCCGTCCTTTTCAAACGGAGCCGGTTTTCCGCAACCCTCGCAGATACCCTTGGCCTCTTTCCGCACCCAGGCTCTAACCTCAGGATCGCGTACAAAAGAGTTGCCCGAGCTCGGCACTTGTTGTGGTTTCAAAATCCCCTTCGGCTCGCCTTTGAACGGTTGCTTCTCAAGTTTGGCAGCACGTTGTTCTAGCGTTGCTTCATCGGCGGTCGGGGCAAAGTCTTCTGGCGTTACAGTATTCGGCGCGTTCAACGCTTCACGAATGCTATGCGCAACATTCGCGCCGACATTCTTGGCAGGTTTGTATCCCTCAATGCGATCTCGCCCGAGTTCGACCAACACGGTAGAGATGTTCTGCATCCGAAATTCAACCGAACCTTTGGTGCGGCCCGCTAAGGCTCCTTCGCGCAGGACGCGATTCTCATGAGCCTTATTGACCTTCTGACCGCTTTGCTCGCGTGACAACATGCTGAGATAGGCATCGACCGCAGCCTGAATCTCCTCGTCACTCCAATCGCTGTTGCTCTTTCCAGTGTCCATACAATCGCCGAGGGTTGAAACCCTCGGACGATACTGAGTGGCCATTACACCTGTCTACGAAAATTCCTACAGAAAAGACCGACGCATCGCTCAAGCGATCCTACAAATACACGTCGCTCTAACCCACCGAATGCTTCGAAGACTGAAACACCTCCGCAACCTTCCGCCACCAAGGCCTAACCACTGTAACGCGCCGCTGCGATTGATCGCTCAACAGGTACGGCATGTCCCGAAGCCGAATCCAACTTTCATTCTGCCAATGAAGCAAACTCAACGACATCTCCGGCCAATCTAAGACACTCAACATCGGACGATCCGAATTTTCCGAGGGGGTTGCATCGCGTAAGGCTGGCACCACCTGATGGGTCAACCATTCTCGCAGCAACCGATTCCCTGGAACGTAGTGATACACCAACAGCGCATACACGCCAGACTCGCTGAGCATCAACTGTTTTTCTGGTTGCCGGAAATACTCAATCCACAAAACGCGACGCTGATCATTATCCAGTTTGTTGACCATACGATTACTCAGATGGACACCCATCAAACGGCCAACATCGCGGGCGCAGAACCATGGTTGATTTTCAAGAAGAAGGGCATGGAGGTGAAGGTTGTGGCGGGTGAAGATCGTCGGCCTAAAGGGATCACGCATGACCGATCGGTGTGGAGTTTCTGCAGGCATATCCATTACCTCTACGTATGAGTGGAAGAGGGCCGGAACCCGACGTAGAGGATCTAAGAAATCCCAACAGGCTGTTTCTCCCACTCACAGGATTACGCGTATATCGCTGATATCAGCGCGCGTACTGTGGAAAGGAAGTTAGCTTCTACGTTGGGCGTTTCTTAGGCACCTGCTATAGAGCTTAGAGATGCTCTGAAACGACATCAATGCGGACGGTGCTGGAATTGTTGTAGGAGTTTTAGTAGTGAAGGTCGAATTAGTGAGAATTCTCTTACCCAATAAAAAGGCCCCGATCAGATCGGGGCCTCTTGCAATTCGATTTTTCGATTTACATCGTCAAATCACGGCAAGCTCGGAAATCAATCCCAGCTCAAAGCACCGCCAGTCTGATACTCAATAACCCGCGTCTCAAAGAAATTCTTCTCTTTCTTCAAGTCCATAATCTCGCTCATCCAAGGGAACGGGTTAGTCGTCCCTGGGTACTCTTCCTTCAAACCAATCTGCGACAGGCGACGGTTAGCGATGAACTTCAGGTAGTCCTCCATCATCGCCGCATTCATGCCCAATACCCCACGAGGCATGGTATCCCGCGCGTATTCAATCTCTAGCTGAGTCCCCTGCAGAATCATCTGCGAGGCTTCTTCCTTCATCTCAGCATCCCACAAGTGCGGGTTTTCGATTTTGATCTGGTTGATCACGTCGATGCCGAAGTTCAGGTGCATGGATTCGTCGCGCAGGATGTATTGGAACTGCTCGGCGACGCCGGTCATTTTGTTGCGGCGGCCCATGGAGAGGATTTGGGTGAAGCCGCAGTAGAAGAAGATGCCTTCCAGAACGCAGTAGTAGGCGATCAGGTTGCGCAGCAGCTCTTTGTCGGTTTCGACGGTGCCGGTTTCGAACTTCGGATCGGAGATCGAACGGGTGTATTTCAGGCCCCAGGTGGCTTTTTTCGCGACCGATGGGATCTCGTGGTACATGTTGAAGATCTCGCCTTCATCCATGGCCAACGATTCGATGCAGTACTGGTAGGCGTGGGTGTGGATCGCCTCTTCGAAGGCCTGGCGCAGGATGTACTGGCGGCATTCCGGGTTGGTGATCAGGCGGTACACGGCCAGGACCAGGTTGTTGGCAACCAGGGAGTCGGCGGTGGAGAAGAAGCCGAGGTTGCGCATCACGATGCGGCGCTCGTCGTCGGTCAGGCCTTCCGGGTTTTTCCAGAGGGCGATGTCGGCGGTCATGTTGACTTCTTGCGGCATCCAGTGGTTTGCGCAGCCGTCCAGGTACTTCTGCCATGCCCAGTCGTATTTGAATGGCACGAGCTGGTTGAGGTCGGCGCGGCAGTTGATCATGCGCTTTTCGTCGACAGCTACACGGGCAGAGGCGCCTTCCAGTTCGGCGAGGCCTTCGGCGACGTCGAGGGAATCCAGGGCAGCCTTGGCGCGGGCGATCGCGGCGGAGTCCGTCGCGGTCACGGCGCGGGCCTCTTGAGCGGCGGCACCACCGGCGCTGTCGAGGCGGTCCATGTTGGCTTCAGAAGCGTGGCCGGCATTGGCGCCTTTTACAGCGACTTCGCCGTCATCTTCTTTGTCGAATTCGTCCCAGCTCAGCATGACGTGTCGTCTCCTGCGTGAGGGCCAGTTGCCCGTGTGAAAACTGATAGGTTGGTTTTTCACACGGCCGGTTCTGGCCGCGTTGGATCTAAAGGAAATCGTTTGTTGCAGCAGTACAACGCAGGCAATAAACAGAATTTTGTACGGGTATTCCGAAGCCGCTGATGGGCGCAGAGAACGTGAACCGCTCTGCGTGGGCTTCAGACTGGCTTTTCACCCCTGTAAGGGAATATTGCAGGCCCGTTTAAGTCCGCATTATAAGGAAATTTTCGGCCCCGTGGTGCGGCGAAATGGCACCTGGAGGGCTCGGCGAGGGGCGTTTTCAGGTTGGAGCGAGGGTTTACAGGGCTTTGGCGGAGGAAGTTTTTTTTTCGCCTGTTTCGGCTGGTTTTTGACGGTGAGGCCGGGGTGTTCGCACCGTTACGGGCAGCTGTTATGGCGCAAGCCAGATGGGACGGGGCTTACAGAGCAATAGACGGGGTTTTGTGGACGAGATTGTGTGCAATTCTGAGCTGCAAAGGGGCTTGAAAAGCGTTGCTCAAAAAACAACCAAAAAACCCTGTTTTTCACTACATGTTGTGGTTTTGGTCGATTTTCAACCACTCCAGACACAACTAAGCCCGACCGAAGTCGGGCTGTGATGTCGCGCCCGGTTTCAGCTGAAACGAGCGGCACCCACGCGGTCAGTACCATCAGCGGCAACTTTGGCTGCACCGATGTGATCAGCGCCATCGGCGGCGACTTTGGCAGCACCCGTACGATCAAAACCGTCAGCCGCGAAAGAGGCGGAACCGGTGTGGTCGTATCCGTCAGAAGCGACAGCCGCGTCGTTGAAAGCAGCCGAGCCAGTGCGGTCGTAGCCATCGGCGGCGAAGGTGTTGGCGGCCAGGACGGAAAGGGTCAGGGCGAGGATCAGTTTGGTTTTCATGGTAGTGGCTCCAGGTTCATTGGCGTTGTGTGCCTTGGTGTGGAATTCATACTACGCCAGATAATTTGATTGAAAAGTGCAAATAAATGCTTAAAACAATCGTATTTATCGATGCGAGGCTCGGCGCTTCATCTGGTCTCTAAAAAAGGATGGGTCGAGCCTCGGGAGATAAAAGTGGGGCGGATCAGCCGTTGGAGCAGCCGTTACCCATGACGCTGTAGCGCAGAATGTGTCGCTGGCCTTTGGAGTCGTCGTAGACCATTTTGGCCGGGACTACTTCGCACACATTCGGGATTTCGCTCATCGAGACAACTTTGGCGATGTCCAGATGGGTGGAGTAGGTGTATTCCTCGACGACGGGTTGTTGTTTTGCGGCATCAGTCGGAGCCTCGTCTGCCATGGCGGTTGCGCACAGACTGCTGAGGGCCAGAACCAATAAAGCTTTCATTTAAAAGTTACCTTTCTGAGGTCGAATGGGGTCACGCAATCTTTTTAGGATTGCGTGTGGAGCTTTAGTAAAGAGTCTTGGATTAACTGCCTTCGTGGGGGCTGCAACTGGGTTAATCACTTTGCCGTGTTGGCGAGGCTGATTTTAGGCTTGGGGATGGCGGGCATATAGCTGTGCTTTTGATAAACACTTTTGGCAGATTTGGTAACAATCTCCGCGAAGATCAAAAGATCGCAGGCTTCGCCAGCTCCTGCGAGGCCCCGCAATAGCCGGGTTTGAGCGCTTCGTCGCGGTATAGCCACATTTTGTAGGGGCTTGTTACTACCATCGTCGAATGGTTCTATAGGCCCGCCCCGGCTACAACTGGGGCCATACAAAAACAACTATTCCACCGAGGTAAGAAAGATGAGTGCGGCTTCTTTGTATCCCGTTCGTCCCGAGGTAGCAGCCAATACGCTGACTGACGAGGCCACTTACAAGGCCATGTACCAGCAATCGGTCGTCAACCCGGACGGCTTCTGGCGCGAACAAGCCAAGCGCCTTGACTGGATCAAGCCTTTCACCACGGTGAAGCAGACGTCCTTCGACGATCACCATGTCGATATCAAATGGTTCGCTGACGGCACGCTGAACGTTTCCTACAACTGCCTCGACCGTCATCTGGCCGAGCGTGGCGATCAAGTCGCGATTATTTGGGAAGGGGATGACCCTGCCGAAAGCCGCAACATCACCTACCGCGAGCTGCACGAAGAAGTCTGCAAGTTCGCCAACGCCTTGCGCGGCCAGGATGTGCACCGTGGCGATGTGGTGACCATCTATATGCCGATGATCCCCGAAGCCGTGGTCGCCATGCTGGCCTGCACCCGGATCGGCGCGATTCACTCGGTGGTGTTCGGTGGTTTCTCGCCGGAAGCCCTGGCCGGTCGCATCATCGACTGCCGCTCGAAAGTGGTGATCACTGCAGACGAAGGCGTTCGTGCCGGCAAGAAGATCCCGCTCAAGGCTAACGTCGACGACGCGCTGACCAACCCGGAAACCAGCAGCATCCAGAAAGTCATTGTGTGCAAGCGCACCGGTGGCAACATCAAGTGGAACCAGCATCGCGACATCTGGTACGAAGACCTGATGAAAGTGGCGGGCAGTGTCTGCGCGCCGAAAGAGATGGGCGCCGAAGAGGCGCTGTTCATCCTTTATACCTCTGGCTCCACCGGCAAGCCGAAGGGCGTGCAGCACACCACCGGCGGTTACCTGCTGTATGCGGCGATGACCCACGAGCGCGTGTTCGACTACCGCCCGGGCGAAATTTACTGGTGCACCGCCGACGTTGGTTGGGTCACCGGCCACACTTATATCGTCTACGGCCCGCTGGCCAATGGCGCGACCACGGTGCTGTTCGAAGGCGTGCCGAACTATCCGGATATCACTCGGGTGGCGAAGGTTGTCGACAAGCACAAGGTCAACATCCTCTACACCGCACCGACCGCGATCCGCGCGATGATGGCGTCGGGCACTGCCGCTGTTGAAGGCGCCGATGGCAGCAGCCTGCGTCTGTTGGGTTCGGTCGGTGAGCCGATTAACCCGGAAGCGTGGGATTGGTACTACAAGAATGTCGGCCAGTCCCGTTGCCCGATCGTGGATACCTGGTGGCAGACCGAAACAGGCGGCAACATGATGAGCCCGCTGCCGGGCGCTCACGCGCTGAAACCTGGCTCGGCAGCACGGCCGTTCTTCGGCGTGGTGCCGGCGTTGGTGGACAACCTGGGCAACATCATCGAAGGCGTTGCCGAGGGCAACCTGGTGATCCTCGACTCGTGGCCAGGCCAGGCGCGTACGCTGTATGGCGACCATGACCGTTTCGTCGACACCTACTTCAAGACTTTCCGTGGCATGTACTTCACCGGTGACGGTGCGCGTCGTGACGCAGACGGTTACTACTGGATCACTGGTCGCGTGGATGACGTGCTCAACGTTTCCGGCCACCGCATGGGCACCGCCGAGATCGAAAGTGCGATGGTCGCTCACCCGAAAGTCGCCGAAGCGGCGGTGGTGGGTGTACCGCACGACATCAAGGGGCAGGGCATTTATGTCTACGTCACGTTGAATGCGGGCGAAGAGCCGAGCGAGCAACTGCGCCTGGAGCTGAAGAACTGGGTGCGTAAAGAGATTGGCCCGATTGCCTCGCCGGATGTCATTCAATGGGCGCCGGGTCTGCCGAAAACCCGTTCGGGCAAGATCATGCGCCGGATTCTGCGCAAGATCGCCACGGCGGAATACGACGGGTTGGGCGATATCTCCACTCTGGCCGATCCGGGTGTGGTGCAGCATTTGATTGATACGCACAAGACGATGAATGTTGCGTAAGTAGCATTCGGAGTCATTGAAGCCCTGCCAGGTGTTGAGCCTGGTGGGGCTTTTTCGTACTGATCTTCAACCAATAATTATCGGCTTCCCCCGTAGGCCATTTCCCATTGTTACCCATCACCTTTCAAGTAACTGAATGTGTAACCGCCCGCCCGATAACGAGGCATTGGGAAACGCAAAGCCCCGTTTCAGGGCTTCTCAATCGTCATGAAAAATAAGACACAACGCTACGCTTGCCGGATTAGAAGGGTTTGCCAATAATAGGCCCGCAATTTGCAACATAGATCGGTTCACTGTCTTTTGCTCTTGCATGAAATTGTAGAGCTGTCAACGTGCCCAAGCGGCATTCTCGGTGCTTCTGTAATTTGTTGTCGCATTGAAGAAATATCGGCTTCTGGCCTGTCGTTAGAATGCCAATCACTCGCTCGTCGTTGCCTGCGTTGAAATCAGCGCACGGTTCCTAGGACGCAGCACCGCTTTTTGGTTTAACCATTCGCATATTGGGCTGTCGCTCACTCTGCCGTTTTTGCCCTTTACCGATGGAGTCCCAAGATGAAGAAACTCGTGCTGCTTGGCGCCCTGGCACTGTCCGTGCTGTCCCTGCCGACATTCGCCGATGAAAAACCTCTGAAAATCGGTATCGAAGCGGCTTACCCTCCGTTCGCCTCCAAAGCACCGGACGGCAGCATCGTGGGTTTCGACTACGACATCGGCAACGCCCTGTGCGAAGAGATGAAGGTCAAGTGCCAGTGGGTCGAGCAAGAGTTCGACGGCCTGATCCCGGCACTCAAAGTGCGCAAGATCGACGCGATCCTGTCGTCCATGTCGATCACTGAAGACCGCAAGAAGTCCGTGGACTTCACCAACAAGTACTACAACACCCCGGCTC
Organism: Pseudomonas sp. GR 6-02; assembly: GCF_001655615.1. GTDB lineage: Bacteria > Pseudomonadota > Gammaproteobacteria > Pseudomonadales > Pseudomonadaceae > Aquipseudomonas. The sequence continues at coordinate 1,506,462 of NZ_CP011567.1, forward strand.
GCCTGGTCATGAAGGCCGGCACTCAAGTCAGCGAAAACCTGACTGAGCTGAAGGGCAAGAACATCGGCGTGCAACGTGGTTCGATCCACGAGCGTTTCGCCCGCGAAGTCCTGGCCCCGCTGGGTGCCGAGATCAAACCTTACGGTTCGCAGAACGAAATCTACCTCGACGTGGCCGCTGGCCGCCTCGACGGCACCGTGGCAGACGCTACCCTGCTGGATGACGGCTTCCTGAAAACCGACGCCGGCAAGGGCTTCGCCTTCGTTGGCCCTGCCTTCACCGACGTCAAATACTTCGGCGACGGCGTAGGGATCGCGGTTCGCAAGGGCGACGCGCTGAAAGACAAGATCAACACCGCGATCGCGGCCATTCGCGCGAACGGCAAGTACAAGCAAATCCAGGACAAATACTTCGCCTTCGATATCTACGGCAAGTAATCGTCCCCGCAACAAGTCCGAAATGGCGCAAGCAACAGGATCTCTGAGGTTTGCGCCATTTTTTCATCCCAACTTTCGAGGACCTGAATCATGTTGAAAGGCTACGGGGCTGTCATCCTCGATGGCGCATGGCTGACGCTTCAGCTCGCCTTGTCGTCCATGGCCCTGGCCATCGTCCTGGGGCTGATCGGCGTTGCGCTGCGTCTGTCGCCGGTGCGCTGGCTGGCCTGGCTGGGCGATCTGTATTCCACGGTGATCCGCGGTATTCCCGATCTGGTGCTGATCCTGCTGATTTTCTACGGCGGCCAGGACCTGCTCAACCGCGTTGCGCCGATGCTCGGCTATGACGACTACATCGACCTGAACCCGTTGGCCGCCGGTATCGGCACCCTGGGCTTCATCTTCGGTGCGTACCTGTCGGAAACCTTCCGTGGTGCGTTCATGGCGATCCCCAAAGGTCAGGCAGAAGCCGGCATGGCGTACGGCATGAGCAGTTTTCAGGTGTTCTTCCGGGTGTTGGTGCCGCAGATGATTCGCCTGGCGATTCCGGGCTTCACCAACAACTGGCTGGTACTGACCAAGGCCACCGCGCTGATTTCGGTGGTGGGTCTGCAAGACATGATGTTCAAGGCCAAGCAGGCGGCAGACGCTACCCGCGAGCCTTTCACCTTCTTCCTCGCAGTGGCGGCGATGTACCTGGTGATCACCAGCGTCTCGTTGCTGGCATTGCGTCATCTTGAGAAGCGCTACTCGGTAGGCGTAAGGGCGGCTGAGCTATGATCTTCGACTACAACGTCATTTGGGATGCCTTGCCGCTGTACTTCGGCGGGCTGGTGACCACCCTCAAACTGCTCGCGCTGTCGCTGTTCTTCGGTTTGCTGGCGGCACTGCCGCTGGGGCTGATGCGCGTCTCCAAGCAGCCGCTGGTCAACATGAGTGCCTGGCTGTTCACCTACGTGATCCGCGGCACGCCGATGCTGGTGCAGCTGTTCTTGATCTACTACGGTCTGGCGCAATTCGAAACCGTGCGTGAAAGCTTCCTCTGGCCATGGCTGTCCAGTGCCTCGTTCTGTGCGTGCCTGGCCTTCGCGATCAACACCAGCGCCTACACCGCCGAAATCATCGCCGGCAGCCTGCGCGCCACGCCGAACGGCGAGATCGAAGCGGCCAAGGCCATGGGCATGTCACGCATCAAGATGTACAAGCGGATCCTGCTGCCATCGGCCCTGCGCCGGGCCCTGCCGCAGTACAGCAACGAAGTGATCATGATGCTGCAGACCACCAGTCTGGCGTCGATCGTGACCCTGATCGACATCACCGGTGCCGCGCGCACGGTCAACGCTCAGTTCTACTTGCCGTTCGAAGCCTACATCACCGCCGGCGCGTTCTACCTGTGCCTGACGTTCATTCTGGTGCGCCTGTTCAAAATGGCCGAACACCGCTGGCTGGGCTATCTGGCCCCGCGGAAGCATTGATATGGAACGTATCGATCATGCTTTGCCGTGGAGCCACCTGGGCAGTGAACGCCGGATCTCGGTGTTCCGCTTCGGCGCTGGCGAGCGCAAGGCCTATATCCAGGCCAGCCTGCACGCCGATGAACTGCCGGGGATGCGCACGGCCTGGGAGCTGAAAAAACGCCTGACCGAACTTGAAGCTCAAGGCTTGCTCAACGGTGTGATCGAACTGGTGCCGGTGGCCAATCCATTGGGCCTGGGGCAATTGCTGCAAGGCAATCATCAGGGGCGTTTCGAAGCGGGCAGTGGCAAGAACTTTAACCGGGATTTCGTCGAACTCAGCGCGCCGGTGGCCGCCGAACTCGATGGGCATCTGGGTGATGATCCGCATGCCAATATTCGACTCATCCGTCAGGCCATGAGCGATCACCTGGCAGCTTTGCCAGAGGCGAGCAGCCAGTTGCAAGGCATGCAGCGCATCTTGCTCAGCCATGCCTGCACCGCTGATGTGGTGCTGGATCTGCATTGCGATTGCGAAGCGGCGCTGCACATGTACGCCTTGCCGCAACACTGGTCGCACTGGCGTTCACTGGCTGCGCACTTGAACGTCAAGGTCGGTCTGCTGGCGGAAGATTCCGGCGGCAGTTCCTTTGACGAAGCGTGCTCGCTGCCGTGGCTGCGTTTGTCGCGTCTGTTCCCGGATGCGCAGATTCCACTGGCCTGCCTGGCGACGACCATCGAACTGGGTGGTCAGGCCGATACCGGTCGCGCTGAGGCAGAAGCTCACGCCGAAGGCATTCTGGCGTTCCTCGCCGAGCAAGGCTTGATCGGCGGTGAATGGCCCAAGCCTGCGCAAGACGCGTGCGAAGGCATGCCGTTCGAAGGCACCGAATTGCTGTTCGCGCCGCATCCTGGCGTGCTGAGTTTTCTGCGTAAACCCGGTGAATGGGTTGAAGCAGGCGACGAGATTTTTGAAGTGATCGATCCGCTGGCGGATCGGGTCAGCACGGTGTGTGCTGGTACGTCCGGGGTGCTGTTTGCCATTGAGCGGCTGCGTTACGCCCAACCCGGTTTCTGGCTGGCCAAGGTGGCGGGGCGCGAAGCGCTGCGTCACGGGCGCTTGCTCAACGACTGACTGACTGTTTTTGTGAGAACCGACCGCATGTACAAACTTGAAGTCCAAGACCTGCATAAACGCTACGGCAGTCACGAAGTGCTCAAGGGCGTGTCCCTGAAAGCGGCGGCTGGCGATGTGATCAGCATCATCGGCTCCAGTGGCTCCGGCAAAAGTACTTTCCTGCGTTGCATCAACCTGCTCGAGCAGCCGCACGCGGGCAAGATCCTGCTCAACAACGAAGAGCTGAAACTGGTTGCCAACAAGGACGGCGCGCTGAAAGCCGCCGACCCGAAACAGCTGCAACGCATGCGTTCGCGCCTGTCGATGGTGTTCCAGCATTTCAATCTGTGGTCGCACATGACCGCGCTGGAAAACATCATGGAAGCGCCGGTGCATGTGCTCGGTGTGTCCAAGGCCGAAGCCCGCGAGAAAGCCGAGCACTACCTGAACAAGGTCGGTGTGGCCCATCGCAAGGACGCCTACCCAGGGCACATGTCCGGTGGCGAGCAGCAACGTGTGGCGATTGCCCGTGCGCTGGCGATGGAACCCGAAGTGATGCTGTTCGACGAACCGACCTCGGCCCTCGATCCGGAGTTGGTGGGTGACGTGCTGAAAGTCATGCAGGCCCTGGCACAGGAAGGCCGGACCATGGTGGTGGTGACGCACGAAATGGGCTTTGCCCGTGAAGTGTCGAACCAGCTGGTTTTCCTGCACAAAGGCGTCGTCGAAGAAAGCGGCAACCCGCGCGAAGTGCTGGTCAATCCGCAGTCGGAACGCTTGCAACAATTCCTCTCGGGCAGCCTCAAGTAATCGCTCCCGTTACGCACCAAATTAGGTCATGCTGCGCACCGCGCGCCAGATGGTCTAATTTGGTTGCAGCCGCCTTCGGCTTTAACACTGTCTTCGTTTCGGATTGCCCGCCATGACTGCCCATCGAATTGGTTTCCTGATTTGGCCCAGCACTAAAGCTCTGACGCTTGCGCTGGCTGAGGAGGCCTTGCGTGTTGCCCAGCGTGTGCACCCGGACGTTGTTTACGAATTGTCTTTTTTGCAGGCCGAACCGCCGACCGACGGCGCCTGGCAACTGCCCGGTGAGCCGTGGGCCGGCAAGCTCGAAAACTTTCAGAAGCTGTTCCTGCTCGCCGACGAACCACCGACTTCTCTCGCGCCGCCGCTCAGCAGTGCATTGAAACAGCTGGTGCGCGCCGGTTGTGTGATCGGTGGTTTGTCCGCCGGTGTTTACCCATTGGCGCAATTGGGTTTGCTCGACGGTTATCGCGCTGCCGTGCATTGGCGCTGGCAGGACGATTTCGCTGAGCGTTTCCCGAAGGTGATTGCCACCAGTCACCTGTTCGACTGGGATCGTGACCGCTTGACCGCGTGCGGCGGCATGTCGGTGCTCGACCTGTTGCTGGCGGTGCTGGCCCGTGATCACGGCGCCGAACTGGCCGGTGCGGTGTCGGAAGAACTGGTGGTCGAACGCATTCGCGAGGGCGGCGAGCGCCAGCGTATTCCTTTGCAGAACCGCTTGGGTTCCAGTCATCCGAAGCTCACCCAGGCGGTGTTGCTGATGGAAGCCAACATCGAAGAGCCGCTGACCACCGACGAAATCGCCCAGCATGTGTGCGTATCGCGTCGGCAGCTGGAGCGGATCTTCAAGCAGTACCTCAACCGTGTGCCGAGCCAGTACTACCTGGAACTGCGCCTGAACAAGGCCCGGCAGATGTTGATGCAAACCAGCAAGTCGATCATCCAGATCGGCCTGTCGTGTGGCTTCTCTTCAGGGCCGCATTTCTCCAGTGCCTATCGCAACTTCTTCGGTGCTACGCCGCGGGAGGATCGCAACCAGCGGCGCAGCAGCAGCCCGTTCGAGTTGTCGTCGGTGCCGTCGGAGCGCGGTTGATCGATCAACCGCGTCATGATCGAGCGCTGTACTACTCGTCGATCTCGGAACCTTCAGAGTCGGAGATTTCTATTTCACCCCGATTGATCACGGCTTCCACCCCAAAATCCGCGCCCGTGCGCTCGAAGTAAGCGATCAGCCGTAACAGGCTTTCCTCGGAAAATGGATTGCCCCTCAACGAAATATTATCTGCGACGTCCACCGGCAGTTCCGACAAGTCACTGGGCACCTCGGTGATGGCGTTGCCGCTCAAGTCTGCCCAGTCCAGCTCGGCCAGCTGTAACAGTCCATCCGGTATCCGGTTGATGCCGGTGTCGTTCAGCAGCACGGTCGCCAGTGCCGGCATCTGACTCACATCAGGCGTCTGTCCTAGCGGGTTCGAGCCCAGGTCGAGATAGTCGAGCTGTTCCATCCCCGCCAGGGCGGCGACCGATTCTGATGACAGACTGACGCGACACTCGGGGAGTGACATAGCCCTGAGTTGACCCATTTTGAACACCGCCTCCGGTATGTCGCCAAGGTCACAGCTGCGCAGCCTGAGGCTTTTCAGGTTGGGAAAGGACTCCAGGAAACGTCCGATGCGCGTCACCCCCTCCGCACTGCGAAACTCCAGTGACGACACATGGCTGAAATCAGCGCTCAGGGCAGGCAGTTCTCCATTGATGACCGTGGAAAGTGTCAGATCGTAGGTGGGTTCAAGCGTATCGCTGAAGTTATCCAGCTCCGCATCCCGTTGCCAGCAGTTCTCAAGGGCTTGCTTGAATTCGTCGCGGTTGGCGTGCTCGATAAGCAGTTGAGCTGCGCTGAAGGGTTCGTCTGTCAGTGGATGCAGGTCCGGAAGAGCGGCGGTCCAGGCAGACAGATCGTTCCTCAATTGGCTCAGCTCTTCTTCCAGGCGCGTCAACGCGCCCCGACCTTCCTCCAGCGTGCCGGGCAATTCGTAGACGAACTCGCTGGCTTGCTCGACTTCCATGCCAGGGTAGAGCGCCCTGACACGATCAATGTCTGCCTCGGGTGCGAAAACGCCCATGTCGAAAGCGCTGTCGACGTGATGGTTTTTGATGAGTTGTCGCGAGCTGTCGGAAACCGGATTGTGCGTGAGGTGTATGCCACGCTTTTCATACAGCGGACTGTCGAACAAGGCTGCCGGCAGTTCGCTGATTCCATTGTTCATCAGCAGAAGGGTGTCCAGGCGCGGGTGTTGCAGAGTGCCGGGCGGGATTTCGGTCAGGTTGGTGCTGCTCAGGTCCAGATGGGTCAGTTCAGTCATCGAGTCGATGCGGGGCACCGTTTCAAACGGGTTGCGGTAAAGATCCAGCATGGTCAGTTTGTTTAATAACGTCAGCTTCAACCAGGTGGGGGCGTCTACCCTGATGCCGCAATCGCTTAACACCAGCGCTTCAAGCTGCGGCATCCGGGTGATGGCATCGGGGAGGGTGGTCAGGGAGAAACGGCGCAGTTCCAGTCGGCGAAGTCCGCTGAAGCCCTGTAGAAAACCAGCAACACCTTGCGCTGCGTGGCTGCCTTCCAGGGACAGCAGCGACACATGACTGAAATCTGCGGTCAACGATGGCAGATCACCCAGCATCGGTTCGTCGAACTTGAGTACGTACCGTTCCATGTCGTCCGCGGTGTCAAAATCCCGATCGGTTTGGCGCCGCCAGGCGCGCTGGATTTCCTGCGCCAGCAACCTGCGAATCTGTTGTTCGGCCTGGCGCTCCAGGGCGCTCAACGCAACCCCGGTGTCGGGGTGCGCCGTCGGGGCTTCGCTGATCCATCGACCCAGATCCAGATGCAATCGGTTCAGCTCGCGGTGTACGCGTGAGAGTGCTACCCGAGCGCCATCAGGGTGGCTTTGCAACGCCTGGACCACGGATTGCAATTGATCCTGGGACAGATCGGGATAAACCTCCCGGACCCTGTCGTTGAGGGTGGGTGTCATGCGATTGCCGCGGTCATAGCCCTCCGCACCACCGGGAAGGCGCATGGTGGCCGGGTCGTAGTAGGGTTTTCGATGGGGATGCCTGGCAAACAGAGTGCGTAGCGTCGGCTGGTCCAGCGCGTTTTCGGCAATGCGCTGTCTGAGGGCCTGGGCGTCAGCGATGGCAGGGCTGAACGCATTGCGATGGGCCTGGGGCAACGTTTGAAAGAGTGCCTGGTAGAAATCACCGGGTGTCTCCTGATCAACGTGATAGGAGCCATCCTCGTTGGCCACCAGTGTTTTCACGATGGCTGCATCGGTCGGGCCCATGCTGTCGCGCACGGTGCCCTCGCTGGAGTAATCCCGCACTTCGATGCGTAGTCCGTCCGGCCAGCCGGGCAGTGCGTTCAGGCTGTGCAGGGCCACTCTGTGGGTGTCGACGTTTTCCAGCGCGTCGGCATAAAGGCCTTCATAGGCGCGGGTTGCGCGGACTGCCTCCATGGCTTTGTTCGCCGCGTCCTTGAGCCGCTGAGGCACGCGCCCACCGTGCAGCTGGCGTAACTCGGTGCCGGTGGCATTGCTCACCAGCTCTTGCGCCACATCGGTCGGCAGGCCCTGCACATCGGCGAGCAGTTGCTGAACCTGCACATCATCGGTGTGTTCCTGAGTGCTGTAGAGCCGCTCGAACAACGACTTGCGATATTGGCGGGCCAGTGTTGCCGTTTGCTGTCTGAAGGCTGGCGTTTGAGTTGCCGGTGTCGGCAGTGGCGTATCGACCGGCCATGAGTCATGGCGTGTCAGCAGTGCATGCTGCAGGGCGGTATCGGCTTTTTGATAGTGCCCGGGTTGATCGCTGCCGATCTGTTCGATAAACGTTTCGATGTCACGGTTGATCCGCCAGCGCTTGATCGTGTCAGTCAGCAGCGACGGCGGGCGATAGTTTTCGACATGCGCCTGGCGCAATACGTTGTCGTGGTAGCCGCTGATCCGCAGGATCTGTTCGCGCTCGGCACTGGTGAACGACTCGACACTATGGCCAAGGCGACGCATGACCTTTTCCCGCTCCCAGTACAACGGTTGCTCCAGTTCGGTTTGCCAGGCGCCGTGGTGGTTATGCCGCAGCGACGGCTGATAAGCATTGTTGCGGCGCGGATGCTCAATCTGGAACCTGTCCGACATGGGGTCGGGTTTCACTGAATACAGTTTTCCCTCAAGGCGCAGCATCGTTTTGCCCGCGTGTTGGTACAAGCCCAGATGATTGGGCTTTACCCCTTCGGGCAAACTGAGTGTTTGTTCGTAAGGTGTGAGATCCGGCATCCAGTAGCGGGTTTTGCCTCCGGCTGCGGCGACAGGTTTGAGTGGGTCGATGAGCGCGACGGCTTCACGGGGCAGAAGCCGGCTGAAGGCGCCGGCGGCGATTGCACCGCCCACCGCGAATGTCCCGACTTGAACGACGGTTTCGACGAACGTCATCAGGTGTCCGAAGGCCTCTGTTTTCAGCCCTTCAGCCATGTCCACGATGCCTTCGAAGCTCTCGTCCAGTAACTGGTAGGCCATGTATCCCAGCATCAATTCACCAAGCAACGGCACCAAGGGCGCCGCCACGAACGACGCAGCTTCAAGGATCCTGGAGGCCACTTTGCTGAAGGCATCCCACAATGCCCAGCGGGCGTCTCGGTCGGCGCTGGCGGTGGAGACGGCGACAGTGCTGGCGTCGTTGAGGATTTTGTTCAACTGCCGCTGATAGCCATGGTTCCACAGGTCCGCTTTGATCGGGAGCACGGAGAAACGCAGATTGGGACGCTCGACCGGCGTTTCGCGCCAGCTCGGCAATGGATCGCCGGGCTGGTGCTGATGCCAGGTCACGGTCTGGAGGCGGCTGTTGAGATCGGCGAAAAAGTGTCCGCGTTCCTTGTGCTCGACGAACCGGCTGAAGAACGTTTGATAAGCGGCTGTCCGCAGCTTGCGGGTCAGATCGGTCATGAACGCCAGCGTGTCGGGATATTGCTTGAGCGGATGTTCTGGGTCATCGGGAATATAGGCAATGAGCCGCGTACTCTTGCGTGCCCGCTCAAGGCTCGGCGCGAAAATGACAATGCCGGTCAGCGAGGATGACATCAGGGTCAGGTCGTGGCCATAGAGCGGCTGGCCATTGAGTCGCGCCCTCGAACCTCCTTCAACCATGCGCAGGAGCGCGAGGTGCGCATCATCTGGAATATCCTTGCGGATGTGTGCCATCTGCAGCGCCGACCTGAGTGCGGCCTTGTTCAGGCTGATCGTGCTGGATTTCAACGCGGCACCGGCCACCGGGTTGGTCAGCCCCACAAATTCCTTGAGATACGCGGTGTACTGGCCACCGATATCGAGTTCGCGGCATAGCCGGGCGAAGGCCTGAACCGTGATTTTATGCTTGATCGCCGGCAACGTTTCGAACTGACCTGTGGACGACGGCTCGGTAATGAAGGTCGAAGCGGATTCGAAGGCATCTGCGGCTGTTTCCGATTCCTGGAAGTTATGCAGCGCGGCATCGAGCAGCGATACCGTCCAGGTGCGGGCGGCCCCGGTGTTGATTTTGAACAGGGTCACGGTTTGTGGGATGTACAGGCGCAGGAAGGTAGTTTTGACGTCCAGTTCCAGACCAAACCGGGTTTTCAGGGCCGCGATGAGAAGGGGTTCGGCAAATGCCCGTGGGTTTTTCAGCGTGGACAGCTTTGAATCCAGACGATTTCGATGGTGCCAGTGTTCCTGGCTGAGCTTTTTCAGCGAGGCATGCTGTGAAGGTGTCGCGGTGCTATGCCATTGGGGAGTCGCAAGCGTGGTGTTCTTGAGAGCGCTGCGGGTTTCAAGCGATGCCTCTAATGCCCAGGCGGGCAGATTGTTGAACAGGTGATGGTAATGATCATCCGGCTGCGTGACGAAGTGATCGTCGTCAGCGGCCCTAGGGTGATCGTTTTCGAGTTGGCTCATGCGCTATTCCCTTAGCGTTTGGATGAGTCGCCAGCAAAACAGACGATGAAGCACTGCGTGCGGTACATATTTACCGCATCGGTCGACAAGCCTGCCTATAACCTGTGCCGGCGGTTTAAACTGCGCCTTTGCGACCCTATATGTCGCATTGCCGTAAACCCGGGCAAAACCGGTGTTTGCGCTATAAGAAGTTGTCGCTTGGCGGCAAGGCCGGGCTGAAAACTGTCCTTACAATCCCCTCATCGCTCGCCAGTTTCAGGCGAGTGTTCCTCATCAGGAGACTCCGATGTCCGTTGAGCACGCTGCGGTAGAACGCGCCGATTTTGACCAGGTAATGGTTCCCAACTATGCGCCTGCCGCTTTCATTCCTGTGCGTGGCGCCGGTTCCCGTGTCTGGGACCAGACTGGCCGCGAGCTGATCGACTTCGCCGGCGGGATTGCCGTTAACGTACTGGGCCATGCGCACCCGGCGCTGGTCGCTGCCTTGACCGAACAGGCGAACAAGCTGTGGCACGTGTCCAACGTGTTCACCAATGAGCCGGCCTTGCGCCTGGCCCATAAGCTGGTCGACGCCACGTTTGCCGATCGTGTGTTCTTCTGCAACTCCGGCGCCGAAGCCAACGAGGCCGCTTTCAAGCTGGCCCGTCGCGTGGCCCATGACCGTTTCGGTACCGAGAAGTACGAAATCGTTGCCGCGCTCAACAGCTTCCACGGCCGTACCCTGTTCACCGTGAACGTTGGTGGCCAGTCGAAGTATTCCGACGGCTTCGGTCCGAAGATCACCGGCATCACCCACGTGCCTTACAACGATCTGGCCGCGCTGAAAGCCGCTGTTTCCGACAAGACCTGCGCGGTGGTGCTGGAGCCGATCCAGGGCGAAGGCGGCGTACTGCCGGCCGAGCTGTCTTACCTGCAAGGCGCCCGTGAACTGTGCGATGCGCACAACGCGCTGCTGGTTTTCGACGAAGTCCAGACCGGCATGGGCCGCAGCGGTGAGCTGTTCGCCTACATGCATTACGGCGTGACCCCGGACATCCTGACCAGCGCCAAGAGCCTGGGCGGCGGTTTCCCGATCGCAGCGATGCTGACCACCGAAGACCTGGCCAAACACCTGGTCGTCGGCACCCATGGCACCACCTACGGCGGTAACCCGCTGGCATGCGCGGTCGCTGAAGCAGTGATCGACGTGATCAACACGCCCGAAGTGCTGAACGGTGTCAAAACCAAGCACGACAAGTTCAAGACCCGTCTTGAGCAGATCGGCGAGAAATACGGCCTCTTCACTCAGGTCCGTGGCCTGGGCCTGCTGCTCGGTTGCGTGCTGGCCGATGCCTGGAAAGGCAAGGCCAAGGACATCTTCAACGCCGCCGAGCGTGAAGGCTTGATGATTCTGCAAGCCGGCCCGGACGTGATTCGTTTCGCGCCAAGCCTGGTGGTTGAAGACGCCGATATCGATGCCGGTCTGGACCGCTTCGAACGCGCCGTGGCCAAGCTGACGCAAGCCTGATTCATACAGTGCTCCTCAGCGCCTATCGTAATAGATAGGCGTTGAGATAATTTCCTGTGCCGGGCCTGCCCGGCATTTTTTTCCCTGAGTTGGCGCAATTCGCCAACCTGATGTTAAGAAAGGAGTGACACCATGCTGGTGATGCGCCCCGCGCAAATGGCTGATCTGGGCGAGGTACAGCGTCTGGCTGCGGACAGCCCGATTGGTGTCACTTCCTTGCCGGATGACGTTGAACGCCTGAGCGACAAGATCGCCGCAAGCGAAGCTTCGTTCGCCGCCGAAGTGAGCTTCAACGGTGAAGAGAGCTATTTCTTCGTGCTCGAAGACACCGCCACTGGCAAGTTGGTCGGTTGTTCGGCCATCGTTGCCTCGGCCGGTTATTCCGAGCCGTTCTACAGCTTTCGAAACGAAACGTTCGTGCACGCCTCCCGCGAGCTGAAGATTCACAACAAGATCCACGTGCTCTCCCAGTGCCACGACCTGACCGGCAACAGCTTGCTGACCAGTTTCTACGTGCAGAGGGAGTTGGTGGGCACGCCTTGGGCGGAGCTCAACTCCCGTGGCCGTCTGTTGTTCGTGGCCAGCCATCCGGAGCGCTTTGCCGATTCCGTGGTGACCGAGATCGTCGGTTACAGCGACGAAAATGGCGACTCGCCGTTCTGGGATGCCATCGGTCGCAACTTCTTCGACCTCAACTACGCCGAAGCCGAGCGTCTGTGTGGTTTGAAGAGCCGCACGTTCCTCGCCGAGCTGATGCCGCATTACCCGATCTACGTGCCGTTGCTGCCGGACTCCGCTCAAGAGGCGATGGGCCAGGTGCACCCGCGGGCGCAAATCACCTTCGACATCCTGATGCGCGAAGGCTTCGAGACCGATCACTACATCGATATTTTCGATGGTGGCCCGACTCTGCATGCCCGCGTCTCGGGGATCCGTTCGATCGCCCAGAGCCGTGTGGTCCCGGTGAAAATCGGTGAGCCGGTCAAAGGCGCCGGTCGTCAGTATCTGGTGGCCAATGCCCAGTTGCAGGATTACCGCGCCGTGTTGCTCGAGCTCGATTACGCGCCGGGCAAACCGGTGACCCTGGATCTTGAAGCGGCCGAAGCCTTGGGCGTCGGTGAAGGTGCCAGCGTGCGCCTGGTGGCGGTTTGACGCCTGCTTCCTGGAGAGAAATGTCTGGAAAGCAGCGAAATTTCGCGGGTGGCGCAAGCGGCCCGTTTGAGGAGATAGCATGATCGTTCGTCCCGTACGCAGCAGCGATTTACCCGCTCTGATCGACCTGGCCCGCAGCACCGGCACCGGCCTGACCACTTTGCCGGCCAACGAAGAGCGTCTGGCCCATCGGGTTGGCTGGGCCGAGAAAACCTTCCGCGGCGAAGCCGGGCGGGGCGATGCGGACTACCTGTTCGTACTCGAAGACGACAATGGCCGCGTGGTGGGTATTTCCGCGATTGCCGGCGCCGTCGGCCTGCGTGAGCCTTGGTACAACTTCCGGGTGGGCCTGACGGTCAGTGCCTCGCAAGAGCTGAATATCTACCGCGAAATTCCGACGCTGTTCCTGGCCAACGACCTGACCGGCAACTCTGAACTGTGCTCGCTGTTCCTGCACGCCGATTACCGCAGTGGCCTCAACGGCCGCATGCTGGCCAAGGCGCGGCTGCTGTTCATCGCCGAGTTCCCGCAACTGTTCGGCAACAAGATCATCGCCGAGATGCGCGGCATGTCCGACGAAGCCGGGCGTTCACCGTTCTGGGAAAGCCTGGGCCGGCATTTCTTCAAGATGGAATTCAGCCAGGCCGACTACCTCACTGGCGTGGGCAACAAGGCGTTCATCGCCGAACTGATGCCGAAATTCCCGCTGTACACCTGCTTCCTGTCGCCAGACGCGCGCAACGTGATTGGCCAGGTTCACCCGGACACCGAGCCGGCCCTGGCGATGCTCAAGAGTGAAGGTTTCAGTTACCAAGGCTACGTCGACATTTTCGACGCAGGCCCTGCGGTGGAGTGCGAAACCGCCAAGATCCGCGCAGTGCGCGACAGCCAGGCGCTGGTGCTGGCCATCGGCACCCCGGGTGATGACGCCACGCCGTTCCTGATCCATAACCGCAAGCGCGAAGACTGCCGGATCACTGCCGCGCCAGCACGCTTCGCCGCTGGCACGTTGGTGGTTGATCCGCTGACCGCCAAACGTCTTCAACTCAACGCTGGCGATCAAGTACGCGCCGTTCCGTTGTCTGCAGCTCGGGAGTCGAAATAATGAATTCGCTATACATCGCTGGTGAATGGCTGGCCGGCCAGGGTGAAAGCTTTCAATCGGTCAACCCGGTGACCCAGCAAGTGTTGTGGGCCGGCGAAGGCGCCACTGCCGCCCAGGTCGAGTCGGCCGTGCAAGCCGCGCGTCAGGCATTCCCGGGCTGGGCCCGTCGTACCCTGGAAGAGCGCATCAGTGTGCTGGAAGCCTTTGCCGCCGCGCTGAAGAATCACGCCGACGAACTGGCTCGCACCATCGGTGAAGAAACCGGCAAACCCTTGTGGGAAGCGGCGACTGAAGTCACCAGCATGGTCAACAAGATTGCCATCTCGGTACAGAGCTACCGCGAACGCACCGGCGAGAAGAGCAGCCCGTTGGGCGACGCCACCGCTGTATTGCGTCACAAGCCGCACGGCGTAGTGGCGGTGTTCGGTCCTTACAACTTCCCTGGTCACTTGCCGAACGGTCACATCGTGCCGGCGCTGCTGGCCGGTAACAGTGTGCTGTTCAAGCCCAGCGAACTGACACCGAAAGTCGCCGAACTGACGGTCAAGTGCTGGATCGAAGCCGGTCTGCCGGCCGGCGTGCTGAACCTGCTGCAAGGTGCTCGCGAAACCGGTATCGCCCTGGCGGCGAACCCGGGCATCGACGGTCTGTTCTTCACCGGTTCCAGCCGTACCGGCAATCATCTGCACAAGCAGTTTTCCGGTCGTCCAGACAAAATTCTCGCGCTGGAAATGGGCGGTAATAACCCGCTGGTGGTGGATCAGGTCGCTGATCTCGATGCGGCCGTTTACACCATCATTCAGTCGGCGTTCATTTCTGCCGGTCAACGCTGCACGTGCGCCCGTCGTTTGCTGGTGCCGCAAGGCGCCTGGGGCGATACGCTGCTGGCGCGTCTGGTGGCGGTCAGCTCGACCCTTTCAGTCGGCGCGTTCGATCAGCAACCAGCACCGTTCATGGGCTCGGTGATTTCCCTCGGTGCTGCGAAAGCCCTGATGGAAGCGCAAGAGCATCTGCTGGCCAACGGCGCCGTGGCGCTGCTGGAAATGACTCAGCCCCAGGCTCAGGCTGCGTTGCTGACCCCGGGCATTCTGGACGTGACAGCGGTTGCCGATCGCCCAGACGAAGAGCTGTTCGGCCCGCTGCTGCAAGTGATCCGCTACGCTGATTTTGAAGCGGCGATCGCTGAAGCCAACGACACCGCTTATGGCCTGGCGGCTGGTTTGCTGTCGGATTCCGAAGCGCGTTATCAGCAGTTCTGGCTGGAAAGCCGCGCAGGTATCGTCAACTGGAACAAGCAGCTGACCGGTGCGGCGAGCAGCGCGCCATTCGGCGGCGTCGGCGCCTCGGGCAACCATCGCGCCAGCGCCTACTACGCGGCGGATTACTGCGCGTACCCGGTGGCCTCGCTGGAAACCCCGAGCCTGACCTTGCCAGCGGCCCTTACGCCCGGCGTACGCATGTCGTAAGACAGACCCTTGTAGCAGCCTATAACAACAGATTCTTGTGGAGCCTCGCTGATGAAATCCTTTGAAGTCAATTTTGACGGTCTAGTGGGGCCGACCCATAACTACGGTGGCCTGTCCTACGGCAACGTCGCCTCCCAGAGCAACAGCCAGCAATCCTCGAACCCGAAGGAAGCGGCGCTGCAAGGTCTGGCGAAAATGAAAGCGCTGATGGATATGGGCTTTCAGCAAGGCGTGCTCGCACCACAGGAACGCCCTGACGTAGCCGCCCTGCGTCGCTTGGGTTTCAGTGGCACCGACGCGCAAGTGATCGAGCAAGCCGCCAAAGACGCGATGCCGCTGCTGGTTGCCAGTTGCTCGGCGTCGAGCATGTGGGTGGCCAACGCCGCCACGGTCAGCCCGAGTGCCGACACCGCCGACGGTCGTGTGCATTTCACCGCCGCTAACCTGAACTGCAAATACCACCGCAGCATCGAGCACCCGACTACCAGTCGCGTGCTGGGCGCGATGTTCGCTGACCAGAAACACTTTGCCCACCACGCCGCGTTGCCGGCCGTGGCGCAGTTCGGTGACGAAGGCGCGGCCAACCACACCCGTTTCTGCCGTGACTACGGCGAAGCCGGCGTCGAGTTTTTCGTGTTCGGTCGTAGCGCGTTCGACACCCGTTATCCGTCCCCGCAGAAGTACCCGGCGCGCCAGACCCTCGAAGCCTCCCAGGCCGTCGCTCGCCTGCATGGCTTGAGCGATGACGGCGTGGTCTACGCCCAGCAGAACCCTTCGGTGATCGATCAGGGCGTGTTCCATAACGACGTGATCGCCGTGGGCAACGGCGAGGTGCTGTTCTATCACGAGGACGCCTTCCTCGACACCGACCAGATGCTCGCTGAGCTGCAAGGTAAACTGGCAAAAGTCGGTGGGAAATTTCAGTCGATCTGCGTACCGCGTTCCGCGGTCACCGTGGAAGACGCCGTTCGTTCTTATCTGTTCAATAGCCAACTGCTGTCGCGTCCTGACGGCTCCATGTTGTTGATCGTGCCGGAAGAATGCCATGGCAACGAACGCGTCTGGCAGTACCTACAAGGCCTGACCAGCTCTGGCGGCCTGATCCGCGAAGTGAAAGTCTTCGATCTCAAGCAGAGCATGCAGAACGGCGGTGGCCCGGCTTGCCTGCGGTTGCGCGTCGCCCTCAACGAAACCGAACTGGCGGCCGTCAACCAAGGGGTTATCATGACGGCTCCGTTGTACGGCACATTGACCGAGTGGGTCGAAAAGCACTACCGCGACCGCATGACCGAAAACGATCTGGCGGACCCGCAATTGTTGCTTGAGTGCCGGACGGCACTGGATGAACTGACGCAAATCCTTAAACTGGGCGCGGTTTATCCATTCCAGATCAATTGATAGTCGGCGCGCTTTGGCTTTTTATATGAATGGCAAGTGCGCCGCTTAATCTCCAGATGAGAGCGTAAATACATGAGCGATACCCTGCAGCTGATCCTTGAAGACACCGACGGCACGCAACTGGAAACTTCCTGCACCCGCGTCGCGGTCATGTGGCAAGGCAAAGAGCTGTGGATCCAGCAGGACGGCCGTGGCCAGCTGCTGATCGGCGTGGACGTCGAAGAGGGTGACGCTGAATACGCCAACCTGCTGCTGCGCCCATTGGCGACTAATCTGGTAAGTCTGCAACTGGAGATGGAACCGGCCGATCTCGGTGATGATGAGGACCACGTGCACGGCCCGGATTGCAATCACGACCACTAAGGAAACCGCTCTATGCTCGCCCTCGGCAAACTGCTTGAACTGACCCTCGCCGGCCGCGAACCGGCGGAGAAGACTCAACTGACTGTCGAAGGCGTACGGATGCGCTGGTTGAGCGAAGGTGCGCTGGAAGTCCGGCCACCTGAAGCTCGCGACAATGGCCTGGACCTGCTGCTGTCGGCCGGTATCCATGGCAACGAAACGGCGCCGATCGAGCTGCTCGATCGCCTGTTGCATGACATCGCCCGCGGTGACTTGAAGCCGCGCGCCCGTATTCTGTTCCTGTTCGGCAATCCCGAGGCCATCCGTCGCGGTGAGCGTTTCATCGAGCAGGACGTCAATCGGCTGTTCAACGGCCGTCACGAACAAAGCAGCGGTTCCGAGGCCTTGCGCGCTTGTGAGCTGGAGCGGCTGGCGGCGACGTTCTTCAGCCTGCCGGACCGTAACCGTCTGCACTACGACCTGCACACGGCGATCCGTGGCTCGAAAATCGAGCAGTTCGCCCTGTACCCCTGGAAAGAAGGCCGTCAGCATTCACGCCAGGAGCTGGCTCGCTTGCGCGCCGCCGGCATGGAAGCGGTGCTGTTGCAGAACAAACCCTCCATCGTCTTCAGCTCCTACACCTACGACAAGCTCGATGCCGAGTCCTTCACCCTGGAGCTGGGCAAGGCCCGGCCCTTCGGGCAGAACGAAGGGGTCAACGTCAGCCTGCTGGAAACCCGCCTGAAGCAGATCATCGAAGGCACCGAGCCGCCAATGACCGATGAAGGGCTGGAAGGGTTGCAGTTGTTCAGCGTGGCCCGGGAAGTGATCAAGCACAGCGATAACTTCCGCCTGAACCTGCCGGCGGACATCGAAAACTTTTCGGAATTGAAAGTGGGTTATGTGTTGGCCGAGGATATCGCCAATACCCGCTGGATCATCGAAGAGCAGGGCGCCCGGATCATCTTCCCGAACCCCAGGGTCAAGAACGGCCTGCGCGCCGGCATCCTGATCGTACCGACCACCGACGAAAACCTGGTCTGACTGTCGTGGAGTGATCGTTCCCACGCAGAGCGCGGGAACGATCGTCTAACTAGACGGCTACCGCGCGAGGCTCGCTGCGGCGCAATGCGCGAGTCTTGTGCAGCGTATCTGCACATGTCTTCGCCGCTTCCTGACCTTTATGCACGAAATGCTCGAAGAAGAACTTCTGGTGTTCTTCACCGGCGTGGAAGTGGTGCGGGGTCAAAACCACCGAGAACACTGGCACTTCGGTTTCCAGCTGAACCTGCATCAGGCCGCTGATCACCGACTGGGCGACGAATTCGTGGCGATAGATGCCGCCATCGACCACCAGGCCCGCGGCGACGATGCCGGCATAACGACCGGACTTGGCCAGCAACTTGGCGTGCAGCGGAATTTCAAAGGCGCCACCGACTTCGAAGAAATCGATGTCCGACTCCTGATAACCCTGGGCAATCATTTCAGCGACGAAGCCTTTACGGCTCTGATCGACGATTTCCTTGTGCCAGCAGGCCTGGATGAACGCGACGCGCTCGCCCTGATGGTTTTTGCTTTTGCTATCGATTGCGGTGGGTTGCATGTTCTGACTCCTGTTTGTGTGAAAAACAGGGCGTTATGAATCGAATGGGATTTAAGGGTACGCAGGCACACGTGTCTGCGGACGGCGCTTTGGTACGGAACCTGGGCGGCGTCAATCCCGTTCTCTCTTCATCCGGACTATGACCGTCGGCCCCGGGATCACACCGGGTCTGCTGACCTTGCCGCCATCACAGCCATTGCCGTGCCTGTCGCCAAGCGCTCGCGGGCTATGCGCATTGCGCGCAATTACCGCCGGTGGGGAATTACACCCCGCCCTGAGAACGTTTTGCCGCCAGATTGTTTGGCGGCGAAGCGTTTTTAACACATATTTATGGGGCGTGCATGGCTGCTTTCTGATGATTGCTATCGGCTTTTCCGAAGGCATACAGCCTCTTTTCCTCGTTCAAGGCTTGATTAATTGTCGGCATGACCGCAGTAATTCCTTTCCGAAACGGATTTTTCCCCTGTTTACCGAGGCCAGATTCATGAGCGTTATCGATCTTCGCAGCGACACCGTCACCCAACCGACCGCAGGGATGCTCGACGCGATGGCCAATGCCGCCACCGGTGACGACGTTTATGGCGAAGATCCGACGGTCAATCGTCTGGAAGCCGAGCTGGCAACACGACTGGGTTTTGCCGCGGCGCTGTTTGTTCCAACGGGCACCATGAGCAACCTGCTGGGCTTGATGGCCCACTGCGAGCGCGGTGACGAATACATTGTCGGTCAGCAGGCCCACACCTATAAGTACGAAGGTGGTGGCGCGGCGGTGCTCGGTTCGATCCAGCCGCAGCCGCTGGAAGTGCAAGCCGATGGTTCGCTGGACCTGGCGCAAGTCGCCGCCGCGATCAAACCGGACGACTTCCACTTCGCGCGCACCCGTTTGCTGGCACTGGAAAACACCATGCAGGGCAAGGTGCTGCCGCTGGAGTACCTGGCCCAGGCTCGCCGCTTCACTCGTGAGCATGGCCTGGCGCTGCATCTGGATGGTGCGCGGCTCTACAACGCGGCGGTCAAGCTGGGTGTCGATGCCCGGGAGATCACTCAGCATTTCGATTCGGTGTCGGTCTGTCTCTCCAAAGGCCTGGGTGCGCCAGTCGGTTCGGTGCTGTGCGGCTCGGTCGAGTTGATCGCCAAGGCTCGGCGTTTGCGCAAGATGGTCGGTGGCGGCATGCGCCAGGCCGGGATTCTCGCGGCGGCGGGGCTGTATGCGCTGGATAATAATGTTCAGCGCCTGGCCGACGACCATGCCAACGCACAATGGCTGGCCGAAGGCCTGCGAGCGGCGGGGTATGAGGTCGAGCCAGTGCAGACCAACATGGTTTACGTGAAAATGGGCGACAAGGCCGAAGCGATCAAGGCCTTCGCCGCGACACGCGGGGTCAAGCTCAGCGCTGCCGCTCGTCTGCGAATGGTCACGCACATGGACGTCAACCGTGCGCAAATCGAGCAGGTCGTCGCTACATTCGTCGAGTTTTCCCGCATCTGATCGCGTTAGCGGTCCAATTGACCGTTTCTATCGTATAAACACGCTGTACCCCGCGCGCAGGGCCGATATAATGCGGCCCTTTGCCGTCGCTTCGTCTGTTGACGTTTCGCACAGGCCTTTGGCCGCAGCCTCCGTGGAAGAACCTAATGAAAAGCGCAGAAATCCGTGAAGCCTTCCTTCGCTTCTTCGAAGAGCAAGGCCACACCCGTGTAGCCTCCAGCTCTTTGATTCCGGGCAACGACCCAACCCTGCTGTTCACTAACGCGGGGATGAACCAGTTCAAGGACTGCTTCCTGGGCCAGGAAAAGCGCGCGTACACCCGCGCCGTCAGCAGCCAGAAATGCGTGCGTGCCGGCGGCAAGCACAACGACCTGGAAAACGTCGGTTATACCGCCCGTCACCACACCTTCTTCGAAATGCTGGGTAACTTCAGCTTCGGTGATTATTTCAAGCGTGACGCCATTACCTTTGCCTGGACGTTCCTGACCTCCGACAAATGGCTGAACCTGCCGAAAGAAAAGCTCTGGGTGACCGTCTACGCCAGCGATGACGAGGCCTACGACATCTGGACCAAAGAAGTCGGTGTACCGGCCGAGCGCATGGTTCGCATCGGCGACAACAAGGGCGCGCCGTACGCGTCCGACAACTTCTGGACCATGGGCGATACCGGCCCGTGCGGTCCTTGCACCGAGATCTTCTACGATCACGGCGCCGACATCTGGGGTGGCCCACCGGGCTCGCCGGAAGAAGACGGCGACCGTTACATCGAGATCTGGAACAACGTCTTCATGCAGTTCAACCGCACTGCTGATGGCGTGTTGCACCCGCTGCCAGCACCGTCGGTCGATACCGGCATGGGCCTGGAGCGGATCAGTGCCGTGCTGCAGCACGTTCACTCGAACTATGAAATCGACCTGTTCCAGAGCCTGCTGAGCGCATCGGCCAAGGCCATCGGTTGCACCAATGACAATCAGGCTTCCCTGAAAGTCGTGGCTGACCACATCCGTTCCTGCGGCTTCCTGATTGCCGACGGCGTGCTGCCGTCCAACGAAGGTCGCGGTTATGTACTGCGCCGGATCATTCGTCGCGCTTGCCGTCACGGCAACAAACTGGGCGCCAAGGGCAGCTTCTTCTACCAGATCGTTGCAGCCCTGGTCGCCGAGATGGGCGAAGCGTTCCCTGAACTGAAATCCCAGCAGGCGCACATCGAGCGCGTGCTGAAGGCCGAAGAAGAGCAATTCGCCAAGACTCTGGAGCAGGGCCTGAAGATCCTCGAGCAGGATCTGGCCGAACTCAAAGGCGACGTGGTGCCGGGCGACGTGGTGTTCAAGCTTTACGACACCTACGGTTTCCCGATGGACCTGACCGGCGACATCGCCCGTGAGCGCAGCCTGACCATCGACGAAGCAGGCTTCGAGCGCGAGATGGAAGCCCAGCGCGTGCGTGCCCGCTCCGCCAGCTCCTTCGGCATGGACTACAACAGCCTGGTCAAGGTTGATGTGGCCACCGAGTTCACCGGTTACACCGCTCACAGCGGTTCCGCCAAAATCGTTGCTCTCTATAAAGAAGGGCAATCGGTTGACGTGCTGAGCGAAGGCGAAGAGGGCGTCGTCGTTCTCGATCAGACGCCGTTCTATGCCGAATCCGGTGGTCAGATTGGTGATTGCGGCTTCCTCCAGGCTGGCGCTGCGCGTTTCGACGTGCGCGACACCACCAAGACCGGCGGTGCGTTCCTGCACCACGGTGTGCTGGATTCGGGCAGCCTGATCGTAGGTGCTCCGGTGGAGACTCATGTCGATGCCGAAGTGCGCCATGCGACGTCGCTGAACCACTCGGCGACTCACTTGTTGCACGCTGCATTGCGTCAGGTGCTGGGCGAGCACGTTCAGCAGAAAGGCTCGTTGGTCGACAGTCAGCGTCTACGCTTTGACTTCAGCCACTTCGAAGCGATCAAGCCTGAGCAGTTGAAGGCGCTGGAAGACATCGTCAACGCCGAGATTCGCAAGAACTCCGAAGTTGAAACCGAAGAAACCGACATCGAAACCGCCAAGCAGAAAGGCGCCATGGCGCTGTTCGGCGAGAAGTACGGCGACAGCGTTCGTGTGCTGAGCATGGGCGATTTCTCCGTCGAACTGTGCGGCGGTATTCACGCCACCCGTACCGGCGACATCGGTCTGCTGAAAATCATCAGCGAAGGCGGTGTGGCTTCGGGTGTGCGTCGTATCGAGGCAGTCACCGGTGCCGCGGCACTGGCCTACTTGAATGCTGCAGAAGAACAACTCAAGGAAGCGGCCAACCTGGTCAAGGGCAGCCGCGATAACCTGATCGACAAGCTGTCGGCTGTGCTGGAGCGCAACCGTCTGCTGGAGAAGCAACTCGAGCAGTTGCAGGCCAAGGCGGCCAGCGCGGCGGGCGACGATCTGTCGGCTTCTGCCCTGGACGTCAAAGGCGTGAAAGTGCTGGCCGTGCGTCTGGACGGTCAGGATGGCAAGGCGCTGCTGGCGCTGGTCGATCAACTGAAAAACAAACTCGGCCGCGCAGTGATCCTGCTCGGCAGTGTCCATGAGGAAAAGGTCGTTCTGGTTGCAGGCGTGACCAAAGACCTGACTGGCCAACTCAAAGCCGGTGATTTGATGAAGCAGGCTGCTGCGGCAGTGGGCGGGAAGGGCGGTGGTCGTCCAGACATGGCGCAGGGCGGTGGTACTGACGCTGGCGCACTGGATGCCGCATTGGCCCTGACTGTTCCATTTGTAGAGCAGGGTTTATAAGGCAGTGTGCCTGGTCCGCGGTCTAGTAGCGGGCCAGAACGCTGTTTGAGTGATTTATTGGGCGCCCTTCATGGGCAGAGGCGGCTTTGAAATGGCTTTGATCGTACAGAAATTTGGAGGCACCTCAGTCGGCACTGTCGAGAGAATCGAGCAGGTCGCCGACAAGGTTAAGAAATTCCGCGATGCGGGCGATGACCTGGTGGTTGTGCTGTCTGCAATGAGCGGCGAAACCAACCGTCTGATCGATCTGGCCAAGCAAATCAGTGGCGACGGCCAACCGGTTCCGCGCGAACTGGATGTGATCGTTTCCACCGGTGAGCAGGTGACGATTGCACTGTTGGCCATGGCGCTGATCAAGCGTGGCGTGCCAGCGGTGTCGTACACCGGCAACCAGGTACGGATTCTGACGGATAGCGCGCACAATAAAGCGCGTATCTTGCAGATTGATGACCAGAAGATTCGCGGTGACCTGAAGGCCGGTCGTGTGGTGGTTGTCGCCGGTTTCCAGGGCGTCGACGAGCACGGCAATATCACCACGCTCGGTCGTGGCGGTTCCGACACCACTGGCGTGGCGCTGGCGGCAGCCCTGAAGGCTGACGAATGCCAGATCTACACCGACGTCGACGGCGTCTACACCACCGACCCGCGTGTGGTGTCCGTGGCTCAGCGTCTGGACAAGATCACCTTCGAAGAGATGCTGGAAATGGCCAGCCTCGGTTCCAAGGTGTTGCAGATCCGTGCGGTCGAGTTCGCCGGCAAGTACAACGTTCCGCTGCGCGTACTGCACAGCTTCAAGGAGGGTCCGGGCACCCTCATTACTATTGATGAAGAGGAAACCATGGAACAGCCGATCATTTCCGGCATCGCTTTCAATCGCGATGAAGCCAAGCTGACCATCCGTGGCGTGCCAGACACCCCGGGCGTGGCGTTCAAGATTCTCGGCCCGATCAGCGCCGCGAACATCGAAGTCGACATGATCGTGCAGAACGTTGCGCACGATAACACCACCGACTTCACCTTCACCGTGCACCGTAACGACTACCAGGCGGCGCAATCCGTGCTGGAAAACACCGCTCGCGAGATCGGTGCCCGTGAAGTCGTTGGCGACACCAAGATTGCCAAGGTCTCGATCGTTGGCGTCGGCATGCGCTCCCACGCAGGCGTGGCCAGCCGCATGTTCGAATCCCTGGCGAAAGAAAGCATCAACATCCAGATGATCTCGACTTCGGAAATCAAGGTGTCCGTGGTGATCGAAGAGAAGTACCTGGAACTGGCTGTGCGCGCCCTGCACACAGCTTTCGAACTGGACGCGCCGGCCCGACAGGGCGAGTAATGCGTTCCCCCCGAAGGGCGCGGTCTGACCGCGCCCTTCGTTTTTTTGAATGGTGCGTACCAAAACTGTTCTTTTGCTCGCGCTAGTCAATACTCAGGCATGTAGGGCTGCGACCTTTTCGGTTGTAGGTCGAATGCCTTTTTTTTGCAGACTGTTGTCCCTGAAATGAAATGCGTGAGGAGAAAGGTATGCTGATTCTGACTCGTCGGTGCGCAGAAAGCCTGATTATTGGTGATGGCGAAATCACCGTGACCGTGCTCGGCGTTAAAGGAAATCAAGTGCGTATTGGTGTCAACGCCCCGAAAGAGGTGGCTGTGCACCGTGAGGAAATTTACCTGCGTATCAAGAAAGAGAAGGACGAAGAACCAAGCCATTAATTTTTATCGTTTTTTATGTTTGCAAACGGGGATAAAGCTGGTTAATATACGCCCCGTGTTGCGGAGAGCTGGCCGAGTGGCCGAAGGCGCTCCCCTGCTAAGGGAGTACACCTCAAAAGGGTGTCGGGGGTTCGAATCCCCCGTTCTCCGCCATTATTTGTTTAGTACGTTGTAATCTGGCTTCTTCGGTAAGTTGTTGAAATTACTAGAAAAAGTGCTTTACAAAAAGATTTAACGGCCTATAATGCGCGGCAACAAATGCACTCGTAGCTCAGCTGGATAGAGTACTCGGCTACGAACCGAGCGGTCACAGGTTCGAATCCTGTCGAGTGCACCATTTAAGAGTTGTTTGCAGTAATGTGAGTAACTTGGCTTCAACCAGTTGTGATCTGGTATAAAAACACAAATGCACTCGTAGCTCAGCTGGATAGAGTACTCGGCTACGAACCGAGCGGTCACAGGTTCGAATCCTGTCGAGTGCACCAAACACCAAAAAGCCCGCGTTTAACGCGGGCTTTTTGCCGTCTGCGATTTGGCTTTTCCTTTGGTACAACCTTTCTCATCGAACTCGATGTGAGCACTGCGCCCTCGCTTGTTGTCGTAGCGGTAGCTCATGGCTGAATTGCGAGTGCTGATTTTGTCTGGCTTGCCGAGAGCGCTTTCGACGTCCTGCTGACTCATGCCGGCAACCACTCTCTGATTGATGATCGCGATGCGGCGTTCCTTCGCGCTGAGCTTATTTCCACATTTGTCCTCGGGCTGACCAACGACCGTCGGCTCTCTCCTTGGGTTTTTCATACTTGATGTTTCGCGAACCTCAGCTTCTGGCATCAGGGCTGTCGTGCTGCCAGGCAAAAACGTGCGTACTTCCTGAAGCGAAAGGCTTTCTCCGGTCGTACAGCTCAAGGTCGTGAAGGTGATGCGTCCGTCAGGGGCTTCACACCGGTGGATGGTCGTAGCAAACGCCCAGGGCGGCAGGCAGAGCAGGGCGGCAAGCAAAAAATAATCAGCATTCCGTGGCATTCGACGTCCTCCTTGACAGTCCTTATCAAGGGTAGCCGTTACATTTTTCGACAGGGGTGTGTTTTCTTTTCAGGATGAGTCGTCGCAGTTCCATGGATCAGGACAGCGCTCAGGTTTGTCTCGCAAGCGCTTGTTTCAGCCGCGATTTTTTCACGTTTAAAACCGTCAGGCGGTGTTATCATTGCGCCTGTCAGCCCCGCCGGGGCTTGTGGAATACCTCCATGGACTTACCCAGTAGTTACTCAGTACCCCGTTTTTACAATCATGAATTGACTGATTGATCCTTCCGGCGTGCCCCGCTGCTGGGAGTGGAGTTCGCCTATGTCTGAAGTTGAAGTAAAGAAAACGCAGGAAAGCTTGCAGGACCGCCTTGCTCAAGTCGTTGAGCTGCTGCAGCGCCAGCGGGTGGTCGAAGACCTGACTCATCGCCAGGAAGGTCCGCATCACGACCGGGTCGAGAACCTGGTTCACCGGCAAAACCTCGTCGAGTTGCAACGCAAGCTCGATGATCTGCACTCCGCTGACGTTGCCTACATCCTTGAAGCCTTGCCACTGGACGATCGTCTGACCGTCTGGCAGTTGGTCAAGGCCGACCGCGACGGCGACATTCTGCTCGAAGTATCCGATTCGGTTCGTGAAACCCTGATCGCCGACATGGACGATCACGAGCTCCTGGCGGCGGCCAAGGACATGGATGCCGACGAACTTGCTGACCTGGCCTCCGAGCTGCCGCGAGACGTCGTCCACGAGCTGATGGAAACCCTCGATGCTCAACAGCGTGAGCGCGTCCGCTCCGCGTTGTCCTATGACGAGGAGCAGGTCGGTGCGCTGATGGACTTCGAGATGGTGACGATCCGTGAGGATGTCAGTCTTGAAGTGGTGTTGCGTTACCTGCGTCGTCTCAAAGAGTTGCCAAGCCATACCGATAAACTGTTCGTGGTCGATTACGACGGCGTGCTCAAGGGCGTGTTGCCGATCAAGCGCCTTTTGGTCAACGACCCGGATAAACAGGTCTCGGAAGTGATGGCCAGCGATCCGGTGAGTTTTCATCCGGACGAAGACGCCTACGAGGCCGCTCAGGCGTTCGAGCGTTACGACTTGATCTCGGCCCCGGTGGTCGACAAGAACGGCAAGCTGATCGGTCGTCTGACCATCGATGAAATGGTCGACCTGATTCGTGAAGAGAGCGAAAACGAAGTTCTCAACATGGCGGGTCTGCGCGAAGAAGAAGATATTTTTGCGTCAGTCTGGAAGTCCCTGCGCAACCGTTGGGCCTGGCTGGCGATAAACCTGATCACCGCGTTCGTTGCATCACGGGTGATCGGCCTGTTCGAGGGCTCTATCGAGAAGCTGGTAGCGCTCGCGGCATTGATGCCGATCGTGGCGGGTATCGGCGGCAACTCGGGTAACCAGACAATCACCATGATCGTTCGGGCCATGGCGCTGGACCAGGTCAGTACCGGCAATACGTCGAGGTTGATGCGCAAGGAGTTGGCGGTCGCTTTGATCAATGGCGTGGTCTGGGGTGGAGTGATTGGTGTGGTGTCCTACCTGCTTTATGGCAGTTGGTCCCTGGGCGTGGTGATGACCGCCGCCATGACGCTTAACCTGTTGCTTGCGGCATTGATGGGCGTGTTGATTCCGATGACCCTGGCGCGGCTTGGGCGCGACCCGGCAATGGGCGCGAGTGTGATGATCACTGCCATGACCGACAGTGGTGGCTTTTTCATCTTTCTCGGGCTGGCGACGATTTTTCTGCTCTGACGTTCTACCTCAAAAGAACCCGCCCAATCGGCGGGTTTTTTTTTGAGGGGCTGAATTTCAGGCAAAAAAAAGCCAGCAATTACGCTGGCTTGAGCTTTCAGGATGAATCAGGAAACGTCTGCAGCCATTTCGGCATCATGGGCGATCAGCGAAACCAGAGCGTTTTGCTGGCGGTGGGAGAGTTGGCGGAAGCGTTGCAGCAGTTCGCGTTCGTGTAATGACAGCTCGGGGCTGTCCAGGCGCATGCTCAATTCTTCGCCCAACGCGCCTTCCTGAATAAGACTCTGCTCAAGACGCGCGATGATTTCGGAATTCATGCTGCGATGATGATTGCGAGCCACCTCGGCAATGCGTTCACGCATTCCGTCTGGCAGACGTACGACGAACTTGTCAGCCGTACGGCTGGAATAAATTGCCTGTTTCAATGGGCGCATATATTTAACCGGTTAGTTCAGGGGAGCGGTTCTCGGGATAGGCCGCAGGATGTCAGATAGGACAAGCACTCCGACCAAATGTTCAACCTGAATTGATAGAGGCGCGCATCATGCCTCAAATTAGCCAGATCATTGGCGTCAATTCTGTGACAAATATTGATCTGGGTAAAGGCTTAATGCCAGCACCTATTATCAGAAATGCGGACTGGTTTGAAAACATTCCATGAGTCCGTATCGCTGACCGCGTCCTCTTGCCCCACAGGTGATGCCCGAAGACGCCTGAAGGTGCATGCTATGCGGATTCGATCCTTGTTCCTTACCTTAACAGGATAGTGGCAAATGGCCGATTTACTAGGGCAGACGGACGGTATGGGATGATTTCAGGATGGATGGCAGGCTGATTTATTTAATGGGGCCTTCGGGATCCGGCAAGGACAGCCTCATCGAAGCCGCTCGCGGGCCGTTGCGGGTACGCAATTGTGAAGTCGTGCGGCGGGTTATTACGCGCTCGGCTGAGTCTGTCGGCGAAGACGCCATTGAGGTGTCCCGCGAAGAGTTCGAGCGACGCAGAAACAATGGGGATTTCGCGCTTTCGTGGCAGGCCAATGGGCTCGATTACGGTATTCCTGTGCGTATAGACCAGTGGCTCAAGGAAGGACGCGATGTGCTGATCAATGCTTCGCGCGGCCACCTGACAGAAGCGCAACAGCGCTATCCCACGCTGTTGCCGGTGCTGTTGACGGTCAAGGATGACGTTCTGCGAGAGCGCCTGCTACGGCGGGGGCGTGAAAGCCCGGCAGAAATTGAAGCGAGACTGTGCCGCAATGCGCTGTTCACGGCTGACGACACAATCGGTGATACGCAAATCCGTCGACTCGATAACTCCGGCGACCTTGCGGTCACCGTTGCCAGTCTTCTGGAGTTGCTGAGCGTCAGCGCAGAACCGGATCGAACTTGATCTTGCGCCCGGCGATCAGCGCCAGCACGAACAGCGCACTGAACACGCCGCAGGCAATCAGGGGCAGGGTGACGATCGTGTCCTGGACTAATGACAGATGAAGGATGCCACTCAGTAGAGCGAGGATGAGAAACCCTGCGGCTGATTTGGACATGCTGTGCTTCCTGATGAGGTGGTTCAAAATACCAAGCGTTCAAAAGACTGCGTGCGCGGTTGAAGACTCTCCTGGCTCACCTCTTGGCTGACAAAACTGCGTTGATCGCTCGTGACTGCCCATTGAGGCGCTTTTTGCAGCTGCAGGTAGTGGGGCGTGCGTTGGGCAACCATCGCAGCGTCGTTTTCGGGGAAGAACTGAAAACCCAACAGAACCGCCAGGGCGACTGCATTCGCGACTAAAAGAGCGCTGTTCATGGGGCTGATCTCCTTCGTTCTTTGAGAACAGTCGAAGCAGCCCGCATGCCAAAAGTTTAACGGCTATTAAATCCTTTAAAAACAAAGAATTACGCTATTTTAACAAAATGCCGGCATTGCATTTTGCAATGATGGCATTTTGCGGTGATGCAATTTGCACGGTAAACAAAGCCACGCTACCGTGGGGCGTCTGCCTACACTTAAAAAGCCCTACGGACGACATGACAAAAGCGGGCCTGCCCGTTAACATGCACGCCGTCCATCGCCGCGCATTCCTTGCGCGCGACTTGTGTCTCAGTAGCTCAATTGGATAGAGCATCCCCCTCCTAAGGGGAAGGTTGGCAGTTCGAACCTGCCCTGGGACACCATATAATCCAAGGCCTACAGCGTCTTTTTGTTTCTCTGCTTAACCCTCATGGGTGCTAGGTGGGTGCAACAGGTATGCTTTAAGCAAAGAAAAGCCCTGCTCAGATTGTTATCTGGCGGGGCTTTTTCATAACTGTCGTGTCATGTGCGGTCTATCGACTCTCCCGATCAATCGTGAAAATGGACGCGCTGCGCGTACCACCAACACGCCCAGACGATGGTGATCACCAGGGAGGCGACGCAGAAGATTATGGTCTGACGCGCATTGCCAAGATCCTCTCGGGCAAACAAGCCAAGCGCCTGGAGGGCTGCCCCCCCAAAAAGCGCCAGGAACCCCATTCGCCAGGCGAACATGCGCTGTCGGTAAACGTCGAAAGCCAGCGGGAGCATAACGGCGCCATAGATTACGGAAAGATAGCGAAGTCTAACGTCTGCATAATGGGTAAAGACCGAACCACTTGGATCGCCCAGGGAAGGCTGGATATCCGTTATGGCAGAAACGCAGAACATGAGCCCTTGGAGGACGAGCACCGCTGTGACAATCACGATGACAGTGGGTGGCCGCTTTGGGGAGCTCCGAAGCTCATTGGGCGGCAAACCTTTTGATGCAATCGCGACCTGATTACTCAGCGCCGTGCGAATGACCTCAGACAGCCATGCCTGATCGTTGCGGGAAAACCACATACAGATCCGCATCACGCCAATCCCACAGGCCATCATCGCAAGCCCCTCCAGCGGCATGAATGTGGCGTGCGGCCCAGGTACGGCGGTAAACAACGCCAATGCTGTAAAAAGCACACAAAACCCGAACCAGAAGCCCATGAAGAGCTTAACGGACCAGTGCAGCGCAAAACGCCCGGTTAGCACGACCTGGTTTTGGCGCACCTGGAATCGGCCGACGAAAAGTGGCTTGAATGAGTTGCGTACCATCGGGATGACACGTTGGAGCGAAACGCGAGACTCTGTCACCGTTCCCACGGCCGCTTCTCGAAAAGGTGTAAACATAGCCCAGTGCCGGGTCGCGGCTTTCAGGCGCTCAACAGATTCCGCCAGTCCGAACGAGCTCTCAAACTCGACCAGATCCGATCCCACCCAAAGTTCCCTCATCCATCGGAACATACATCCCCCTCTGGGCGCGTCATGCTTGGATTTCACGTTGGTATCGTGCAATTCATATTCGACCTTCCCTGGTCTCCACCACCATCATCAACTGCTCAACTCCAGCCCAATATCACGCCGTCAGCGTATGCTCCGCATCCCCGAACCAGGTGCGCACCAGATCGGGCCCAGGCGTACCAGCGTGGTCAAGCACCGCCACATCGACGAAATTCTTGCCATTGCTTGCGCCATCAGGGTCTACCTTCACGGTGATGTCGTTGCCGGTCTGCACCACTTGGACAAAGTCCGACACCTGGCTGGTGCCGGCGACGAAGTTGGCCTTGAGCAGTGCGGAGAGGTCGATTTTGTCCCCTTCGGCGTAGTTGTAGTCGAGGATATGATCGCCGCCTTCATTCACGTTGAAGTAGGCAAACACGTCGGCTCCCGCGCCACCGCTGAGCGTGTCTGCACCGCCACGGCCCACGATGATGTCGTTGCCGTCGCCACCATTGATCGTGTCTGCGAGCATGGTGCCCACCAGCGTGCCGCTGGATTCTCCGTGGTAACTGACTTGAGTGCCGGCCGCGCCGCCGTCGGTGACCTGGAAGTCTTCCGCCGAGTAATGCCCCAACAGGTTCACCTCGGCCCGATGCACGCCGTCGTCCACTGTCAGCAGGCCGCCGGCGCCAGAGGCGTTGGTGTTGTAGCTGAGTTGGGTGTTGGCGCCGAAAGTGAGATTGCCGAACGTCAGCATGTCATTGCTCTCAAGGCCGAGGATGCCGGCCAGCGAGCCCGCTGTTTCGGCCTGTGCGATCACCAGCGTGCCTGCGCCTTCGCCGTGGAAGGCGACGGATCCGTGTGCAGCACCGGAGAAGGTCAGGGTCGCGTTACCGTCGATGGTCGCGCTGCCGTCGCCGGTCACGTCGGCCAGCAGGCGCAGGTCACCACCATTGGCCCACAGGTGGCCGGTGTTTTCGACCGTACTGGCCACCGTCATGCCGCCTGGGCCCGTGGACTCCAGCACCCCGCTGTTGGTGATGGTGTGGGTGCCGGTGTCGAGCACCAGGCTGTTCAGCCCGCTGGCCATGATCAGCCCCGAATTGATCAGCACCATCTGCCCGGCACCCAACTGGCCGGCGCCGGAAATGCGGTTGTCGACGTTGTTCAGTACGGTGTCGGCGCTGCCGCCGAAAATCACGTTTTGCGCGTTGTCGGATAGCAGCACCTGGCCGCCACCGGTCAAGGTCGCGCCACGGAACAGAACCTCAAGGCTGGTCGCGCTGCCGGCGGAGCCGAGCTCGATGGTGCCGCTGTTATGGATACTGCCACCGAACGGCATGATCGCGCCGTCGGCAATGGTGATGGTCCCGGCGTTGTTGGTGAGCGGATCGACATCGAACTGGAAGTTCGCTTCGCTCAAGTCCGCCGCATCGATACCTTTGAGAGTGACCGTCTGGCCGGTGCTTATGCTGACCAGTGCATTGCCGTTGGCGTCGTTAGTGATACTCAAGTCTGCAAAGCCGTTGATGCCAGTGAAGCCGACCAAGTCGATCTTGTCCGCTGCGGCATCGAAATTGAAGATCTGGTTGTTGCCGATCGGTTGGGCGAAGACGAAGGTGTCGGCACCTGACGAGCCGGTCAGGTTATCGTTAGCGGACAAGGCGAAGATCGGCGCGCCCGGGGCGTAGACTTCGACGTTGTTGAACACGTACGCGCTGGCGGTGCTGCCGTCGCTGTTGCTCCAGTTCATGTTGACGTCAAGCACCAACGCACCCACGAAGTCGCTTGGGGCTGTCACAGTCAATGCGCCGGGATCGTTGGTGTGCACGGTCCATGTGCCGTCGCCGTTGTCGGTTCCTGCATTGAACACCCACCCCGAGGGAACCCCGCTGATGGATACCGTTACGGGGCCGCTGATATCGGCTAACGGAACGTTGAGGGCTAGATTGATGGGGTCGCCGGCAACGCCTGCCGGAAGGTTGGCACTGCTGCCGGCCGCACCAGGATTACCCGCCAGGTCGGTGTAACTGTTCGCGGCAACGTCGACTTTTATGCTGCCGCCCTGGGTTCTGGTCAGTATTGCCGTGTAGGTATCGCCATCAACCTGGGTAAAGTTACTGAAGGTTCCGCGGGGCACTCCGCTCGTTGTCGTCACTGCGACATCAGACAGGGTGAAACCGCTCACTGTCTCACTAAATTGGAATGTCACCGTCGACGTTGAACCGACCGAACTCCCTAGGGCCGTCCCCGTCACTGCCACCGTCGGCGGCACGGTATCAACTGGCGTCTCAATGACGTTCTGCACGTTTACCGTAATGGTCTGCGTGTCGATTCCGCCATTACCGTCGGCCACCTGAACGTTCACAACATAGGCGTTGTCGCCGGCGGTTCCACCGACATCCTGGGGATTCTCGTAGTCGGGCGCCGAATTGAACGTCAGCACCCCACTCGAACTGATCGAGAATTTGCTGAAGTCCGTCCCGGCTGTACTCAGGATCGAGTAGCTCAGCGTCTGCGCTGGTAGATCAGCGTCAGTCGCCACCACTGTCGTGACCGCCGTGGTGTTCTCCAATACGTTGATCGAAGCCGTCGCACCACCACCGTTGGAGGTGATAATCGGGCTGTTGTCGTTGACGCCTGTCACGGTTACCGCGATCGCCTGGTCGTCGAACAGTGTGCCGTCCGATGCCCGCACAATCACGTCATAAACGTTGTTCGTTCCCGAATCAGTCGGTGCTTCAAAGTTGGGTGCAGAGACAAAGCTCAGCACGCCTGTGCCAGAAACGATCGAGAATTTCGCGGCATCCACTCCACCGACGATGCTGTAGGTCAGCGTTTGTGCCGGCAGGTCTGCATCGGTCGCTGCCACCGTCGTGACCGCTGTGGTGTTCTCAGCCACGTTGATCGAAGCCGTCGCACCAGCACCGTTGGAAGTGATCGTCGGTGAGTCGTTGCTGCCGGCGATATGCACGGTGACCGAAGTGAGGGTGCCATCGGCACTGCTCACGGCAAAGGTGTCGGTGTAGGTGGTGCCGGCGGCGAATTCGTTGTGGGCGGAGTTGGCGACGTAGGTCCAGGCACCGCCGGTGCCGATGGAGAACTGGCCGTAGCTGCCGGCGGTGTTGGTTTGCGCGACGAAGGTTGCGGCGCTGTCGACGTCGCTGATAGTCAGTGTGCCGGCAGTGGAGATGTCGACGGCGGCATTGGTCTCGGTGAGGTTGGCGATGCCGGTGGACAGCACGGCCGCATCGTTGGTGCCGAGGATGTGCACGGTGACCGAAGTGAGGGTGCCATCGGCACTGCTCACGGCGAAGGTGTCGGTGTAGGTGGTGCCGGCGGCGAACTCGTTGTGGGCGGAGTTGGCGACGTAGGTCCAGGCACCACCGGTGCCGATGGAGAACTGGCCGTAGCTGCCGGCGGTGTTGGTTTGTGCGACGAAGGTTGCGGCGCTGTCGACGTCGCTGATGGTCAGGGTGCCGGCAGTGGAGATGTCGACGGCGGCATTGGTCTCGGTGAGGTTGGCGATGCCGGTGGACAGCACGGCCGCATCGTTGGTGCCGAGGATGTGCACGGTGACCGAAGTGAGGGTGCCGTCGGCACTGCTCACGGCGAAGGTGTCGGTGTAGGTGGTGCCGGCGGCGAATTCGTTGTGGGCGGAGTTGGCGACGTAGGTCCAGGCACCACCGGTGCCGATGGAGAACTGGCCGTAGCTGCCGGCGGTGTTGGTTTGTGCGACGAAGGTTGCGGCGCTGTCGACGTCGCTGATGGTCAGGGTGCCGGCAGTGGAGATGTCGACGGCGGCATTGGTCTCGGTGAGGTTGGCGATGCCGGTGGACAGCACGGCCGCATCGTTGGTGCCGAGGATGTGCACGGTGACCGAAGTGAGGGTGCCGTCGGCACTGCTCACGGCGAAGGTGTCGGTGTAGGTGGTGCCGGCGGCGAATTCGTTGTGGGCGGAATTGGCGACGTAGGTCCAGGCTCCGTCGGTGCCGATGGAGAACTGGCCGTAGCTGCCGGCGGTGTTGGTTTGTGCGACGAAGGTTGCGGCGCTGTCGACGTCGCTGATGGTCAGGGTGCCGGCGGTGGAAATGTCGACGGCGGCATTGGTCTCGGTGAGGTTGGCGATGCCGGTGGACAGCACGGCCGCATCGTTGGTGCCGAGGATGTGCACGGTGACCGAAGTGAGGGTGCCATCGGCACTGCTCACGGCGAAGGTGTCGGTGTAGGTGGTGCCGGCGGCGAACTCGTTGTGGGCGGAGTTGGCGACGTAGGTCCAGGCACCACCGGTGCCGATGGAGAACTGGCCGTAGCTGCCGGCGGTGTTGGTTTGTGCGACGAAGGTTGCGGCGCTGTCGACGTCGCTGATGGTCAGGGTGCCGGTGGTGGAAATGTCGACGGCGGCATTGGTCTCGGTGAGGTTGGCGGTGCCGGCGGACAGCACGGCCGCATCGTTGGTGCCGAGGATGTGCACGGTGACCGAAGTGAGGGTGCCGTCGGCACTGCTCACGGCGAAGGTGTCGGTGTAGGTGGTGCCGGCGGCGAACTCGTTGTGGGCGGAGTTGGCGACGTAGGTCCAGGCTCCGTCGGTGCCGATGGAGAACTGGCCGTAGCTGCCGGCGGTGTTGGTTTGCGTGTGGAAGCTTTCCGGGCTGTCGATATCACTGACGGTCAGGCTACCACCCGTAGTCAGCGGAGCATTGGTTTCGGTCAGTGTGACATTGGCCGAGGACAGCACGGCGGCGTCGTTGCTGCCGGTGACAGTGACGGTCACCTGCTGGGTGTCGACGCCGCCGAGGCCATCGCTGACCTGGATGGTGAACACTTCGTTATGGCTCTCGCCGGCCTGCAACGATTGCACGGCACTGGCGACGCCATTGGTGCCGTTGGCCAGGGTGTAAGTCCATTGACCGGTGCCGTCCACCGCGATCGAGCCATAGCTGCCAGTGTTGGACCCGGCAATGCTCCAGGTGGCGGTGGCCGCGTGGTCGATGTCGCTCGAGCTGAATTGGCCGCTGACGCTAAGGGTGGTGTCCTCCTGCACGTTGCCGGCATCGTTGCCGCTGGCGAAGCTGAGCACCGGCGCATCGTTGCTGCCGGTGACCGTCACGGTCACCTGCTGGGTGTCGACGCCGCCGAGGCCGTCGCTGACCTGCACGCTGAACACTTCGTTATGAGTCTCGCCGGCCTTCAGTGACTGCACCGCACTGGCAACGCCATCGGTGCCGTTGGCCAGGGTGTAAGTCCACTGACCGCTGCCGTCGACGGCGATCGAGCCGTAGGTTCCAGTTGCCGAGCCATTGATCGACCAGGTGGCGGTGGCCGCGTGGTCGATGTCGCTCGAGCTGAACTGGCCACTGACGCTGAGGGTGGTGTCTTCCTGCACCGCACCGGCATCGTTGCCGCTGGCGAAGCTGAGTACGGGGGCGTCGTTGCTGCCGGTGACCGTCACGGTCACCTGCTGGGTGTCGACGCCGCCGAGGCCGTCGCTGACCTGCACGCTGAACACTTCGTTATGAGTCTCGCCGACCTTCAGCGATTGCACCGCACTGGCGACACCATCGGTGCCGTTGGCCAGGGTGTAGGTCCACTGGCCCGTGCTGTCGACGGCGATCGAGCCGTAAGTACCGGTATTGGACCCGGCGATGCTCCAGGTGGCGGTGGCCGCATGATCAATGTCGCTCGAACTGAACTGGCCACTGACGCTGAGGGTGCTGTCTTCCTGCACCGCACCGGCATCGTTGCCCGACGCGAAGCTGAGCACCGGCGCATCGTTGCTGCCGGTGACGGTGACAGTCACCTGTTGGGTGTCGACGCCACCGAGGCCATCGCTGACCTGCACGCTGAACACTTCGTTATGACTCTCGCCGGCTTTCAGTGATTGCACGGCACTGGCGACGCCATCGGTGCCGTTGGCCAGGGTGTACGTCCATTGACCGGTGCCGTCGACGGCGATCGAGCCGTAGGTTCCAGTTGCCGAGCCATTGATCGACCAAGTGGCGGTGGCATTGTGATCGATGTCGCTCGAGCTGAACTGGCCACTGACGCTGAGCGTGGTGTCCTCCTGCACGTTGCCTGCATCGTTGCCGCTGGCGAAACTGAGTACGGGTGCGTCATTGCTGCCGGTGACGGTGACAGTCACCTGTTGGGTGTCGACACCGCCGAGGCCATCGCTGACCTGGATGGTGAACACTTCGTTATGACTCTCGCCGGCCTGCAGTGATTGCACGGCACTGGCGACGCCATCGGTGCCGTTGGCCAGGGTGTACGTCCATTGACCGGTGCCGTCGACGGCGATCGAGCCGTAGGTTCCAGTTGCCGAGCCATTGATCGACCAAGTGGCGGTGGCATTGTGATCGATGTCGCTTGAGCTGAACTGGCCACTGACGCTGAGGGTGGTGTCTTCCTGCACGGCGCCGGCATCGTTGCCGTTGGCGAAACTGAGTACGGGTGCGTCGTTGCTGCCGGTGACGGTGACAGTCACCTGCTGGGTGTCGACACCGCCGAGGCCGTCGCTGACCTGGATGGTGAACACTTCGTTGTGACTCTCGCCGGCCTGCAACGATTGCACGGCACTGGCGACGCCATTGGTGCCGTTGGCCAGGGTGTAAGTCCACTGACCGCTGCCGTCGACGGCGATCGAGCCGTAGCTGCCAGTATTGGACCCGGCAATGCTCCAGGTCGCCGTGGCTGCATGATCGATGTCGCTTGAACTGAACTGGCCGCTGACGCTGAGGGTGCTGTCCTCCTGCACGGCGCCGACATCGTTGCCGTTGGCGAAACTGAGCACCGGTGCATCGTTGCTGCCGGTGACGGTGACAGTCACCTGCTGGGTGTCGACACCGCCCAAGCCGTCGCTGACCTGGATGGTGAACACTTCATTGTGACTCTCGCCGGCCTTCAGTGATTGCACGGCACTGGCGACGCCATCGGTGCCGTTGGCCAACGTGTAGGTCCATTGGCCGCTGCTGTCGACGGCGATCGAGCCATAAGTGCCGGTATTGGACCCGGCAATGCTCCAGGTGGCGGTGGCCGCGTGGTCGATGTCGCTCGAGCTGAATTGGCCGCTGACGCTAAGGGTGGTGTCCTCCTGCACGTTGCCGGCATCGTTGCCGCTGGCGAAGCTGAGTACAGGGGCGTCGTTGCTGCCGGTGACAGTCACGGTCACCTGCTGGGTGTCGACGCCGCCGAGGCCGTCGCTGACCTGCACGCTGAACACTTCGTTGTGACTCTCGCCGGCCTGCAACGATTGCACGGCACTGGCGACACCATCGGTGCCGTTGGCCAACGTGTAGGTCCATTGGCCCGTGCTGTCGACGGCGATCGAGCCATAGCTGCCAGTATTGGACCCGGCAATGCTCCAGGTCGCGGTGGCTGCATGATCGATGTCGCTTGAACTGAACTGGCCGCTGACGCTGAGGCTGGTGTCCTCCTGCACGGCGCCGACATCGTTGCCGCTCGCGAAGCTGAGTACGGGTGCGTCGTTGCTGCCGGTGACGGTCACGGTCACCTGCTGGGTGTCGACGCCACCGAGGCCATCGCTGACCTGGATGGTGAACACTTCGTTATGGCTCTCGCCGGCCTGCAACGACTGCACGGCACTGGCGACGCCATCGGTGCCGTTGGCCAGGGTGTAAGTCCATTGACCGGTGCTGTCGACGGCGATCGAGCCGTAGCTGCCGGTGTTTGACCCGGCAATGCTCCAGGTCGCGGTGGCGGCATGATCGATGTCGCTTGAACTGAACTGGCCGCTGACGCTGAGCGTGGTGTCTTCCTGCACCGCGCCGGCATCGTTGCCGTTGGCGAAACTGAGTACGGGTGCGTCGTTGCTGCCGGTGACGGTGACAGTCACCTGCTGGGTGTCGACACCGCCGAGGCCATCGCTGACCTGAATGGTGAACACCTCGTTATGACTCTCGCCGGCCTGCAACGACTGCACGGCACTGGCGACGCCATCGGTGCCGTTGGCCAACGTGTAGGTCCATTGGCCCGTGCTGTCGACGGCGATCGAGCCGTAGCTGCCGGTGTTTGACCCGGCAATGCTCCAGGTCGCGGTGGCGGCATGATCGATGTCGCTTGAACTGAACTGGCCGCTGACGCTGAGCGTGGTGTCTTCCTGCACCGCGCCGGCATCGTTGCCGTTGGCGAAACTGAGTACGGGTGCGTCGTTGCTGCCGGTGACGGTGACAGTCACCTGCTGGGTGTCGACCCCGCCGAGGCCATCGCTGACCTGCACGCTGAACACTTCGTTATGAGTCTCGCCGGCCTGCAACGACTGCACGGCACTGGCGACGCCATTGGTGCCGTTGGCCAGGGTGTAAGTCCATTGACCGGTGCTGTCGACGGCGATCGAGCCATAAGTGCCGGTATTGGACCCGGCAATGCTCCAGGTGGCGGTGGCCGCGTGGTCGATGTCGCTCGAGCTGAATTGGCCGCTGACGCTAAGGGTGGTGTCCTCCTGCACGTTGCCGGCATCGTTGCCGCTGGCGAAGCTGAGTACGGGGGCGTCGTTGCTGCCGGTGACAGTCACGGTCACCTGCTGGGTGTCGACGCCGCCGAGGCCGTCGCTGACCTGCACGCTGAACACTTCGTTATGAGTCTCGCCGACCTTCAGCGATTGCACCGCACTGGCGACACCATCGGTGCCGTTGGCCAACGTGTAGGTCCATTGGCCCGTGCTGTCGACGGCGATCGAGCCGTAGCTGCCGGTGTTTGACCCGGCAATGCTCCAGGTCGCGGTGGCGGCATGATCGATGTCGCTTGAACTGAACTGGCCGCTGACGCTGAGGGTGCTGTCTTCCTGCACCGCACCGGCATCGTTGCCCGACGCGAAGCTGAGCACCGGCGCATCGTTGCTGCCGGTGACCGTCACAGTCACCTGCTGGGTGTCGACACCGCCGAGGCCGTCGCTGACCTGCACGCTGAACACTTCGTTATGAGTCTCGCCGGCCTTCAGTGACTGCACCGCACTGGCAACGCCATCGGTGCCGTTGGCCAGGGTGTAAGTCCACTGGCCCGTGCTGTCGACGGCGATCGAGCCGTAAGTACCGGTATTGGACCCGGCGATGCTCCAGGTGGCGGTGGCCGCATGATCAATGTCGGTCGAACTGAACTGGCCACTGACGCTGAGGGTGCTGTCTTCCTGCACCGCACCGGCATCGTTGCCCGACGCGAAGCTGAGCACCGGCGCATCGTTGCTGCCGGTGACCGTCACAGTCACCTGCTGGGTGTCGACACCGCCGAGGCCGTCGCTGACCTGCACGCTGAACACTTCGTTGTGACTCTCGCCGGCCTGCAACGACTGCACGGCACTGGCGACGCCATCGGTGCCGTTGGCCAGGGTGTAAGTCCACTGGCCCGTGCTGTCGACGGCGATCGAGCCGTAAGTACCGGTATTGGACCCGGCGATGCTCCAGGTGGCGGTGGCCGCGTGGTCGATGTCGCTCGAGCTGAATTGGCCACTGACGCTGAGGGTGCTGTCTTCCTGCACCGCACCGGCATCGTTGCCCGACGCGAAGCTGAGCACCGGCGCATCGTTGCTGCCGGTGACCGTCACGGTCACCTGCTGGGTGTCGACACCGCCGAGGCCGTCGCTGACCTGCACGCTGAACACTTCGTTATGACTCTCGCCGGCTTTCAGTGATTGCACGGCACTGGCAACGCCATCGGTGCCGTTGGCCAGGGTGTAGGTCCATTGGCCGCTGCTGTCGACGGCGATCGAGCCGTAGCTGCCGGTGTTTGACCCGGCAATGCTCCAGGTCGCGGTGGCCGCGTGATCGATGTCGCTTGAACTGAACTGGCCGCTGACGCTGAGCGTGCTGTCTTCCTGCACCGCGCCGGCATCGTTGCCGCTGGCGAAACTGAGTACGGGTGCGTCATTGCTGCCGGTGACGGTGACGGTCACCTGTTGGGTGTCGACGCCACCGAGGCCGTCGCTGACCTGGATGGTGAACACTTCGTTGTGACTCTCGCCGGCCTGCAACGACTGCACGGCACTGGCGACGCCATTGGTGCCGTTGGCCAGGGTGTAAGTCCACTGACCGCTGCTGTCGACGGCGATCGAGCCGTAGCTGCCGGTATTGGACCCGGCAATGCTCCAGGTCGCGGTGGCGGCATGATCGATGTCGCTTGAACTGAACTGGCCGCTGACGCTGAGCGTGGTGTCTTCCTGCACCGCGCCGGCATCGTTGCCGTTGGCGAAACTGAGTACGGGTGCGTCATTGCTGCCGGTGACGGTCACAGTCACCTGCTGGGTGTCGACACCGCCCAGGCCGTCGCTGACCTGGATGGTGAACACTTCGTTGTGACTCTCGCCGGCCTGCAACGACTGCACGGCACTGGCGACGCCATTGGTGCCGTTGGCCAACGTGTAGGTCCACTGACCGCTGCTGTCGACGGCGATCGAGCCGTAGGTTCCAGTTGCCGAGCCATTGATCGACCAGGTGGCAGTGGCCGCATGGTCGATGTCGCTTGAACTGAACTGG
Organism: Pseudomonas sp. GR 6-02; assembly: GCF_001655615.1. GTDB lineage: Bacteria > Pseudomonadota > Gammaproteobacteria > Pseudomonadales > Pseudomonadaceae > Aquipseudomonas. Next base: position 1,547,336 of record NZ_CP011567.1, read on the forward strand.
CCGCTGACGCTGAGGGTGGTGTCTTCTTGCACCGCGCCGACATCGTTGCCCGATGCGAAGCTGAGTACGGGCGCATCGTTGCTGCCGGTGACGGTGACAGTCACCTGCTGGGTGTCGACACCACCGAGGCCATCGCTGACCTGCACGCTGAACACTTCGTTATGAGTCTCGCCGGCCTGCAACGACTGCACGGCACTGGCGACGCCATCGGTGCCGTTGGCCAGGGTGTAAGTCCATTGGCCGCTGCTGTCGACGGCGATCGAGCCGTAGCTGCCGGTGTTTGACCCGGCAATGCTCCAGGTCGCGGTGGCGGCATGGTCGATGTCGCTTGAACTGAACTGGCCGCTGACGCTGAGGGTGGTGTCTTCTTGCACGGCGCCGACATCGTTGCCCGATGCGAAGCTGAGTACGGGGGCGTCGTTGCTGCCGGTGACAGTCACGGTCACCTGTTGGGTGTCGACGCCACCCAGGCCATCGCTGACCTGGATGGTGAATACTTCGTTATGAGTCTCGCCGGCCTGCAACGATTGCACCGCACTGGCGACGCCATTGGTGCCGTTGGCCAGGGTGTAGGTCCATTGACCGCTGCTGTCGACGGCGATCGAGCCATAAGTGCCGGTATTGGACCCGGCAATGCTCCAGGTGGCGGTGGCTGCATGATCGATGTCAGTCGAGCTGAATTGGCCACTGACGCTGAGGGTGCTGTCCTCCTGCACGGCGCCGACATCGTTGCCGCTGGCGAAACTGAGTACGGGTGCGTCATTGCTGCCGGTGACGGTGACAGTCACCTGCTGGGTGGCGACACCGCCGAGGCCGTCGCTGACCTGCACGCTGAACACTTCGTTGTGAGTCTCGCCGGCCTTCAGTGATTGCACGGCACTGGCAACGCCATCGGTGCCGTTGGCCAGGGTGTAAGTCCATTGGCCGCTGCTGTCGACGGCGATCGAGCCGTAGCTGCCGGTGTTTGACCCGGCAATGCTCCAGGTGGCGGTGGCTGCATGATCGATGTCAGTCGAGCTGAATTGGCCACTGACGCTGAGGGTGCTGTCCTCCTGCACGGCGCCGACATCGTTGCCGCTGGCGAAACTGAGTACGGGTGCGTCATTGCTGCCGGTGACGGTGACAGTCACCTGTTGGGTGTCGACGCCACCCAGGCCATCGCTGACCTGGATGGTGAATACTTCGTTATGAGTCTCGCCGGCCTGCAACGATTGCACCGCACTGGCGACGCCATTGGTGCCGTTGGCCAGGGTGTAGGTCCATTGACCGCTGCTGTCGACGGCGATCGAGCCATAAGTGCCGGTATTGGACCCGGCAATGCTCCAGGTGGCGGTGGCTGCATGATCGATGTCAGTCGAGCTGAATTGGCCACTGACGCTGAGGGTGCTGTCCTCCTGCACGGCGCCGACATCGTTGCCGCTGGCGAAACTGAGTACGGGTGCGTCATTGCTGCCGGTGACGGTGACAGTCACCTGTTGGGTGTCGACGCCACCCAGGCCATCGCTGACCTGGATGGTGAATACTTCGTTATGAGTCTCGCCGGCCTGCAACGATTGCACCGCACTGGCGACGCCATTGGTGCCGTTGGCCAGGGTGTAGGTCCATTGACCGCTGCTGTCGACGGCGATCGAGCCATAAGTGCCGGTATTGGACCCGGCAATGCTCCAGGTGGCGGTGGCCGCATGATCAATGTCGGTCGAACTGAACTGGCCGCTGACGCTGAGCGTGGTGTCCTCCTGCACGGCGCCGGCATCGTTGCCGCTGGCGAAACTGAGCACCGGCGCGTCGTTGCTGCCGGTGACGGTGACAGTCACCAGATGGGTGGCGACGCCACCGAGGCCATCGCTGACCTGCACGCTGAACACTTCGTTGTGACTCTCGCCAACCTTCAGTGATTGCACCGCACTGGCAACACCATCGGTGCCGTTGGCCAGGGTGTAGGTCCACTTACCGCTGCTGTCCACCGCGATCGAGCCGTAGGTGCCAGTATTGGACCCGGCAATGCTCCAGGTGGCGGTGGCCGCGTGATCGATGTCGGTCGAGTTGAACTGGCCACTGACACTGAGGGTGGTGTCTTCCTTCACGGCGCCGGCATCGTTGCCGCTCGCGAAGCTGAGCACCGGTGCGTCATTGCTGCCAGTAATGGTGATGGTCACGGTCTGCGTCGCCGAAGCAGCGTTAGCCGCGCCGCTGTTGTCGGTGGCGACCACGGTGTACGAGAAGGTGACGGTTTCACCCGCGCCGAGGAAATCGAGGTTCTGGCTGGTGCTGTAGTCCCAGCTGTTGTGATCAACCGAGAACCCGGCGACCAGTGCTGAGGCCACACCCGCATCGAGCGTGCCGCCGCTCCAGGCGATGTTGCCGTTGGAGGCGTGCGACACAGTCACCACGTCGATGTTGTCCACATCGGCAAAGCTCAGTGCGCCGCTGTCGCTCAGTGTGGCCGTACCGTTGCCTTCGCTCATGGCGCCGGTGGTGTCGGCAATCGTCAGCGTCGGCCGGTCGTTGGTGCCGGTGATGGTAATGGTCACGGTCTGTACCGTGCCGTCGCCGATCGCCACGTTATAAGTCTGGGTGAGGATCTGGCCTTCGCCCAGGAACTGCACGGCGGCGTTGTCTACCGCGAAGTGCCAGCCCAGCGAACCGCTACCGGTGCCGGTGCTGTCGTGCAGTGGATCTGTGGTGAAGCTGCCCAGGTAGCCGGAAGCGCCCGGTGTGACGGTGACGCTGTGGGTGTCGATCAGGTCGGCGTCGGTGAAGGTGATGCTGCCGTTGGCGGCGTAGTCGCCACTGTCTTCCTTGGCATCGCCGGTCTGCACGCCGCTGGTGATGTGCACCTGGTCGTTGGTGCCGGTGATGGTGATGATCACATTTTGCGTTGTCGACGAACCATGCCCATCATTGACGGTGACCACATAGGTTTCGGTAGCTGTCTGACCCTGGGCCAGGTACTGGGCTGCCGCATTGTTCACGGTGTAAGTCCAGTTAACGGTGCCGTTGGCCGCATTGGCCGCTTCAATGACAGAGGCAAGGCTGAAGTTGCCCAGCGCTGTGGTATTGCCTCCCGCCGCCACGAATGAAGCGGTATGCGTGTCGCTCAGATCGACATCGCTAAATGCAATCGTGCCCGTCGTACTCAGCGAATCGGTAGTGCTCGGCGTTGTGGGCGCATCTTCGGTCACCGTGCCAGCCTGCACGCTGACGTTCATCGTCACACTGTCATTCATACCGGCAAATTGCACTTGCGCAGTGGCCCAGCTGAGGGTGCCATTGCCGAGACGAATCGCATACGTAAAGCTGTCTGCCAGGGACGCTCCGGCAGCAAGCTCCTGAAGTTGCGTCTTGAAAGCAGTCGATAAGGTAGCGGCGTCGTAGCCGACTTTGCCATCCGATGTAATCCAGATTTTTGCCCCGTTGAGGCTGGTGTCGGTGCTCGTCGCCTCAATTCTGCTCGTGTCCTGGACCAGCAGATCGGCCGGGGCATAAACCTTGGTGGCAGTAGAAAGGCTGGTCGCGTTATCAACTGACCAGAGCGTCTTTGCGTTACCGCCCAGGTCATTGGACATGACATCCAGGTACACGACACCCTGCAGGTCTTCAGTGATGGTCACGCTGCTCGTGCCAATGACACCTGTAGTGAAAATGTCGTCCTGCGCCTGCGGCGTATTGGAAAACGAAGTAACGGTGCCGCCGCTGGTCGTGGTGGTGGTAGCCATGTCTTTCTCCCGAGAATGCTTTTTTTATTGGAATTGCCAGGGACTGCTAACAGGACGAAGTCCCGTGCTTGCGCCGCTCAGAGTGTTCAGGAGCGGTACGGGGCGGCTACCGGACATCGTCGACCGTCTGGGCTTGACGGGACAGGTGCTGCCGGCAGAGGGGCGCTGGTCTCGCGGGGGTGAAGAAACTCGCCGTACTTGAGGAGCGAATCGCAGGAGCGGTCGGGCGAACGTGGGCCCAAGCCTGAGGCTGCGCTGCGCGTGGCGCGCAGTATCCTGAGAGCGCCCATAGTGAAGGGACTCCTGAAGTAATGGCTGGATGAGGCCGTATTTTGGTACAGCACTGATTCAGGGATACGGCCTTTCCTGATATCAGTTTGATAGGTGTTTAGTTGTGGGGTCAGGCTTTGTAAAGGTGTTAAGCGCAGGTAACAGTACGATGTGCCAATATTCCGACAAGTGGGTGTTTTGGTGTCAATATTATGTCGATTTGTTTTTGGCGAAGTGACCGCAGGCACTCAATAGTGGTGCACCTCAAATGAGCTGAAACCCTTATGCGGCAAGGGCTGGCTGCGTAATTTCAGTGCAAGAACACTCTAAAATTGCAGCGTCAGCGGTTAGAAAAGCCCATCAGAGCATTCCCCTGGCGGTTTTTTCTTGCTCGAACCACCTGACGACTTACGTGGAAAGTCCGTTATTGCTGTGCCTTACTTCTGACTCCACTCAAGGAGCCAGCAATGCGACACAGAGGTGCACAGTTCTGGTTATGGACCGACCCCCGATTACCTCACCACATCCATGAAGAAATGCTCGGTGACGGGACACAAGTGGAAGTGCGGGCACGACTGAGTCGTGAGGGGATCACCCAGGTGTTCATCGGTGTTTACGATGCCCGTGGGATCATGCTGTGTGAGGAGTTTCACGACAGGGGCCGTGATGAGACTTACTGTGCGGCGTTGAAGTGGGGCGCTCTACGAGCGGGCGAGATCGTCGCGGGCACGCAGGCCTTCGTTGCACCTCATCGGGTGCAACTGACGCTCGGCACGGTCATCACCGATGAGTCGGTACTGGCGCTGCGGCGGATGGAAATGAACGAACGTGAGCGTTTCAAGCTCAGCTGTGAAGATGCGTGGTCGGAATACCTGACCGCCAAAGCGGCCATGCTTGACCTCATGCGCGCGCCCAAAGTCGATCCCAGGGTCTGGGCGGACCACAAGGAGCGACTGAAGCAGGCGATTGACCGGCGCGTCTGTGTACAACGCGCCTATTTACGCTGAGCTATTCAGAACCTGATGCCCGGGGCTGTCGCAGGGTCTCGATGGTCGCGATCAGGTCATCGTAGGACACCGGTTTTCCAATGTACTGGTCAAAGCCCGATTGACGAGCCTTTTTAATATCGCTGATAGCGCCATAGCCAGTCAGGGCAATGGCCGGCACATCCTTGACATGCGGCAACTGACGTAATGCTTGCATCAGTTCATGGCCGTTCATGACCGGCATGCCCAAGTCCGAAATGATCAGGTCGAAGTGGCTGTTTGCAGCCGCGTCCAGAGCGTCCTTCGGATGATCGAAGGCAACGACTTCGGCGTCCTCCATTTCCAGCAGCATCTTCAGGGTTTCCAGTACCTCGGCGGAGTCGTCGACCAGCAGAATCGTCAGGCCGCTCAGTTTTCCTGATACCTCGTCGGTTGGTGTTGTGGTTTGGGTTTTGCCTTCACTACTGGCCAGGGGCAAATAGACAGTGAAGGTACAGCCTTCCCCAACGCCCGGTGAACTCACCTCAACCGTGCCATGTTGCGCCTCGGTCAATTGGCGCACCAGTGACAAACCGATGCCCAGCCCTTCGCGCTGGTGGTTGGCGTGCTGTGTTTCAGCCTGGCCAAACAGGTCGAATACGTGTTCGAGGTTCTCGGCCGCGATGCCGGTGCCATTGTCCTTGACGTCCAGCCGCGCCATGTTCTCGGCCAAGCTGGCGATCAATTGCACGCGGCCGTCGGGCGGGGTGAATTTCAGTGCGTTATTCACCAGGTTCCAGATGATCTGCTCCAGGCGCGTCGGATCGGCGCGCACCATCAACGGCTCCGAAGGCACATGCAGCTCGACGGTGGTGCTGTGCTGGTCGTTGAGGACGACGGTGTAAATATCGCGCAGCACACTGGCCAGATCCACGGCGATCGGTTTGAGCTTGAGCTTGCCGGTGCGCACGCGTGCGACATCCAGCAGGTCGTCGATGATCCGCGCCTGGCTGCTGACAGCATCGCAGATGGTGTTGACGGCTTTGGCGGCCGGCGCCACCGACTTGGTCACCGGCAAGCGCCGCAACAGTTCGGCGTTGAGCTGGATCAGGTTCAGAGGATGCTTGAGTTCGTGGGACATGACCGCGAAGAACTCATCCTTGAGGTAATTGGTGTTCAGCGTCTCGGCCAGTTGCTGGCTTTGTTCCTCATGCTGGCGTTTGTGACCGGTCAGGTCCCGGGCGATTTTCACGTAGCCGCGAAGGTTGTCACCGCTGAGCAAGGTCACTTCGCCGCTGCAATAGAAGCGGCTGCCGTCCTTGCGCAGGTGCCAGCGTTCATCTTCGGAACGGCCATGGGTGCGAGCCCCCAGCAGTTCGGATTCAGGCACGCCGGAGGCGCGGTCTTCGGCGGAAAAAATGAAGTCGTAGTAAGCGCCTTCGGCCTCAGCCTTGCTGTAGCCGAAGATCAGTTCGGCGCCTTTGTTCCAGGTGGTGATCACGCCTTGTTCATCAAGGGTGATGATCGCGTAGTCGCGGGTGCTTTCGGCCACCAGGCGCATGCGTTCTTCACCCAGGCGCAGTTCTTCTTCGGCCTCGCGGCGTTTGGTGATGTCAATGAACGTCAGCACGGTGCCGTCGATACGGTCTTCGCTGGAGCGATAGGGCAGCAGGCGGGCGATGTACCAGTGCTTGTCGGTGCTGCTGACTTCACGTTCGATCATGTTCAATGATTCGAACACCGATGCCGCGTCACTCGCCAGGTCGTCGTAGTGCAGGCGATGGGTGATGTCGAGCAGGGAGCGGCCGGTATCCACCGGCAGCATGCTGAAGATATCGGTGGCACGCGGAGTGAACCACTTGATCCGCATGCTGCGGTCGACAAACACCGTGGCGATGTCGGTGGAGGCGATCAGGTTGGTCAGGTAGTCGTTGATCTTGTCGGTTTCTTCGACTTTGGTTTTCAGCTCGTAGTTGACCGTCAGCAGCTCTTCGTTGATCGATTGCAGCTCTTCCTTGCTGGTCTCCAGCTCTTCGGTGGCCGAGCGCAGTTCTTCGTTGATCGCCTGCATTTCTTCGTTGGAAGCTTTCAGTTCTTCACTGGAAATTTCCGATTGTTCAATGGTGTCCTGCAAGTGCAGTTTGGTGCGTTGCAGTTCACGCTCAAGATTGGACAGCACCTGGCTTTCGGTTTGAAGCAGGGTCTTGGCCGTCGCTTGCGAAGGATCGACTTCGACTTCCTCGAAAATCACCAGGATGAACTCGCCGTCCGCCTCTTCATCCTTGTAAGGCTGCGCCTCCAGGCTGACCTTGTAATGCCGCTCTTCGCGCTTGACCGGCACCTCGCGGGATTTCACGGCCAGGCCGCTCTGCTGGACCTGGAACAGCGTGGTGCGGATTTCCAGGCGCAGCTCCGACAGGATCAGCGTCAGCAGGTTGCGTGACAGCTCACCGCCCACATGCCGAAGGAAACGCCCGGCACTTTCGCTCATGTGCAGGATGTCGGCGTTGGCATCGACGATCATGCTCGGCGGGGCCGCGCGTTCGAGGGCGCGCTGGTGGATGTCGGCAAACGACAGTTTGCGCTGCACGGCGTGTTGCGGTGCCTGATGGGAAATATTGGAGCGCACATAACCACCGCGCGGCACGGTCGGCGTGCGTCGGCTATTGGCGGTGCCAGTCTTGGCGCGGAAGATCCGGTTGCGTTTGTCCACCGGCGTGAACAGCTCATGGCAAGCGTCTGCACTTTCGGAGGAACCGAGGAACAGAAAACCGCCGGGGCGCAAGGCGAAGTGGAACATCTGCAGGATTTCGCGCTGTACTTCGCGATCCAGATAGATCAACAGGTTCCGGCACACGATCAGGTCGATTTGCGAGAAGGGTGGATCGGACAGCAGGCTGTGTTTGGCGAACAGCACCTTCTCGCGGATTTCCTTGCGAATCCGATAGTGCTCATCTTCCTTGATGAAGTAATGCCGCAGCCGCGTCGGCGGCACATCCGTCACGATGGCTTGCGGGTACAGGCCGGCCCGGCCGAAGCTGATGGCGCGCTCGTCGATGTCGGTGGCGAAAACTTGCAGTGAGGCCTTGCTGGCTTCCTGTTGCAGCTGATCATTGACCAGCATCGCCAGGCTATAGGCTTCTTCGCCGGTGGAACAGCCAGCCGACCAGACCCGGATTTCTTCCTTTTCAGGCTGCGCCGAAACCGCGGCGCTGACCAGTTGCGGAATGACATCCCGCTCCAGCGCTTCGAAGGCTTCGCGATCACGGAAAAAGTTGGTCACGCCGATCAGCATGTCCCCCAGCAGCGCCTTGGTTTCTTCGGGATTGCTTAGCAGGTAGCGGTAATAAGCTCCCAAGTCGGGCTGGGCCGTGACCTGCATCCGGCGTTCGATCCGCCGCAATACCGTTGCGCGTTTATAGTGCTTGAAGTCATGACCGGTGCCGGTACGCAACTGGATCAGGATGTCGTGCAGCATTTGTTCGGCGAGCACGGCATCACGTTCGGCTACAGAGGCGAAGGATTGCAGTTCCGGATCATTGGCGGCGGGCAAGCTGATTTCCCGGGAGTTGTGCCACAGGTCCAGCAGCTTTTGCGGCATGTCTGCTACGGGCAATACCAGATCGACCATGCCGGTTTCGATGGCCGCCCGAGGCATACCGTCGAACTCGGCGTCTTCCGGTACCTGGGCCAGGGTAATGCCGCCCTGTTCCTTGATACGCGACAGGCCGACTGCGCCGTCGGAACCGCTGCCCGAGAGCACCAGGCAGAAGGCGCGCTCGCGGTGTACTTGCGCCAGGTCGCGGAAGAACAGATCGATCGAAGCATGGCGTCCCAGTTGTGGGTCGTTTTCAATTACCTCAAGGTTATTGCCATTCATCACCAGTCGCCGCGCCGGCGGGATGACATAGACCCGGTTTTTCTCGATCGGTACGGTTTCGGTGACCTGCAGAACCGGCATCCGGGTCGATTCCTGGATGATCTTGTCTGCGACGCTTTGGTGGTCGGGCGACAGGTGAAGAATGATCACAAACGCCATGCCGTTGTCGTTAGGCATGTTCTCGAAAAACAATTTGATGGCTTGCAGCCCGCCAGCCGACGCACCGATGCCCACCACTGGAAAATCCAGGGTACTGAGGGTCAGGGCCTTTCGCTCGGGAGCCGTGGCCGAGTGCTTGGGGGTGGTGGTCATTTCCTGGCCTTTGCCGGCGATTTAGAGCGTATTGGGTTCAAGCGGATAATAATTAGCGTGCTTCAATAAATCAGGATAATCCCGTTTTTCAATAACGCCTTCAAATATTTAGCGCAGCCGTATGATCTTTTGGCAGTAAAAGGAACGATTGCACTCCCGCTGCTTCAAGGGAACGCGACTACTGGCCGATAACGCGACAAGCCGTTGTGATTTCATCGCTGGCGGCCGGTAAAGCTCATCACGCGATTGTGCGAAATTGCTTGATAGCCAATGGCCTCTCGCTATCATCTGCGCGCCTGAAAGGCCGCGAAGCTGAACTCGCAGCCATTGCCTTTAGGTTGTTCTTCCTTAAATTGCCTGGAAATCTTCGATGCTGTCGTATCACCAAAAAAGCTTTTTGATCGTCGATGATTTCTCGGATTTCCGCAGTTCCGTCAGGTCCATGCTGCGGGAGCTGGGCGTCAAGGACGTCGACACCGCTGATACCGGTGAGCAGGCGCTGCGCATGTGCTCGCAGAAGTCCTACGACTTCATCCTGCAGGATTTCCACCTGGGCGATGGCAAGAAAAACGGTCAGCAGGTGCTCGAAGACCTGATGATCGAGAAGCTGATCAGCCATGAAAGCGTGTTTGTCATGGTCACCGCCGAAACCAGCCAGGCCATGGTGCTCAGCGCGCTGGAGCATGAGCCCGACGCTTATCTGACCAAACCGTTCAACCGCTCCGGCCTGGCCCAGCGCCTGGAGCGGCTGGAACAGCGCAAGACCTTGCTCAAGCCGATCCTGCAAGCGCTTGACCGGGGCAAACCGGTTGAAGTGCTCAATGCCTGCATCGCCCTGTGCAAACAGGACATTCGTTATTCGCCGCTGTGCCTGCGTTACCGCGCCGATGCGTTGCGCGACTTGAACCAGAACGAAGCGCTGGAGCGTCTTTACGACAGCATCATTGCTGATCGGCCATTGCCCTGGGCGTTTGCCGGATTGGGCCAATTGCTGTTCAAGCGCGGGCAGGTCAGCCAGGCCAAGGGCATTTACGAAAAAGCCTTGAAAGTCTTCCCGATGATGCCCGCCCTCTACGATGGCATGGCTGATGTGCTGGTCGCCGAAGGCGACACCAAAGCGGCGCAGAAAGTATTGGAAGAGGCTATTCGCCTGTCGCCGCTGGCGGTGCGTCGGCAAGCGTTGCTAGGCAAGTTGGCAATGGCCAACGAAGATTTCGACACCGCCTCCAAAGCCTATCGCCAGGCGGTGAACCAAGGGGCGCAGTCACGGTTCAAGGATGCGGAAAGCAACCTCGGCCTGGCCCATGCCTTGATCAGCAAAGGCTCGGAAAAGGGCTTGGACACGCGGACCCGCCTGGAAATCAACACGACGCTGAGTGCGGTGGCGAAGGAGAACCCGTCAGACCCGGGCCTGCAGATTCGCGCGCGTCTGATGAAGGCCACCAGCCTGCTGCTCAACGATGCCGAAACCGCCGAGAAGCTCACCGAGCAAGCGATGATGCGCCTCGACGGCATGGAGCAGTTCATGAGCGCCGAAGCGGCGCTGCTGGTGGCCAAGCAGCTGCAAATGCTCGGGCAGGCGAGTGCGGGTGCTTCGATGCTGAAAAACTGTGCGGAAATCTACGGCGACGATCCGACCGTGATGAAAGGCATCGCCAAGCTGACCGACGACCCGACCATCCTCAACTCGGGCAACGCCGCCGCCGACCTCAACCGTCAGGGTGTGCGGGTGTACAAGACTGGCAACCTGGTTGAAGCCCGGGAAGTGTTCCGCAAAGCCCTGGCGCTGCAACCGAAGAACATCAGTATTGCCCTGAACATGGCGCAGTCGCTGCTGCATGGCACCGACACCAGCGTCCCGTCGGCCGAGCTGGAAGAGTGCCGGGCCTGCCTGAAAACGGTCGGCCTGATGCCCGATACCGATGCGCGTTATCCGCGCTACCAGAAACTGAAAATCAAGGCGTTCGGCGAATGATCGACAGCGAACCGTCACTCGACTTCTCTACGGTGATTGCCTCCACCGTGCACGACATGAAGAACTCTCTGGCCATGCTGATGCAGGCGCACAGCCAATGGCTGGCGCGTTTGCCCGACCCTGAGCGGCACACCCCGGAGCAGGGCGTCATCGACTTCGAGTTCGCCCACCTCAATGGCATGCTGGTGCAGTTGCTGGGGCTGTACAAGCTGGGCGTCAACCAGATGCCATTGCAGCCGGCCTACCATGAGCTCGATGACTTCATCGAGGCGCAACTGGCGGCTCATCAAGAAGTGTTCGCCAGCCGCGGCATTATCGCGACCTATGAAGTGGACCCGTTGAGCCCGCTGGGTTTCTTCGATCGGGAGCTGATTGCCTCGGTGCTCGCCAATTGCATCAACAACGCCATTCGTTATGCCCGGCATGCCTTGTTGATCAGTGTCAGCGATGAGGCCGGGCAATTGGTGCTGACCATCAACGACGATGGTGAGGGTTATCCACCCGAGATGATCGAGCGTCAGGCCGACTATGTGCAGGGCATCAACCACAGCAGCGGCAGTACCGGCCTGGGCTTGTACTTTGCCGGGCGGATTGCCGCCTTGCATCAGCGTGATGGTGTGGGCGGACGTACCGAAATCAGTAATGGCGGGCCATTGGGTGGCGGCGTGTTCAGCCTCTATCTCCCCTGAACGACACGTTCCTCACAGGATTGCGCCTTTTTGTTTGACGCTGCTTGATATTCCGAACAGCCGGAGCCTATTTTGTACGGGTCGCCGTTCGCGGCTCGTACAACAACAAGGATTGCGTCATGACAACCGATGGCCATCGCTCACTCGCGCAGCGATTGACGGGCATTGATGAGATTGAATGTGTCACGCCGGACCTGAACGGCGTGCCACGCGGCAAAGTAATGACCGCTGAAGGATTTCTTGAGGGGCGGCGTTTGCAGATGGCGCGGGGAGTGCTGCTGCAATGCATCATGGGCGGCTATCCGCCCGCGCACTTTTACGGCAGCGATGATGGCGATCTGGCGCTGGTGCCTGATCCGGGGCAGATCCACCGCTTGCCCTGGAGTTCGCACCCTCGGGCACTGGCCATATGCGATGCACAGGAACTGACGGGCGAGAGCTCGCACCTGTCGACTCGCGGCCAACTCAAGGCGGTGATCGCTCGCTACGCCGCCCTCGGTCTGGCGCCGGTCGTGGCGACCGAGCTGGAATTCTTTGTGTTCGCGCCCAACCCTGACCCGACGCAACCCTTCCAGCCTCCAGTGGGCCTGGACGGTCGTCGCGAGGACGGTCATTCGGCATTCAGCATCAGCTCCAATAACGGCTTGCGGCCGTTCTTCACTGAAGTCTACGCAGGCATGGCGGCGCTGGGCTTGCCGCGCGATACCTTCATGCACGAGATGGGCGTCAGCCAGTTCGAGATCAATCTGCTGCACGGTGATCCGCTGCTGTTGGCCGACCAGACCTTGCTGTTCAAGCATCTGCTCAAGGAAGTGGCGCTCAAGCATGGCCTGACCGTGGTCTGCATGGCCAAGCCGTTGGCTCACACGCCGGGCAGTTCGATGCATATTCACCAGAGCGTCGTCGAGATCGACAGCGGGCGTAACGTGTTCAGCGACAAGGCCGGCGAGCCGACCGCGACCTTCCGTCATTTCATCGGTGGCCAACAGGCCGGCCTGGCGGATTTCACTGCGCTGTTTGCGCCGAACGTGAACTCTTATCAGCGCCTGTGTCATCCTTTTGCATCGCCCAATAATGCCTGCTGGTCCCATGATAACCGCGCGGCCGGCCTGCGCATTCCGGCCAGTTCACCGGTCGCTCGTCGGGTCGAAAACCGCCTGCCGGGGGCTGACGCCAACCCGTATCTGGCGATCGCCGCGAGCCTGGCGTCGGGGCTGTATGGCATCGAAAACAAACTGGAACCGAGCGAAGCGGCACGGGGCGAATTCGTGGTGCCGGATAATCTTGCGTTGCCGTGTACCTTGCATGCCGCTCTTGAACGTCTGAAACGTAGCCAATTGGCGAAGGAACTGTTCGGCAAGGAGTTCATCGAAGGCTACATCGCTTCGAAGACCCTGGAGTTGACCAGCTTCCTCGATGAAATTACTCCCTGGGAACGGCGTGTTCTAGCAGCCCAGGCCTGACGACCTGTCGCCATCGGGCTATCGTTGTCGATAGCCCGATACTCACTGCAAGGAGCCGCTCGGAACGCCAATGCGCCAAATCCTGAAATCCTTTCGAGGACTTTATTTCGCCTCGCTGATGATGTTGATCGGCTCGGGCCTGTTGAGTACTTACCTTGCACTGCGCCTGGCGGCCGATAAGGTCGACAGCCTGTGGGTCGGCGCGTTGATGGCGGCCAACTATTTCGGCCTGGTGCTGGGCGGCAAGATCGGCCATCGGCTGATTGCCCGGGTCGGGCATATTCGAGCTTATTCAGCCTGCGCCGGGATCGTCGGTGCGGCGGTGCTGGGCCATGGCCTGGTGGATTGGCTGCCCGCGTGGCTGTTCCTGCGGGTGATCGTTGGCCTGGGCATGATGTGCCAGTACATGGTGATCGAAAGCTGGCTCAATGAGCAGGCAGAAGCCAAGCAGCGTGGCGTGGTGTTCAGCGGCTACATGATCGCTTCGTACCTGGGGCTGGTGTTGGGCCAGCTGATTCTGGTCATGCACCCGGGGCTGGGCCTGGAACTGCTGATGCTGGTCGCTCTGTGTTTCGCCCTGTGTCTGGTGCCGGTGGCCCTGACCCGGCGGATTCACCCGGCGCCATTGCACCCGGCGCCGATGGAACCGCGCTTTTTCATCAAGCGCGTGCCGCAGTCACTGAGCACGGTGTTGGGGGCGGGATTGATCGTCGGTTCGTTCTACGGCCTGGCGCCGCTGTATGCCTCCCAGCAAGGATTGTCCACCGAGCAGGTCGGTCTGTTCATGGGCAGCTGCATTTTTGCAGGCCTGGTGGTGCAGTGGCCGTTGGGATGGCTATCGGATCGTTATGACCGGGCGGTATTGATCCGAAGTTTTGCGTTTAGCCTGGCACTGGCCGCGTTGCCGCTGGCGATCATGCCGCAGGTGCAACTGGAGGTGCTGTTCATCGCCGGGTTCCTCTGTTCGTTGGTGCAATTCTGTCTGTACCCGCTGGCGGTGGCGTTCTCCAACGACCACGTCGAGGGTGATCGCCGGGTGTCGCTGACGGCGATGCTGCTGGTGACTTACGGTGTCGGCGCGAGTGTCGGACCGTTGGTGGCAGGGGTATTGATGAAGTTGTTCGGCAGCCAGATGCTGTATGCCTTTTTCAGTTTTTTTGCATTGGTGCTGGTGTGGCGAATCCGCCCGAAAGCAGTCACCAATCTGCATCAGGTGGACGATGCTCCACTGCATCACGTGGCCATGCCGGACAGCATGACGAGTTCGCCACTGGTGGCTTGCCTTGACCCGCGTGTCGATGAGCAGGTGGTGCAGGATCAGATGCAGAACCCGGTCAACCCGGAGGCTGATGTCAATCCGGATGCCGAGCCAGAACCTGAACCTGAACCAGTTTCGGATTCAGAAGACCCGGACGCAGGTCGCGAGCAAAGTTTTACCGAAGCGCGGCCTTGATCAAGGCATAAAAAAACGGGCAGTCCCCGCAAGGGACTGCCCGTTTTTTATTGGCGGGGTGTATCAGAAGTCGTCTTTGTCAAAGCGCCGCGCTTCACGCTGAAGCTGATAGACGAACCGCTCGACCTGCCGTTGCACCAGGCCGCTCATGTTGTGAAAACGCACGCCGGCGAAGGTGGTGTTGATCTTTTCTTCAAAGTGCAGGTAACGCAGCTCCACCGGTGCCGTCATGCTGCCGAAGGGCAGGGCGGCGATGAAGCGGTCGTAGACCTGACCCAATTGCAGCTTGGCGGTGATGTCGCCTTCGAAGCGCAATTTGCAGCCGGTGGCGGAGATGTCCAGCAGTTTGCCGGCGAGGGGCGACTTGAGTTTCTCGCCTCCCAGCTCGACATTGACCAGTTGTGCCAGCTTCAACGCAGCGCGGAAAGCATTGCGGCGCTGGTGGTAAACCACCTCATCGGGCAGCGTGCCCCGGTAGCAGCGGCCATCGCCGGACTCGTCGATGGTCAGCGGGCCATTGCTTTCCCAGGCGATGCGCACGCCGTCGTGGAAGCCTTCGACCTTGAACGGTTCGCCGGCCAGCAGAAAGCGTTCGCCGTCGCGCGGGATCATTTCGTCCAGGGCGATCATGTTGCTGTCACGGTCGACGTCCACCAGATAACTCTGGAAGCGCTGGCTGCGCTCGTGGAACGTGATGATCAGCGGGTCATGGCTGTCTTGCAGCTGACGCAGGTTGCCGGAGATTTCCAAAGGCGTGGTGAGCACCTTGGGTGGCTGCGGAGCATCTTCCGCGCTTAAGGCATTGGACACGGGGTATCAATCTCCAGGCAAATATGACTACTGGCCGGCATTCTGCCAGCATGTTGCGTGTCTTGATAGGGCGTGCTCATTGAAAGGCTTAAGCCTGACTGAGCGGGCGTGGCTTGGCGAGCTTGGAGGTTGATCCGCGGGCATCGTAGAGCGCTGGCGGCTCGCCGCCGGTGAGGATTTTCAGCTGGTTGGCCGTGGCGGCCTGCTGCACCAGAATCGACTGGCCATTGTTGACATTGGCGGCTTGGCACTGGGCCAGGAGGTCGGTGAGCACGTCGCTCTGTCCCAGCAATCGTTCGCCAATGCTCGACTGGCTGGCGAGTTGCTCCAGGCCCTGGCGGTTGGTTGGCAGGTTGAGGCTGGCGAGGATTTCACTGCGCTTGCGGCCATGCTGTTCGAGCAGAATGATCAATGCCTGTTTATGCGCCAGAATTTCTTCGAGCAGTGGCATGTCGCGACCGTGCAAGGCAAGGGACTCGGTTTGCAGTAGCTCCAGCAGTTGTTGCGCCGGGGCGAAGTCGTCGATGATCAGTTGCAGTAATTGAGTGTCGTGCATGGCTGGCCTTGGGTTTTAAGCGTCCAAAAGCCTGGCGCGGGCCGTGGCCTAGCGCTGGGCTTCGAAGTTGAGCAGTTTGCTGGCTACACGGTTGCTGTCGACTTTATAGCTGCCATCGGCAATCGCTGCTTTCAACTCGGCCACGCGGGCGTTGTCGACGGCAGGCTGATCGCGCAGCTTGTCAGTGACCTTCTGCAACTGTTGAGCCTCATTGCTGAGGTGTACCGATTCCCCGCTTTTGGTGGTACTGGCCTGTTCGGCCGGGGTATTCAGCGGCGCGGATTGGCCGGCTTCGGCGGTTTCCTTGGCGGTGCTGGTACGCGTACTGCCCGTAAGTGACGAGGAGCTGTTTAAACGACTGAAATCGATGACCATGACAAAAAACCTCTGGATATTTGGACGCTTGCCATGTTTTCGGCGATTCCCCGAAAAACTTTAGGCCCATTTATCAATGAGCTCGCATGCGCCAGCGCATGCCCTGCATGCGGCACAGTTTAGGCAACCGCCAGGCGGTGCGCCATCACTTCACAAACACAGAGCCCTTACATGGCCACTTCCACCTGGCCGGGCGCTGTGACTTGCGCCTTGATGACCCGCTGGGAGTTAAGGTTCTTCACGCGAATCTGTTCCCTCAGGCCGCCGTTGGACAGCGCTTCACCCGGCATGCGCACACTGAGCGTACCACTGCGGGCGGTAATCACCACCTGGTCGCCCTTGCGAACCACTTCCGCCTGTTCGAGATGCACCAGCGTAATGATCTGATCGGCGACCATTGGTCGGGTAAGTTTTTGCCCGATAGCCTGATCGACGGAAGTCAGAAACCCCTGATTTATCAGGCTGATATCACGCTCGCGCAGGGTTACGTCCTGAGGTTCGATAATCCCTGTGCGCTTGAGCGGACGAGTGGTCGTCACAATGTCGCGAAACAGCTTCACTTGAGCGGGCACGAAGACCGTCCAGGGTGAGGCGCCATCGCAGCGAACCTTGACCGTGACCCGTCCCAGAGGCCTTGCCGGGCTCTCGAGGGTGGCTGTCAATTCCTTGTCGCACATAGGCATGCGCAGGCGCGGATCGAGCTGGTTGACCTGGATTTCGTAGCGACCTTGCGTTTGACTGGTGGCCAGATAGTCCTCTACGGTGAATTCAAGAAAGCCCTGGGTGACGCCGATAAGCATGTCAGGCAAGGTAACCGTATCAGCAAGGGCAGGGCTGCCAGCGTTGAACAGGCAAGCGGCCGACATCGCGCAGAGCAATCTGCGGCAGGTTGATGTCAGGTGTCGGAAAAATGTCGGTTCTGTGTTCATAAGAGTTAAAAAGCAAGCGCCGTGCCGTTTCGTGATGAATGTGCGTCGCAACACACTTAGCGTTGGTGTAGGAGTCTGGGCATGGCTGGTGTAATGGATTCGGTGAACCAGCGCACGCAACTGGTAGGGCAGAATCGCCTTGAGCTGTTGTTGTTCCGTCTCGACGGCCAGCAGCTGTATGGGATCAACGTGTTCAAGGTTCGCGAGGTGCTGCAATGCCCCAAGCTGACCCTGATGCCCAAGTCCAGTCCTGTCGTGTGCGGTGTGGCGAATATTCGGGGGGCAACCATTCCGATCCTGGATCTGGCGATGGCGACCGGTGCCGGTCGGTTGCTGGACCAGAGCAATCCCTTCGTGATCATCACGGAGTACAACACCAAGACCCAGGGTTTCCTGGTTCGGTCGGTGGAGCGCATCGTCAACATGAACTGGGAGGAGATTCATCCGCCACCCAAGGGCACGGGGCGCGATCACTACCTGACGGCTGTGACTCGGGTCGACAACCAGTTAGTCGAAATCATCGACGTCGAGAAGGTGCTGGCGGAAGTGGCGCCGACGCCGGAAGCGATTTCGGTGGGCGTGGTCGATGTTGAGACCCAGCACAAGGCGCTCTCTTTGCGCGTATTGACGGTCGACGACTCGTCGGTGGCACGCAAGCAGGTGACCCGTTGCCTGCAAACGATCGGTGTCGAAGTGGTGGCGTTGAACGATGGCCGGCAAGCGCTGGATTACCTGCGCAAGCTGGTTGACGAGGGGAAGAAGCCGGAAGAAGAGTTCCTGATGATGATCTCCGACATCGAGATGCCGGAGATGGACGGGTACACCCTGACGGCCGAGATCCGCGCCGATCCGCGCATGCAAAAGCTCCATATCATCCTGCATACTTCGTTGTCGGGAGTGTTCAATCAGGCGATGGTCAAGAAGGTCGGTGCCGATGACTTCCTGGCCAAGTTCCGTCCTGATGACCTGGCATCCCGGGTAGTCGACCGGATCAAAGCAGCAGATAACAGCTAGAGGCCTTCTGCCCCTGGCGGTCAACACGATTTAAGAGGCGGTATCTTTGTCTACGGGTAATTTGGATTTCGAACAGTTCCGGGTATTCCTGGAAAAAGCCTGTGGCATTTTGCTCGGTGAAAACAAGCAATATCTGGTCTCGAGCCGTCTCAACAAACTGATGGAACAGCAGGGCATCAAATCGTTGGGTGAGCTGGTTCAGCGCATCCAGACCCAGCCGCGCAGCGGTTTGCGCGAGATGGTGGTGGATGCCATGACGACCAACGAAACCCTGTGGTTTCGTGACACCTATCCGTTTGAAGTCTTGAAGAACAAGGTATTGCCTGAAGCGATCAAGGCCAGCCCCGGTCAGCGCCTGCGGATCTGGTCGGCGGCGTGTTCGTCGGGTCAGGAGCCGTATTCGCTGTCGATGTCCATCGATGAGTTCGAACGGGTCAACATGGGCCAGTTGAAGATGGGCGTGCAGATCGTTGCCACCGACCTGTCCGGCAGCATGCTGACCAACTGCAAGACCGGCGAGTACGACAGCCTGGCCATCGGTCGCGGCCTGTCGCCCGAGCGCCTTCAGCGTTACTTCGACCCCAAGGGGCCGGGGCGCTGGGCCATCAAGGCACCAATCAAGAGTCGGGTGGAGTTTCGCTCGTTCAACTTGCTGGACAGCTACGCAAGCCTGGGCAAGTTTGACATCGTGTTCTGCCGCAACGTGCTGATCTACTTCTCCGCCGAGGTGAAGAAAGACATCCTGTTGCGCATTCACAGCACGCTCAAGCCGGGCGGTTATCTGTTCCTTGGCGCGTCCGAAGCGCTGAACGGTTTGCCGGACCATTACCAGATGGTCCAGTGCAGCCCGGGGATCATTTACCAGGCGAAGTGATTCGTTGACGGCATAAAAAACGGGAGTCCATTAGGGCTCCCGTTTTTTTATGCCTGTGACACCACGCTCCCACAGGGGCAAGTAGCGTTCTTTGGATGGTGAGAAGCGGCAGAAAAGCGGCAGGCGGCGGAAATCGGTTGCCGCTTTTCTGGCATTGCCACCTCGTTACTGCTCGCAAAGCCCCGGTTTACGGGCTTTTTTGAATTGGCACGCCGCTTGCTATGTTCACGTTACGAAAAATCAGGTCACCCGAAGGTTTCCCGACATGAGCATCAGCTTCGATAAAGCGCTCGGTATCCACGAACAAGCCCTGGGCTTCCGCGCTCAGCGTGCTGAAGTCCTGGCCAACAACATCGCCAACGCCGACACCCCGAACTACAAGGCTCGGGATCTGGACTTCTCGAAAGTGCTCGCCGAGCAGAACGAGAAAACCAAAAACGGCAAGTTCGCCTTGAGCATGACCAACAGCCGTCACATCGAAGCTGAAGGCCTGGGCAATGGCGACGAGTCGCTGATGTATCGCACGCCGATGCAACCGTCGATCGACCAGAACACCGTGGATGCCCAACTGGAACAGTCGAACTACGCGGAAAACGCGGTCAACTTCCAGGCCAGCTTCACCCTGCTCAACAGTAAATTCAAAGGGCTGGTGTCAGCCCTGCGCGGAGAGTAATTCATGTCCCTGTCCAGTGTTTTCAACATTGCCGGTAGCGGCATGAGTGCCCAGACCACTCGCTTGAACACCGTTGCCAGTAACATCGCCAACGCCGAGACCGTTTCGTCGAGCATCGACCAGACCTACCGCGCCCGTCACCCGGTGTTCGCCACCATGTTCCAGGGCGGCCAGAGCGGCGGCAGCGATTCGCTGTTCCAGAACCAGGACGCGGCCGGTCAAGGCGTGCAAGTGCTGGGTGTGGTCGAAGACCAGAGCAACCTTGAAGCGCGCTACGAGCCGAATCATCCGGCCGCCGATGCCAAGGGCTACGTCTACTACCCGAACGTCAACGTCGTCGAAGAAATGGCCGACATGATTTCCGCAAGCCGTTCGTTCCAGACCAACGCCGAAATGATGAACACCGCCAAAACCATGATGCAGAAGGTCCTGACCCTCGGTCAGTGATAAGGGGCGACTTTCGATGAGTGTTACCGATACCACCAGCGGCGTAAGCCTCAAGGATGTCCTGGCCAACTCTTCGGTCAAGACCACGACCACCAGTGATGGTCTTTCCGCGGCGACCAGCAGTGCCACCGGCAGCAAGGCATTGGGCAAGGATGCGTTCCTGCAACTGCTGGTCACCCAGCTGAAAAACCAGAACCCGCTCGATCCTCAGGACAACAGCGCGTTCGTAGCCCAGTTGGCGCAGTTCAGTAGTCTGGAAGGCATCACCACGCTGAACGACACCGTCAGCGGCATTGCCAGCAACTACAACTCGTCGCAAGCCCTGCAGGCTTCTTCGCTGGTGGGCCGTTCGGTCATCGCGCAGACCGGCAAAGCCGTGGTCGACACCTCCAAGAACCTCAACGGTACGGTTGTGCTGCCGGCGTCGGCGAACCCGGTTACGCTCAAAATCAGTGACGCCGAAGGCAAGACCATCCGCACCATCGACATGGGCAGCCAGAGCGCTGGCAACGCCAGTTTCATCTGGGACGGCAAAAACGATGCCGGAGCAGTCGCCGCGGCCGGCACGTACTCCTTCTCTGCCAGCGCAACCTACGACGGCAAAGCGACCTCACTGGTTACTTACCTGCCGGCAACCGTCAACAGCGTGACCATCAGCCAGACCGGCGGTGAGCTGATGCTGAACCTGGCAGGCCAGGGCAGCGTTGCCCTGTCCAAAGTGCAAACCATTGGTCTATAGAGCCGACTAACACGGCACAAAGGAGTGGAATATGTCTTTCAATATCGGCCTTAGCGGTCTCTATGCAGCCAACAAACAACTGGACGTGACCGGCAACAACATCGCCAACGTCGCGACCACCGGTTTCAAATCGTCCCGTGCAGAATTCGAAGACGTGTACTCGGCCACTCGCCTGGGTACCGGCAGCAAGACCATCGGTAACGGCGTGCGCCTGGCCAACGTTTCCCAGCAGTTCAGCCAGGGTGATGTGAACAACACCGGCAACGTGCTGGACATGGGTATTCAGGGCAACGGCTTCTTCATCCTCAGCGACAACGGTTCCCTGAGCTACACCCGTGCCGGTGCGTTCAAGACCGATGCTCAAAACTTTGTGGTCGATAACAACGGCAACCGCTTGCAGGGTTATGGCGTCGATTCCAATGGCAAGATCATCAACGGTGTGTTGACTGACTTGAAGATCGACACCTCGAGCCTGAAGCCGAATCCGACTACCAAGGTTGATCAGACGATGAACCTGAACTCGGCGGAAACCACGCCGACCGTGGCCCCGTTCAGCCCGACCGATACCAACAGCTATAACAAGACCATTTCCACCAAGGTCTACGACAGCCAGGGTAACGAGCACACCATGGATCAGTACTACGTGAAAACGGGTACCAATGCCTGGCGTGTCTATACCTACATGGACGGTCGCTCCCCGGCCAACCCTGCAACCACGCCTCCAGTGCCGATCACCGCTGACATCACTTTCAACTCCGACGGCAGCATTAACACGCTGACGGCGGGTGCCGGCTGGACCCAGACTGGCAACACGTTGACCATGACCGGTTGGGTGCCAGGTGCCATTACCAACGCCGCAACGATTCCTGTGACTTGGGGGCCGAACGGTTCCGTCGCTGCCACTGGCGGTATCGCGTTCAACATGGCGCTGACCACTTCTTACAACTCGCCAACCGCCCGTACCGCCCAATACCAGGACGGCTACGCCACCGGCCAGATCTCCAGCCTGACCATCGACGCCAGCGGCGTCATGACCGCCAACTTCAGCAACCAGCAAACCAAGGCCATCGGCCAGGTGGCTGTGGCGAGCTTCGCCAACGAGCAAGGCTTGCAGCCAATTGGCGGTACGCGCTGGAAAGAAACTTTCGCCTCCGGTGTGGCCGGTGTCGATGCGCCGAAGACCGGTACCCTGGGTTCGGTCGTGTCCAACTCGCTGGAAGAGTCCAACGTCAACCTGACCAACGAACTGGTTGATTTGATCAAGGCGCAGAGCAACTACCAGGCGAACGCCAAGACCATCTCCACCCAGAGCACCATCATGCAGACCATCATTCAGATGACTTGATGCTTGATAGTGCTGCATAAGAAACCCCTCGCAAGAGGGGTTTTTTCATTCTGTAGGAGCGAGGCTTGCCCGCGAAGAATGCACTGCGGTTTTTCAGGTATTACGCGTCATCGTTCTTCGCGGGCAAGCCTCGCTCCTACAAGGCAGAGGCAAAAGAAAACCCCCGACCAGCCAGAGGCTCATCGGGGGTTTCAGGTAAGCGCCCTGGAGCGCCTACCGGCTCAGCTTATTGGCAAGCTTCGCAATCCGGCTCGTCGATGGCGCAGGCCTTCGGCACTGGAGCTGGACCGGCTGGGGCTGCCAGGACCGAGTCGTCACCGTGGTTGCCGCCGCTGGAAACAGCGTTCAGCTTACCGGTGTTGATGGTCGACTTCTCGGTGCTGGTTGCGGCCAGGGCACGGAGGTAGTAAGTGGTTTTCAGACCACGGTACCAGGCCATGCGGTAGGTCACGTCCAGTTTTTTGCCCGAAGCGCCGGCGATGTACAGGTTCAGCGACTGAGCCTGGTCGATCCACTTCTGACGACGGCTGGCGGCGTCGACGATCCACTTGGTGTCCACTTCGAAGGCAGTCGCGTAGAGCTCTTTGAGTTCTTGCGGGATGCGCTCGATCTGCTGCACCGAACCGTCGTAGTACTTCAGGTCGTTGATCATGACCGAGTCCCACAGACCGCGAGCCTTCAGGTCGCGAACCAGGTACGGGTTGATCACGGTGAATTCGCCCGACAGGTTCGATTTCACATAGAGGTTCTGGTAGGTCGGTTCGATCGACTGCGACACGCCGGTGATGTTGGCGATGGTTGCGGTCGGTGCGATGGCCATGATGTTGGAGTTACGAATGCCTTTCTGCACACGGGCGCGAACCGGTGCCCAGTCCAGGGTTTCGTTCAGGTCAACGTCGATGTACTTCTGGCCACGCTGCTCGATCAGGATCTGTTGCGAATCCAGCGGCAGGATACCTTTGGACCACAGCGAACCCTGGAACGTCTCGTAGGCGCCACGTTCGTCAGCCAGGTCGCAGGAAGCCTGGATCGCGTAGTAGCTGACCGCTTCCATCGACTTGTCGGCGAATTCGACGGCAGCGTCGGAACCGTAAGGGATGTGCTGCAGGTACAGAGCGTCCTGGAAGCCCATGATGCCCAGACCGACCGGACGGTGCTTGAAGTTGGAGTTCTTCGCTTGCGGCACCGAGTAGTAGTTGATGTCGATCACGTTATCGAGCATGCGCACGGCGGTGTTCACGGTGCGTTGCAGCTTGGCGGTGTCCAGCTTGCCGTCGACGATGTGGTTCGGCAGGTTGATCGAGCCCAGGTTGCAAACGGCGATCTCGTCCTTGTTGGTGTTCAAGGTGATCTCGGTGCACAGGTTCGAGCTGTGAACCACGCCCACGTGCTGCTGCGGGCTGCGCAGGTTGCACGGGTCTTTGAAGGTCAGCCATGGGTGGCCGGTTTCAAACAGCATGGACAGCATTTTGCGCCACAGGTCTTTGGCCTGAATGGTCTTGAACAGCTTGACCTTGCCCGGGTACTCGGTCAGGGCTTCGTAGTACTCGTAACGCTCTTCGAAGGCCTTGCCGGTCAGGTCGTGCAGATCCGGTACTTCGGACGGCGAGAACAGGGTCCACTTGCCGTCATCGAAGACACGCTTCATGAACAGGTCAGGGATCCAGTTGGCGGTGTTCATGTCGTGGGTACGACGACGGTCATCACCGGTGTTCTTGCGCAGTTCGATGAACTCTTCGATGTCCATGTGCCAGGTTTCCAGGTAGGCACAGACAGCGCCTTTGCGCTTGCCACCCTGGTTAACGGCGACGGCGGTGTCGTTCACCACTTTCAGGAACGGCACGACGCCCTGGGATTTGCCGTTGGTGCCCTTGATGTACGAACCCAGCGCCCGAACCGGGGTCCAGTCGTTGCCCAGGCCGCCTGCGAATTTCGACAACATGGCGTTGTCGTGGATCGCGTGGTAGATGCCCGACAGGTCATCCGGCACGGTGGTCAGGTAGCAGCTCGACAGCTGTGGACGCAGGGTACCGGCGTTGAACAGGGTCGGGGTCGAGGACATGTAGTCGAAGGACGACAACAGGTTGTAGAACTCGATCGCACGGTCTTCTTTCTGCTTCTCTTCGATCGCCAGGCCCATGGCCACGCGCATGAAGAAAATCTGTGGCAGTTCGAAGCGGATACCGTCCTTGTGGATGAAGTAACGGTCGTACAGGGTTTGCAGGCCCAGGTACGTGAACTGCTGATCGCGCTCGTGGTTGATCGCCTTGCCGAGTTTTTCCAGGTCGAAGGACGCCAGAACCGGGTTCAGCAATTCGAATTCGATACCTTTGGCGATGTACGCAGGCAGTGCCTTGGCATACAGGTCGACCATTTCGTGGTGGGTCGCGCTGTCGGCGACACCGAGGAAGCCCAGGCCTTCGGCACGCAGGGTGTCCATCAGCAGGCGGGCGGTCACGAACGAGTAGTTCGGCTCACGCTCGACCAGCGTACGGGCGGTCATCACCAGGGCGGTGTTGACGTCGGTCAGGGCCACGCCGTCGTACAGGTTTTTCAGGGTTTCGCGCTGGATCAGCTCGCCGTCGACTTCTTCCAGGCCTTCGCACGCTTCGGTGACGATGGTGTTCAGGCGACCCATGTCCAGCGGTGCGAGGCTGCCATCGGCGCGGGTGATGCGGATCGATGGGTGAGCGTTGACGGCTTCTTCGGCAGGGGAGTGCGCTGCGCGCTCTTTGGCGCGGGAGTCACGGTAGATCACATAGTCGCGGGCGACTTTCTGTTCGCCGGCACGCATCAGGGCCAGTTCGACCTGGTCCTGGATTTCTTCGATGTGGATGGTGCCGCCCGAAGGCATGCGACGCTTGAAAGTCGCGGTGACTTGTTCGGTCAGGCGGGCAACGGTGTCGTGGATTCGCGACGAAGCGGCAGCGGTGCCGCCCTCAACTGCGAGAAACGCTTTGGTGATGGCGACGGTGATCTTGTCATCGGTGTAAGGGACGACAGTGCCGTTACGCTTGATCACGCGCAGTTGGCCAGGCGCGGTGGCGGACAGATCCGAATTCGAATCGGCGGCCTGCGGCAAGGTGCCTTGCGGGTTCTCGCGAGTTGTGTCGGTTTGCATGGGGGGTTGTCTCCACATTCTCTATGTTTGTTTGGGCACCATCACGGTGCCCACCGTTCTGTCCTGAAGCACTACAACCGGCGAGGGCCGGGCATACCAACTTCGGGACAGATCAGGAAGGGGGCTATTGGGCGCCGCTTCCATGCCGAAGTCTTTGGTGTCACGCCTTGGGCCTGAAACCGAATTCCGTTTTGAGTGGCAGTAAATGACTGCAACACCCGTACCGTTATCGCCGTTTCGGGCTTAAAAACAGTAGCCATCCGCACACGCGGTTTGGTCTTTCGAAAATACGTTTGGTTCAACCGGAAAGAGGCAATAAAAGCGCTTGAAATCGGTGTCCGGTTTGTGTTTGGTTTTTGGCATAAAACCCTACATGTAGGGTTTTTTTTGCGCCGAGGTACAAGATAATGCGTTTTGGAGGGTGTTGCAACGTACTACCTGTGGATAAACCTGTGCGTAAATTGTGTGTGAAAGAGGGAACGGGCGTGTAGGCCGCGACCTAGCTGGAGCCGACCATTTTTCACTGATTTTCAGCGACAGAAAACAGTCATCCGGATTTTTAAGGGCGCGAACCCTATCACAAAAAACCGTTGTGTCCGAACGCATTTACCGGCTTGTGTTCCAGACGTGTGGCGTTTATACAATCGGCCCATGCAGATGCATTCTTATCCTCCCCAATCATTACAAAAAGACGGGTGGATCCTTCCTTATTGATGGTGTTGGCAAGCAGAGGTCGTCGTGGAGCAAGAAGCCTGGCAGGTATTGATTGTCGAGGACGACCAGCGTCTGGCCGAACTGACCCGCGATTACCTGGAAGCCAATGGCCTGCGAGTATCGATCGAGGGTAATGGCGCCCTGGCCGCAGCACGCATCATCAAGGAGAAACCGGACCTGGTGATTCTCGACCTGATGCTCCCCGGCGAAGATGGCTTGAGCATTTGCCGCAAGATTCGCGACCGCTATGACGGGCCGATCCTGATGCTCACCGCGCGCACCGATGACACCGATCAGATTCTTGGCCTGGACCTGGGCGCCGACGACTACGTCTGCAAACCGGTGCGTCCGCGTTTATTGCTGGCGCGCATCCAGGCTCTGCTGCGGCGCAGTGAAACCCCTGAAGTGCCCCAGGAAAAACAACGGCGCCTGCAGTTCGGCCCATTGGTGGTGGACAACGCATTGCGCGAAGCCTGGCTGCATGACAAAGGCATCGAATTGACCAGTGCCGAGTTCGATCTGCTCTGGCTGCTGGTGGCCAATGCCGGGCGTATTCTGTCCCGCGAAGAAATATTCACCGCGCTGCGCGGTATCGGTTATGACGGCCAGGACCGCTCGATCGACGTGCGCATCTCGCGCATCCGCCCCAAGATCGGCGATGACACGGACCATCCGCGGCTGATCAAGACCGTCCGCAGCAAAGGCTATTTGTTCGTGCCGGAAGCCTGCACCCTGTGAACTCGATCTTCCTGCGTATTTATGGCGGCATGTGCGCGGCGCTGATTCTGGTGGCCGTGCTCGGTGTGCTGGCCTTGCACCTGCTTAATCAGGTACGCAGCGAGCAGTACCGCGAGCGCCTGGCCCACGGCACCTTCTCGCTGATGGCCGATAACCTGCAACCGATGAACGAAACCGAGCGCCATCGGGCGTTGCTGTTGTGGGAGCGCTTGCTCGGGATTCCGCTGGCGCTGAAGACGTTCCCCCAGACCGACCTCGACCTGACCCAGCGCACCCGCGTGTTGCACGGCCAGGCCCTGGTGGAGCAGACCGGTCCGCATGCGGCGAAGGTTTATCGCCTGGTCAGCGAAAAGGAGCAGTTGGTGCTCACCGGTGAAGTCCAGCAGATCAGCGAGCAACTGGCGCGGGCGACCATCTACCTGCTGGCCGATGAACTGGTGCGCTACCCGGTGGCCGAGCAGCCCAAGCGTCTGGAGCAGTTAAAGGAAGATAAGGGTTTCGGCTTCGATCTGCGGCTGGTGACGGTTGATGAGGCCGACATGGACGAAGACCAGAGCCGCCGCGTGTCTGAAGGCGACACAGTGATGGCGTTGGGCAAGGGCGGCGATTCGATCCGGGTGTTTGCCGGCATGGTCGGTACACCGTGGGTGCTGGAAATCGGTCCGCTGTATCAGATGAATCCTTACCCGCCCGAGTGGCTGGTGCTGATCGCGGCGCTTGGCTTGAGCCTGATTGGTTTGATTGTCTATCTGTTGGTGCGGCAACTGGAGCGTCGTTTGCGCGGTCTGGAAGCCGCCGCCACGCGAATTGCCAAGGGCAGCCTGGAAACCCGCGTACCGGCCCGTGGCGCCGACTCGGTGGGGCGGCTGGCCTCGGCGTTCAACGGCATGGCCGAGCACTTGCAGCAATTGTTGGCGATTCAGCGAGAACTGGTGCGTGCCGTGTCCCACGAATTGCGCACACCAGTGGCGCGCCTGCGCTTTGGCCTGGAGATGATCGGCTCGGCCAGCACGCCTGAGGCGCTGGAGAAATACCGCGAGGGCATGGACCACGACATCGAGGACCTCGATCGACTGGTCGACGAGATGCTCACCTATGCGCGGCTGGAGCAGGGCTCGCCGGCGCTGAATTTCCAGCGGATCGATCTGGATGCATTGGTCAATCAGGTGATCGAGGAACTGGCACCTCTGCGCGCCGAGGTCACGGTGCAGCGCGGCTTGTGCCTGTCCGCCGCCGATTGCGACGGCGCCTGGGTTGAAGCCGAGCCGCGCTACTTGCACCGGGCGTTGCAGAACCTGGTGAGCAACGCCATGCGCCATGCCCGTTCACGGGTGACTGTCAGCTATCAGGTGGGGCAGCAGCGCTGTCGGGTGGATGTCGAGGATGATGGGCCGGGCGTGCCGGAAACCGCGTGGGAGAAAATCTTCACCCCGTTCCTGCGCCTCGACGACAGCCGTACCCGCGCCTCGGGTGGGCATGGGCTGGGGTTGTCGATTGTGCGGCGGATCATCCATTGGCACGACGGGCGAGCGCTGATCAGCAAGAGCAAAAGCCTGGGCGGGGCGTGTTTCAGTTTGAGCTGGCCGAGGAATCAGGAGCGGCGTTGAGGTTGTTGGTGTCAGGGCAATCGCCTTCGCGGGCAAGCCTCGCTCCTACAGATCGGGGGGGGGGCGTTCACCCATTTCGTTATCGACACAAACCCCGTAGGAGCGAGGCTTGCCCGCGAAGAGGCCCTGACAGCCACTACAAACCCTCAGGCCTTGATACTGACCAGACTCAACAACTGCCCATCCATCACCGCAAACTGCGCGTCCAGTTCGGTGCCGCTGCGCCACTCACTGGACAGGTCGGTCAGCAACTGCAACCGCACTTCACCGCCCTCGCTCCACTCCAGCACTTCGGCGTGTTCGAAGTAGAAGCGCTTTTGGACGATCGGGTAGAGCGCCTTGAACAGGCTTTCCTTCACCGAAAACGTCAGCGTCACCACCATCGCCAACTGATCGCGAGCCCCGGCGGTCAAGCGCTGCAACTCAGGCCCGGTGAGAATCTCTCCGGCCAGGCGTTCGGCCCGTTCTGCGTCGAGCAGATTTTCCAGGTCCATTCCCAAGCCGCGCCAATGGGCCTTGTTCGCGACAATCGCCGCGGCCCGGCCGGTGCTGTGGGTGATCGAACCGGTGATATGCGCTGGCCACACCGGTGCGCGGTCTTCACCAATGGCCGGAATGAAGCTCAGCCCTTCCAGCTGTTGCAACGCGGCTCGAGCGCAAATCCGCCCGGCAAGAAACTCGGCCTGACGCTTGGCCACCGAACGCTGGATGCTCGCGGGCGGCTCGATGGCGCTGCGCTGGAAATCATCGCTGGCCAATTGCTTGGTATCGAAGTGAGTGCCCAGCAGGACCGTATCGGGCAGCACAAACGGCAGCGGCCAATGGGCGTCGAGCGGGGTGCAGCAGGCGGGTAGGGCGGGGACGGGATTCATGACGGGCATTTTGCCGTTTAGCTCAATGGCTGGGTAGTGGCAGCAGGGCTTTTGTGGCGAGGGGGCTTGCCCCCGTTCGGCTGCGAAGCAGTCGTAAACCCGGTCAACGTGGTGTGTCTGTCGACATGCGATTGCAGGTTTTGGGGCTGCTTCGCAGCCCAACGGGGGCAAGCCCCCTCGCCACAGAGGTCTATCTGATCAGCCAAAGATCTTCTTGAAAAACGCCTGCATGTCCGCCCACGACTTCTCATCGGCGGCCTTGTTGTAACCAATGTCCGGCCCGCCATGATCGCCATGGCTCAGACGATCCGCATCAGGGTTGCTGAAGCCATGCTTGGCGCCTTCGAGGCTGACAAATTTATAGTCGGCACCGGCCTTGTCCATTTCCGCCTTGAACGCCGTCACGTTTTCCGCTGTGACCATGCTGTCCAGGGCGCCATGCTCCACCAGGATTTTCGCTTTCACACTGCCAGGCACCGCCGGCGTATTGGTCGCCAGTGCACCGTGGAAACTCACCACGCCCGCCAGCGGCAATCCCTGGCGTGCGGCATTCAGCACCACTGCGCCACCGAAGCAATAGCCGATGGCCGCCAGTTTGGCCGGATCGGTCTGTGGCTGTTTCTTCAGCAAATCGAGCCCGGCCTGAAACCGCGCGCTGGCTGCTGCGCTGTCCTTTGTCGCGGCTTGCATGAACGCCATGGCGTCCTTGGGGTGTTCGGTGTTCTTGCCGTCGCCATACATGTCGATCGCCAGTGCGCTGTAGCCCAGACCCGCCAGATCGCGTGCGCGCCGCTTGGCGTAGTCGTTGAGCCCCCACCATTCATGTACCACCACCACACCCGGACGCGGACCTTTAATGGCGTCGTCGTAGGCGTAATAGCCAATCAGCTTGGTGCCATCGGCACTCTGATAGGGAATTTCCTGGGTCTTGATGGCGGCCTGGCTGACCCCGCTCACGGCCAGTAATACAAGGGCGAGCAACACACGCATGGCTGAATCTCCTTACAAACAAACGTCAAGAAAGCGTAGCCGATTTGATTCAGCTCAGGTTCAGAGTGCGTTCAGGGGCTGTACAGGGTGAGGTCAGTAACCTTGCCCCGTACCCAAAAAGCACATAGCGCATGAGGAAATTCCCCAATGACTACTTTGAAAAAGCTGCTGCTGGCTTTCACCGTGATGGGCGCCAGTGTTGCCGCCCACGCCGACACCACCAATTTTGCCGGGCTGACCTTTGGCCAGACCAGCGACAAGGTTAAAAAATCCAGTGCCCTGAACGACAACCTCAACCACCCGAACGCCGACGGTGTGATCGGCAAGGACAACACCTGGGGTTTGCGTGTGGGCCAGCAAGACAGCCAGGGCCGCTACTACGCCACTTACGACAACGTGTCGGGCTCGCATAATGGCATTAAACTGCGTCAGGAAAACCTGCTGGGCAGCTACGATCTGTTTTACCCAGTGGGTGGCAGCACCAAACTGTTCGGCGGTGCCACGGCCGGTTTGACCAAAATGACCCAGGAATCGCCAGGCTTCAGCCGCGACAGCGACATCGGTTACGCCATTGGCGGCCAGCTCGGCGTGTTGCAGCAAGTTACGCAAAACACCTCGGTCGAGCTGGGTTACCGTTACCTGCGTAGCAACGCCAGCACCGAGATGAGCGAGCGCGGCGGCAGCAAACAGGGGTCGCTGGACTTGACCAGCAGCGCCCAGACGTACTTGTCCGCCAACTACGCTTTCTAAACAGCGTTTGGTTGCCAGTCAGTTAAGCCTCGCAACCTGTGGGAGCAGGCTTGACTGACCTTTGGAGATGTTGATTTGCCCCGGAGAGCCTTATGAAATTGCTGGTTGTCGAAGATGAAGCGCTGTTGCGCCATCACCTGCAGACCCGTTTGACGGACAGCGGCCACGTGGTCGAGGCCGTGGCCAACGCCATCGATGCGTTGCATCAGGCCGAGCAGTTCAACCATGACCTGGCGGTGATCGACCTCGGTTTGCCGGGCATGGGCGGGCTCGACCTGATTCGTCAGCTGCGCTCCCAGGGCAAGACGTTTCCGATCCTGATCCTCACCGCGCGCGGCAACTGGCAAGACAAGGTCGAAGGCCTCGCCGCCGGTGCCGACGACTACGTGGTCAAGCCGTTCCAGTTCGAAGAGCTGGACGCCCGGCTCAATGCCTTGCTGCGTCGCTCCAGCGGTTTCACCCAGTCGACCATCGTCGCCGGTCCCTTGGTGCTGGATCTCAATCGCAAACAGGCGTCCCTCGATGACCAGCCGCTGGCGCTGACCGCCTACGAATACCGGATCCTCGAATACCTGATGCGCCATCACCAGCAAGTGGTGGCCAAGGACCGCTTGATGGAGCAACTCTATCCGGATGACGACGAGCGCGATCCGAATGTGATCGAAGTGCTGGTCGGCCGCTTGCGTCGCAAACTCGAAGGCCCGGCCGGGTTCAAGCCGATCGATACCGTGCGTGGCCTCGGCTACCTGTTCAATGAGCGCTGCACTTGATTCGTTCCCTTCGTGTCCGCTTGATGCTCGCCGCCACCACCCTGGCGGTGTTGTTCATGCTGGCGTTACTGCCGGCGATGCAGGGCGCGTTCAGCCTGGCGTTGCAGGACTCCATCGAGCAGCGCCTGGCGTCGGATGTCACCACGCTGATCTCCGCCGCGCGGGTGGATAACAACCGCTTGCAGATGCCGGCGCAGTTACCCGATGAGCGTTTCAACCTCACCGACAGCCGTTTGCTCGGCTACATCTATGACCGCGAAGGTCACCTGGTCTGGCGCTCGAGGGCCACCCAGGAAGAGAACATCAACTACAAGCCGCGTTACGACGGGCGCGGGAACGAGTTCGCGAGGATTCGCGAGGCCAATGGTGAAGAGTTTTTCGTCTATGACGTCGAGGTCAAGCTGCTCGGCGGCAAAAGCGCGGCGTTCAGCATCGTCGCGCTGCAACCGGTGCGCGAATACGAAGTCACCCTCGAAGGCCTGCGGGAAAACCTCTACCTGGGCTTCGGTGCCGCGTTACTGGTGTTGCTCGTCTTGCTCTGGGTCGGCCTGACCTGGGGCTTGCAGGCGTTGAGCCGGCTGAGCCAGGAGCTGGACCAGATCGAAAGCGGCACCCGCGAAAGCCTCAGCGAACAACACCCGCGCGAACTGCTGCGCCTGACCGGCTCGCTCAACCGTTTGCTGCACAGCGAGCGTGAACAGCGCAGCCGTTACCGCGACTCCCTCGACGACCTGGCCCACAGCCTGAAAACCCCGCTGGCGGTGTTGCAAGGGGTCAGCGAAGACATGGCGCAAAAGCCGCAAGAGCGCGATCAGGCCTGGGTGCTGCAAACCCAGATCGAACGCATGAGCCAGCAGATCAGCTATCAACTGCAACGGGCCAGCCTGCGCAAAAGTGGTCTGGTGCGCCATCAGGTACGCCTGCGCCCGGTGCTGCAAAGCCTCTGCGACACCCTGGACAAGGTCTACCGCGACAAACGCGTGCGGGTCGCCTTCGATCTGCCGGATCAGTGCTACGTGCCGATCGAGCAGGGCGCCTTGCTGGAAATGATGGGCAACCTGCTGGAAAACGCCTATCGCCTGTGCCTGAACGAAGTACGCATCAGCGTGCGCGAAACCCTCAGTAGCATTGAGCTTTGCATTGAAGACGATGGCCCCGGTGTACCACCGGACCAACGCGCACGGATTCTCGAGCGCGGCGAGCGGCTGGACCGCCAGCATCCGGGGCAGGGGATTGGCTTGGCGGTGGTCAAGGACATCATCGAAAGCTACAGCGCCAAGCTGACGCTGGGGGATTCGCCGATGGGCGGCGCGGCGTTCCGGATTCATTTTCCGGTGGTTTAACGATCGTTCCCACGCTCTGCGTGGGAACGATCAACAGGCGATGTTTAATAGACATTTCCAGACACTCACCCAACCTACATATCCTTGCGCCGCTGCCTACGACTACGCCAGAATCCGCCGGCTAGTGCGCCTGGGGCGTGGGCTATATCGTTTCCTTGTCGCTGACCAATCAGCGATCGGGTTTAGCAGCCCGGGTCATCTCTAGGCGTACAACGTTAGTCGTTCATATTATGGCGGCTTTGCGTGGGGCACTTCGGTGCGCCGGGTTCTAGAGTCCTGGTCTGCTAACCCGCGTACAGCCGCCACCTCTTTTTCGTTTAGCAGCGATATGTAGCGGCTCCATTACTCTAGGAGCGTCATATGTTCAAGATCACACCGAACCCACCGGAAACCGATCCAACATCCCCCTACGAATCCCTCGATTCCAAAAAACTCCACGAAGCCGCCGACCGCGCCCTCGACCACTACCTCAAACCACCCACTCCCAAAGACACCAAGCGCAAACCCAGCACCATTTACCATGTGGGTGCGAAGGTCGATAACGAAACACTGCTGGTCAACGCCTGCGAATCCCTGGCGTCAGCGAGCGTGATGCTCAGTGAATTCGCCGGGTTGATGGACATGCCCCATCGCAACATGATGTTGGGGATTCAATCGGTGGTCATGCTCGGGGAGTTGGCCGTCAACCGGGTGCTGGATAACCTCGATCCGCAAGGCTAACGAAAGTCTGTGGTGAGAGCACTTATTGTGGCGAGGGAGCTTGCTCCCGCTCGGCTGCGAAGCAGTCGCAAAACCTGAGTTTGCGGTGTGTCTGAAAAACCGTGATTGCCGGGTTTGGGGTCGCTTCGCAACCCAGCGGGAGCAAGCTCCCTCGCCACAACAGCATGGCTGCCTGCAAAGTTGTGAAATCAGTTCTCCTGCGCCCGATAGGCCCCCGGCGTCAAACCCGTCCACTTCTTGAACGCCCGATGAAACGCCGAAGGCTCTGAAAACCCCAACTGCTCGGCAATTTGTTGCAACGATAGATCCGCCCGCCCCAGGTGATAAATCGCGATGTCCCGGCGTAACTGATCCTTCAATTCCTGAAAACTCGTGCCTTCCTCACGCAAATGCCGACGCAAGGTTTGCGGGCTGATGTGCAGGTGCGCCGCCACTGCTTCCAGGTCCGGCCAGCGTGCACTGTCGCGGCTGAGCAAGCGCCGCAATTGGCTGCTCAGGCTGTCGCCTTCGTCGGGGCGTGACAGCAGGTCGGCGGGGGAGCGCTCGAGAAAGTGCTTGAGGGTTCGTTCGTCCTGCAACAGCGGCATGTTCAGGTAGCGGCTGTGGAACAGCAGGCTACTCTGAGTAGTATCGAACGTTAGCGGGCAGGAAAACAGCAAGTCGTATTCGGCCCCGTGCTCGGGCCTCGGGTAGCTGAATGTGGCGTGCTCCAGACGAATGCGCTGGCCGATCAGCCAGCTGCCGAACCGATGCCAGATCACCAGCAGGCTTTCGCTGAGGAAGTGGTCCGGGTCCCACAGCGGCGAATCGTCGAGGCTCAGGCGAATCATCTCGCCTTCGCGGCTCAAGGTCAGACGCGGCGCCCCGGGAAACAGGCTGTAAAACAACAGGCCGCGATTGAGTGCTTTCTCCAGCGTGCGGCAGTGGATCACCGCGTGGCACATCATCGCGAAGCTGCCGGGTTTGCTCGGGGCCTGCCCGAAGCCCAGGTATTCGTCGTCCAGGGCCAGCCACAATCCCTGGATCAACCGGGTGAACTGTTCCGGCGCGATTCGGGCGCGCGGTTCTTCAAGCAACTCGGGGCTGATCCCCAGTTGCTGCAGCAGGCTCGAATAGTCGTAGCCACGTCGGCGTGCGCCGCCGAGGGCGGCACGGGCGAAATGGCTGGCGATGGTGCGTTCACGCATGGGGCAGGTCCGTCCACTGAGCAATGGATGGTAGCGGTGCCCATCGACGATGAACAAGGCGGATATCCGCCAAATTGCAGGACGAGGTCAGGTGGGTTGGCGGAAATCCGCCACATGGTGGTAACTGGTTGGTGACCAAAAGAAACCTGTAACCCTTGATGTCAAAAGGCTCGCAGGCTTTTTGGCGAATGTGGCACGGGCCTTGCGATACAACCAGCAGATGCCTGCCGTTGCGCAGCTCGACAAAACAAATCCCTCCAGTGCAGGAGGGTTCGCAATTGAAGTGTCTTGGGCAACAGATGGATGTTGTCACCGGGCGCTCTTGAGGAACTTTGCAATGACGACTCGTCAGCCACTGTACAAATCCCTGTATTTCCAGGTGATCGTTGCCATCGCCATCGGCATCCTGCTCGGTCACTTCTACCCGCAGACCGGTGTAGCCCTCAAGCCGTTGGGTGACGGGTTCATCAAACTGATCAAAATGATCATCGCTCCCATCATTTTCTGCACCGTCGTCAGCGGTATCGCGGGCATGCAGAACATGAAGTCGGTCGGCAAGACCGGCGGTTACGCGCTGCTGTATTTCGAAATCGTTTCGACAATTGCACTGCTGGTCGGTCTGGTGGTGGTCAACATCGTGCAGCCGGGTAACGGCATGCACATCGATGTCACCACGCTGGATGCCTCCAAAATCGCAACCTACGTGGCTGCCGGTGCGGATCAAAGCGTCGTTGGCTTCCTGCTGAACGTGATCCCGACCACCATCTTCGGTGCGTTCGCCACGGGCGATATCCTGCAAGTGCTGATGTTCTCGGTGATCTTCGGTTTCGCCCTGCATCGCCTGGGTGCCTACGGCAAGCCGATCCTGGACTTCATCGATCGCTTCGCCCACGTGATGTTCAACATCATCAACATGATCATGAAGCTCGCGCCGCTCGGTGCCTTGGGTGCCATGGCGTTCACCATCGGTGCTTATGGCGTTGGCTCGCTGGTGCAACTCGGTCAATTGATGGCCTGCTTCTACATCACCTGCCTGCTGTTCATTCTGGTGGTGCTGGGTGGTATTGCTCGTGCTCACGGCTTCAGCGTTCTGAAAGTGATCCGCTACATCCGTGAAGAGCTGTTGATCGTGCTGGGTACTTCCTCTTCGGAGTCGGTACTGCCACGCATGCTGATCAAAATGGAGCGTCTGGGGGCGCAGAAATCCGTGGTAGGTCTGGTGATCCCGACCGGCTACTCGTTCAACCTCGACGGTACGGCGATCTACCTGACCATGGCGGCAGTGTTCATTGCTCAGGCCACCGACACCCACATGGACATCACTCACCAGATCACTCTGCTGGTGGTGTTGCTGCTGTCCTCCAAAGGCGCTGCTGGCGTGACCGGTAGTGGCTTCATCGTACTGGCCGCTACCTTGTCCGCTGTTGGCCACCTGCCGGTTGCCGGCCTGGCGCTGATCCTGGGTATCGACCGTTTCATGTCCGAAGCCCGCGCGTTGACCAACCTGATCGGTAACGCGGTTGCCACCATTGTTGTGGCCAAGTGGGTCAAGGAACTCGACACCGACGTGCTGCAATCCGAGCTGGCCTCGGGCGGTCGCGGCATTGCCGACGAGCCTAAAGATGATGTTTTGGGCCACGTCGAAGGGGCAACCCCGACGAACGCCAAGTAAGCCTTGTTGTAAATGAAAAACCCGCTTCGGCGGGTTTTTTGTTGCCTGCGATTTGAGCGTAACGGTCAGTGTCACTGGCACATAAGGTGATTGCTGCAATGTCCCGGGCTGCCTAGGCTTGGGGGACTGCACTGGAGAACGCTCATGCTCGGTCCACTGGCATCACTCAAGGTTCTGGATTTCTCGACATTGCTGCCGGGGCCGTTCGCCTCGTTGCTGTTGGCGGACATGGGCGCCGAGGTGCTGCGCATCGAATCGCCGACCCGCACGGATTTGCTGCGGGTGCTGCCGCCCCATGATCAGGGGGTGTCGGCCAGCCACGCCTACCTCAATCGCAACAAGCGCAGCCTGGCGCTGGACCTCAAGCAGCCCGAGGCGCTGGAAGTGATCAAGCAATTGCTTGCGGACTACGACATTGTGCTGGAGCAGTTCCGCCCTGGCGTGATGGAACGGCTGGGCCTGGGGTATGAAGCCTTGAAGGCGATCAATCCACGGTTGATTTATGTGTCGATCACCGGCTATGGCCAGACCGGCCCTTACAAGGACCGCGCCGGACACGACATCAACTACCTGGCGCTGGCGGGGCTTTCGAGCTACACCGGCCGCGCCGACAGCGGCCCGTTGCCGTTGGGTATGCAGGTGGCAGATGTCGCGGGCGGTTCGTTGCATGGGGTGATCGGGCTGCTGGCAGCGGTGATCGCGCGGCAGCAGACCGGGCAGGGACAGCATCTGGATGTGAGCATGACTGACTGCGCCTTCAGCCTGAACGCCATGGCCGGTGCCGGCTACCTGGCCTGCGGCGTTGAGCCGGGCAGGGAAGAGCAGATGCTCAACGGCGGCAGCTTCTACGATTACTACCGGTCGCGCGATGGCCGCTGGTTGTCGGTGGGCAGTCTGGAACCGGGGTTCATGCAGCAATTGTGCACGGTGCTCGGCCGTCCGGAACTGGCGGCCGAGGGACTGTCGTCCGACCCCGCCCGGCAACGGGCGCTCAAGGACGCGCTGAACATTGAATTCGAAAAACACGACTTTGCCTGGCTGTGTGAGCTGTTTGCCGGGGCCGATGCGTGTGTCGAGCCGGTGTTGAGCCTGGGCGAAGCGGTCGGGCATCCGCAGTTGCAGGCGCGGGAACTGGTGGCTGAGGTGCCGCGGGGCGATGGCTCGACCCAGGCGCAGATGGCCTGTCCGTTGAAGTTTTCAGCGGGGTTGCCTGAGCCACGGCACATCGGCGCCCGGCTGGGGCAGCATACGGATCAGGTGTTGGGGGAGTTGGGGTTTAGTGTTGAGCGGATTGAAGCGCTGCGGCGGGCCAAGGTAGTTATCTAGCGTCTGTCCCGGCCGAAGCTCAACTTATTCGACCCGCATTTCCCCGCTGAACACCAACGTACTGCGACAGCGCCGGCACAAATACCGCCGCCCCTGACGTACCAGGCTATGACGCTGGGCCGAAAACGGGAAATCGCTGTCGGCGCAGGGGCATTTGTAGATGTAGCGGGTCACGCTGCGACGTTTGACGTCATAGGTGTGGCAGCGATTGGGCGGCAGTTCGTAGACGCCGCGCATGATCAGTTGCCATTCTTCGCCATGGGGCTGGATGCGGTCGCCGAACAGTTGATGGGCGATCAGGTGCGCCACTTCATGCGCCACGGTCTGCTTGAGGAAGTCTTCGGTGTTTTCCCGGTACAGCTGCGGGTTGAAGCGCAGCAGGTTCTCGTGCAAATGCGCGACACCGGCTTTTTGCCCGCGCAGCTTGAGGCTCACCACGGGGCGTTTGAAAGGTCGTTTGAAAAAGGATTCGGCTTGCAGGAAACAGTCTTCGACGCGGGTATTGAGTTGCTCGGGCATGCTTGATGGATCTCCAAGGATGTCGAGTATGCCGCAACCCCGAGGGCTTGCGAATCGCTCAGGCGCCGAATGGTCGTTGCTCGCATTAGAAGGCCGCCTTGCGGCGGCCTGTAGTGGCGGAACGTGTTTTTTATGTTGGCGCTTGTTTGTCAGTTGGTATAGACCGGTCCCACGCCAAGGCCCCAGACAATCACGGTAAACGCCATGATGGCTACCAGCACCACCAGTCCTACGGCGAGCACCGAGCTCGAAAACAGGAAGCCTTCGTCCGATGGAATGTTCATGAACGTTGGTAGCCCTACATACAGCAGGTACACCGTGTAGCAGACAGCCGCGGTGCCAACGATCATCCCCAGCCACAAGTGCGGGTACAGCGCCGCCAGGCCGCCGACGAACAGTGGGGTGGCGGTGTACGTGGCGAATGCGATACAGCGCGCCAGGCTCGGGTTGGCGTCATAGGTACGGGCCATCCAGTGAATGAAGGCGCCCATCACCGCGACACCGCCGAGCATTGCCAGGTACGACATGATGGTCATCCATAGCGCGCTTTCCATAGTCAGCATGACCGGCGCTCGGTTACCGATGACCCAGCCGACTTGCGTAGTGCCGATAAACGCCGATATGGCAGGGATCGCCGCCAGAATCAGGGTGTGCGTCAGGTACATGTGGCTGATGCTTTCTTCCTCGTCGCCACGGATTTCTTTCCATTCCTGGTCAGGGTGGGTAAAGAGTCCCACTACGTGATGGATCATGCCAGTCACTCCTCTTGTTGTTGCCATCGCCCCCCAGCGGAGCGCTTACAGGCCAAAGTGGCCAGGTAAGAACAGGTCTGAATACGCGTGCGACCTTATGTCGCAGTATAGAAAGGAGTTACTTGCAATAGTGCGAGGGCTTTAGAGCAAATCGCGCTGTAAACAATCTTGTTAATCGCCGCAAGGTCTGTGCCGAATGGAACCTGTGGCGAGGGAGCTTGCTCCCGCTGGGGCGCGAAGCGGCCCCAAAACAGTCCACCCTGTTGTGTCAGGCAAACCGCGGCGGCAGGTTTTGCGACTGCTGCGCAGCCGAGCGGGAGCAAGCTCCCTCGCCACAGGGGTATGCTCAAGTCATATAAGTGCAGGCTTCGCCCCGCCAGGGTTTTTGCGTAAAATGCCGGCCTTTCGTCACACCTCACGGATTTCGCGTCATGGGCACTCTTACGGTCAACCAGAACAAACTGCAAAAGCGCCTGCGCCGCCAGGCCGGTGAGGCTGTTGCCGATTTCAACATGATTGAAGACGGCGACAAGGTCATGGTCTGCCTGTCCGGTGGCAAGGACAGCTACACCATGCTCGACGTGCTGATGCATTTGCAGAAAGTCGCCCCGA
The DNA here is from genome assembly GCF_001655615.1 of Pseudomonas sp. GR 6-02. Lineage (GTDB taxonomy): Bacteria > Pseudomonadota > Gammaproteobacteria > Pseudomonadales > Pseudomonadaceae > Aquipseudomonas. The sequence goes on from NZ_CP011567.1 coordinate 1,587,514, forward strand.
TCAAGTTCGAGATCGTCGCCGTGAACATGGACCAGAAGCAGCCAGGCTTCCCCGAGCACGTGCTGCCGGCTTACCTCAAAGAACTGGGCATCGAGTACCACATCGTCGAGAAAGACACCTACTCGGTGGTCAAGGAGCTGATCCCGGAAGGCAAGACCACTTGCTCGCTGTGCTCGCGCCTGCGTCGCGGCACGCTATACACCTTTGCCGACGAAATCGGCGCGACCAAAATGGCCCTCGGTCACCATCGTGACGACATCGTCGAGACGTTCTTCCTGAACATGTTCTTCAACGGTTCGCTCAAGGCCATGCCGCCAAAGCTGCGCGCCGACGACGGGCGCAACGTGGTGATTCGCCCGCTGGCCTACTGCAACGAAAAAGACATCCAGGCCTACTCGGACCTCAAGCAATTCCCGATCATCCCGTGCAATCTCTGCGGCTCCCAGGAAAACCTGCAACGCCAGGTGGTTAAAGAGATGCTGCAGGAGTGGGAACGCAAGACCCCGGGCCGCACCGAGAGCATTTTCCGCAGCCTGCAGAACGTGATCCCGTCGCAACTGGCGGACCGCAACCTGTTCGACTTCACCAACCTGCGTATCGACGAAAGCGCCGCATCGCGGTTCGTCAACGTAGTGAACCTCTGACGGTTCAAGTCACTCAGACACACGGCGCTCGCGGGCGCCGTTTTCATTTCATCCCGTAGGAGAGGGCATGCGCGATTACAAGTGGCTGCACGAATACTGTCTGAACCGCTTCGGTTCGGCGGCTGAACTGGAAGCCCATCTGCCGGTTCCCAAGACCCCGGCGCAATTGCGCAAGATCAGCGACGACCGCTACCTCTCGACCATGGCATTGCGGGTATTCCGTGCCGGGCTCAAGCACAGCCTGGTGGATGCCAAGTGGCCGGCGTTCGAAGAAGTGTTCTTCAAGTTCGACCCGGAAAAAGTCGTGCTGATGAGCGCCGAACATCTGGAGCGCTTGATGCAGGACGCGCGAATTATCCGCCACCTGGGCAAGCTCAAGAGTGTGCCGCGCAATGCGCAGTTCATTCTGGACGTGGCCCATGAGAAGGGTAGTTTCGGTGCGTTGATCGCCGACTGGCCGGTAACCGATATCGTCGGCTTGTGGACCTACCTGAAAAAACACGGCCATCAGTTGGGCGGGTTATCGGCGCCGCGATTCTTGCGGATGGTCGGCAAGGACACCTTCGTGCCGAGCTACGACGTGGTGGCAGCGCTGAATGCACAGCAGATCATCGACAAGGTGCCGAGCAGTTTGCGCGACCTGGCCACGGTGCAGAATGCGTTCAACCAATGGCACGAAGAGAGTGGTGGACGGCCGATGAGCCAGATTTCGATGATGCTGGCGTATACCGTTAACCACTGACGAAGATGATCATTCCCACGCAGAGCGTGGGAATGATCACGGTGGGGGCCGTCAGGCGACGGAAATCTCGCCTTCCCCCGCCAACTTGCGGTTCAACTGGTACCGCCACCGCACATACAGCATCGCCGAGCAGAACACCGCCAGGCTCGCGCCCATCTCCAGCAAACCGAACAGCTGCCGGTTCGGGTCATAGGCGGCCAATGCGCCCTTGATGAAATACAGATTCACCACAAAACACATCCACGAATGCCCACGGGCACTGCCGACGATCATTCCCGGTGCCAGCAACAGCAGCGGCACCAGTTCGATCAGCAGAATCACCCACGGCCGCGCGCCATGCAGGTCGGCGAACACCAGGTAGTAGGCGCAAAGCAGCCCCGCCAGGCCGAAAAAGCACAGCAGGCTGATGACGCGCATCGCCCGTACACGCGGTTCGAGCCATTCGATGGCGGGCAACACCTTAGGCTTCTTAGCCACGATGGCTCTCCAGTTTCTGCGCAGTCTTCGCCAGGCGCAGGCCCAAGGCACGGCACAATGCGACTTCATGTTCGTTCAAACCGCTTTTGCCATCGACCCCGGCGTGATGACTGGCGCCGTAAGGCGTGCCGCCGCCACGGGTTTCCAACAGCGCCGATTCACTGTAAGGCAGGCCGGTGATCAACATGCCGTGGTGCAGCAACGGCAGCATCATCGACAGCAGTGTGGTTTCCTGGCCGCCGTGCAGGCTGGCGGTCGAGGTGAAGACTCCGGCCGGTTTGCCCACCAGGGCGCCGGTCAGCCACAGGTTGCTGGTGCCGTCGAGGAAGTATTTCAGCGGTGCGGCCATGTTGCCGAAGCGGGTCGGGCTGCCCAGGGCCAGGCCGGCGCAGTTCTTCAAATCGTCGAGGCTGGCGTACAGCGCGCCTTCATCGGGAATGTCCGGCGCCACGGCTTCGCATTCAGTGGAGATCGCCGGCACCGTGCGCAACCTGGCTTCAAGGCCGGCCTGCTCGACACCGCGGGCAATCTGCCGGGCCATTTCATTGGTCGAGCCGCTGCGGCTGTAATACAGCACCAGAATGTACGGCGCGCTCACGGCAGCAACTCCAGTACATTCTCCGGCGGACGGCCGATGATGGCTTTGTCGCCGACTTCGAGAATCGGCCGCTCCATGAGTTTCGGGTGTGCGGCGATGGCGGCGATCAATTGCGCTTCGCTCAAGCTGCTGTCGGCCAGGTTGAGGGTTTTGTACTCGTCCTCGCCGGTGCGCAGCAATTGCCGGGCGCTGATGCCGAGTTTGCTCAACAGGCTCTGGATTTGCGCGGCGTCCAGTGGTGTTTCCAGGTAGCGGACGACCGTTGGCGTCAGGCCACGGGCTTCGATGAGTTCGAGCGCACCGCGGGATTTCGAGCAGCGCGGGTTGTGATAAAGCGTCAGATCGGTCATGTGCGGGTCGCTTCTTGCGTAAAGTGGCGGCTATTCTAACTGTGCGGCGCGTAATCCAGAACCTTGGGAGGCGATGGGTCGCAGGTGCATTCTATTTTTGACAAGGATTGAGACATGACAAGGCGACTGGCAGCAGCATTGGCGATCATGGGGGCGTTATTGCTGGGGGGCTGTGGCAACGACTATGGCATCGACCAGAATGGTCACAAGGTCGCCGCCGAGCGTCTGGATAAACAATGGCTGGTGCTCAATTACTGGGCCGAGTGGTGCAGCCCGTGCCGGACCGAAATCCCACAGCTGAATGTGTTGGCCGAGCAGCTCCAGGGCAAGAAGATCGGCGTGTTCGGGGTCAACTTCGACAATGTGCAGGGCGAAGAGCTCAAAGGCGCCAGTGAGAAACTGGGGATCAAGTTCACCGTGCTGGCCCAGGATCCGGCCGACCTTTTCGAATTGCCGCGCAGTGAGGCGCTGCCAGTGACTTACATCATTGATAACAAGGGCAAGGTGCGGGAACAGTTGATGGGCGAGCAGACGGCGGCGGGGGTGATGGCGAAGCTTGAGGCGTTGCAGGCGACCAACTGACCGAGCACCGCCTGTGGCGAGGGAGCTTTGTGGCGAGGGGGCTTGCCCCCTCGCCACAAGTCACTTGGCTACAAACGAGGGGCAATCACCCCTCTTCAAGCCACCAACGCAATGGCTTGCCTTCGGCCGGCCAGAAGCGCATCTGGTCAATCGGTGAGACGTCCCAGCGCTGGATGTTTTCCAGCGCCTGCAGGAAGCGTTTTTCCTGTTCCATCAACGCCGGCGCGCAGAGTTTGCGGGTACTGCCGATCTTGCCGAAGCTGAGCTTTTCACCTTCCAGGGAATACGGCGCGAACCAGTGGTTGCAGCCGCCGTTACCGTAGGCCCGACCATCGTCACCGAGCGTGATGGTCAGGTGGCTGTAGTCCATCAGCGGACGTTCGCCGATCCACTCCAGAATGTAACTGCGGTTCTGTTGCAACTTTACCGGCTCGGCGGCGCAGCCCAGCAGGCTGGCACCGACCATCGTGGTCAGAGCAAGGCGTTTCATCACGCAGGCTCCTGGCACTTCGGGCACAGGTGTTTTTCGCCGGCTGCGGTCCACCCCAGCTCGGCAATCCGTGCGGTGGCGGCCGGTTTTTCAGCCTTGTTGCCCAGCTTGGCGTCGACCGCGAACTCGAAGCTCAGCTCTTTGGCGCAGCTGTCGCAGTTGACTTTCCAGGTGTGGATCGCCAGTTCGCCGAACACCGGACCACTGGCCACCGCGACCCATTGGCCGGGCGGGTTGATCAGGTGGCGAACCGTTTCGACGGTCAGGCGCATGGACAAGTCCTTGCTGCCTTTGAGGGTCACTACCAGCACGTCGTTATTGCGAATCGAACCGCCGTTGCCGGTGACTTGATAACGCCCCGGCACCAGGGCGCGGCATTCGGTGAGGGTGTGTTGCGGGTTCATCAGGCTGTAGCGGAAATCGTGTTCGACCATGGGTCCTCCAAATATGCGCGATATGCTAGCACGGGCATCAGCACAGCATGGCGTGGGCATGTGACCTTCGATCAGGTTCAAATTGCCTGCTAATCCATGGCAAACTGCCACTTTTGCATCTCTAAGGAACAGAAATGGCGTTGATCGAATGTTACGAGTGCAAGCAACGCATCAGCTCCACGGCGCCTGCTTGCATTCATTGCGGTGCGCCTGCGGCAACGGTGCACGCGGCTACTTCGACGGCAGCGCCTGTGGAAGCACCGCTTTCTTTCGGGCGTTTGCCGAGCAATGAGAGTGTGCCTCGGGTGACCCCGGCCGCCTTCGGGCGTAAACGAAAAACCGAAATCCAGGCTGAGGTCCCGGCACCGGTGCTCAATGGACCGCGTCCGGTGGAACTCTGGCTGAAACTGATGATTTTCTTTCTGCCGCCGTTTTTTGTCTGGTTCCTGCTGCGTCGCGGGCATTCGCTGGGGCAGCGCTTGCTGGGCTTCGGCTGGCTGGGCCTGATGATCCTCTTGTCCAAGGCCTGAGCCGTTCAGCGCTCGACCTGATTGTGTGGCGAACCGGCCACCCAGGCCGCGATGTTCTGCAATGTGGTCGCGGCAATCGCACCCAGGGCTTCGCGAGTGAGGAAGGCCTGGTGTGCGGTGATGATCACGTTCGGAAAGGTCAGCAGGCGCGCCAGCACATCGTCTTGCAGTGGCAGGTCGGAGCGGTCCTCGAAGAACAACTGCGCCTCCTCTTCATAGACATCGAGTCCCAGATAGCCCAATTGGCCGTTTTTCAATGCGTCGATCAGCGCCGGCGTGTCCACCAGACCGCCACGCCCGGTGTTGATCAACATCGCGCCGGGCTGCATGTGCGCCAGTGACTCGCGGTTGATCAAATGTTTGCTCTGCTCGTTGAGCGGGCAATGCAGGCTGATGATCTGAGACTCGGCCAGCAGTTGCGGCAAGCTCAGGTAGCGCGCGCCGAGGGCTTCGACCTGTGGGTTCGGATAGGGGTCATAGGCCAGCAATTGGCAGCCGAAGCCGTGCATGATCTTCGCAAAGGTCGCGCCGATCTGCCCGGTGCCGACCACGCCGACGGTCTTGTTCACCAGGTCGAAGCCGGTCAACCCGTGCAGGCTGAAATCGCCCTCGCGGGTACGGTTGTAGGCGCGGTGCAGACGGCGGTTGAGCGCCAGGATCAACGCCACCGCGTGTTCGGCCACGGCGTGGGGCGAGTACGCCGGGACCCGCACAACCGTCAGCCCCAGGTGCTTCGCCGCCGGGAGGTCGACATGGTTGTAACCGGCCGAGCGCAGGGCGATCAGGCGTGTGCCGCCCGCTGCCAGGCGTTCAAGCACCGGGGCGCTGAGGTCATCGTTGATGAAGGCGCAGACCACCTCGTGATGCTCGGCCAGCGCCGCCGTGTCGAGGCTCAGTCGTGCCGGCTGGAAATGCAGTTCGATGCCGGCGGGCAGGCCGGCGGCGAGAAAACTCTCGCGGTCGTAGGTCTGGCTGCTGAAAAGAATCGTGCGCATGCTGTCCTCCTGGAAGTCTCAAACCCCGTAGCAGCTGGCGAAGCCTGCGTTCGGCAGCTGCTACAGGGTTTAAGTTTAGCGTTCAGGTCCTCCTGCGTTATTGCGCTGCATCAGGCATTGATGCGCGCATGGGCCGCGAGGCGATTGATGGCGCGTTCGAGTTCTTCCAGCGCGACGGGGGCTTTCGGGTCCTGTTGCTTGAGCAGGGTTTCGCTGCGCTGGCAGGCGGCGCGCAGTTGCGGGACGCCGCAATAACGGGTTGCCCCGTGCAGGCGATGGACCCGCTCGATCAGGGCATTCTGGTCGTTGGCTTCACGGGCCACGCGGATGGCCTCGCGGTCGGCTTCCAGGGAGGCCAGCAGCATGGCCAGCATGTCCGCCGCCAGATCGGCCTTGCCGGCCGCCAGGCGCAGGCCTTCTTCGTGGTCGAGCACCTGCAGTTCATGAGCGCTGTTGTTATCGCTATTACGCTCCGGACCCTGATTGCGCAGCGCCAGGCCCGTCCATTTCAACACCACTTGCGCCAGTTGCCGTTCGCTGATGGGTTTGGTCAGGTAGTCGTCCATGCCGCTTTGCAGCAACGCGCGTTTTTCATTGGCCATCGCATGGGCGGTGAGGGCCACGACCGGCAGTGGCGTGCAATGCCGCTCGCTTTCCCATTGGCGAATGGCTTCGGTGCTTTGGCGCCCATCCATGCCGGGCATTTGCACGTCCATCAACACCAGATCGAAAGTCTCGTTCTGTACGGCCTTGACCGCGGCGTAACCGCTTTCTACCGCGAGCACCTTGGCGCCCATGTCTTCGAGCAGGGTTTGCACCAGCAGCAGATTGGCCGGGTTGTCGTCCACGCAAAGGACCTTCGGCGCGCGGCTGGAAACGGGCTCGGCGGGGTCGCTGCGCTGCTGGCGCGGGTTGACCAGATCAGACAGGGCCCGACGCAGCTTGCGGGTGCAGGCGGGTTTGGACTGGAGCTGGCTGTGGGGGTTGGGTACCGAGAGATGGAACAGCGTCAGTTCGGTGGTCGGGCACAGCACCAACACTCTGCAGCCCAGGTGTTCAAGGTCCCAGATGTGCTGGTTGAGGCGCTCCGGCGGCATGTCGTTGCTGGTGATGCCGAGCACCGCCAAGCCGATTGCCTGATCGGTCTGGTGAGCGCCGGTCACGCCATTGGCCAGGCTTTCCAGGGTATTGAACGGCGTGACGCTCAGGCCGCAGTCTTCCAGTTGATGCTGCAATGCCTGACGGGCCAGTTCATGGTTTTCCAGGACAGCCACCCGCTGCCCGAGCAACGGTGGGCCGGGCAGGTCTTCGGCGTCGTCGCGGGTTTTGGGCAGGCTCAGGCTGATCCAGAATTCCGAGCCTTCGCCCGGCGTGCTGTCGACGCCGATCTCGCCGCCCATTTGTTCGATCAGCCGTTTGGAAATCACCAATCCGAGGCCGGTGCCGCCGGGTTGTCGGGACAACGAGTTATCGGCCTGGCTGAAGGCCTGGAACAGGGCGCGCACGTCCTGGTTCGACAGACCGATGCCGGTGTCCTGAATGCTGATGCGCAGTTGCACGCTGTCTTCATGCTCTTCTTCGAGCATCGCCCGGGCGACGATGGTGCCTTCGCGGGTGAACTTGATCGCATTGCTCACAAGGTTGGTGAGGATCTGCTTGAGTCGCAACGGATCGCCCACCAGCGACAGTGGCGTATCGCGATAAACCAGGCTCACCAGCTCAAGCTCTTTGGCGTGGGCGGCCGGGGCGAGGATGTTCAGGGTGTCTTGCAGCAGGTCGCGCAGGTTGAACGGAATATGGTCGAGCACCAGTTTGCCGGCCTCGATTTTCGAGAAATCGAGAATCTCGTTGATGATCCCCAGCAGGCTGTCGGCGGACTTTTCGATGGTGCCCAGGTAATCGAGCTGGCGCGGCGTCAGTTCGCTTTTTTGCAGCAGGTGCGTGAAGCCGAGAATGCCGTTGAGCGGCGTGCGGATTTCATGGCTCATGTTGGCCAGGAACTCGGACTTGATCCGGCTCGCCTCCAGGGCTTCCTTGCGCGCCAGATCCAGCTCGATGTTCTGGATTTCGATGGTTTCCAGATTCTGACGCACGTCTTCGGTGGCCTGGTCGACGCTGTTTTGCAATTCTTCCTGAGCGTTCTGCAGCGTCCCGGCCATGCGGTTGATGCCGGACGCCAGTTCATCCAGTTCCTGGCTGCCGAGGGGCGGCAGGCGGGTTTCCAGGTGACCGTCCTTGAGTTGCGCCACGGCCTGTTTGATCTGGCTCAATGGCCGGTTGATGGTTCGGCCCATGCGTAACGCCAGCAGCGCCGCACCGGCCAGGCCTCCGCCGATCAGCAGCAGGCTGGCGAACAGGCTGCGGTAGCCGCGCAGCAGCATGCCGTTGTGGGACAGTTCGAGTTCGACCCAGCCCAGCAGGCGGTCGGCTTCATCGGGGATCAGGTCACCAGCCAGGTTGCGGTGCTTGCCGAACACCGGCAGCAGGTAACGCGTGGCGTCATTGCCACTGCGGCGCAGCAACTGTGAACCGTTGCCCAGGGGCGCCTGATTGAGCATGGTCGGGCCGGCATGGGCCAGCGGCGTGCGGTCGGGGGCGAGGAAGGTCACCGCGCGCACGTCGGTCTGTTCCAGGGACTGGGTGGCGATGCGCTCCAGCAGCTCGTTGTCTTTGCGACCCATGGCCGGGGCCACCAACGGTGCCAGCTGTTCGGCGATCATTTCGCCGCGTTGCATGAGCTGGGCTTGCAGGTCCGATTGCTGCATCCAGGTGAAATAGCCGCCCAGGACCAACGCCATCAGGGTGGTCGGCAACAGGGTCAGTAACAGCACGCGGCCTTTAATTCCCAGTTTCTTGAGCACGCATCTCTCCTGCATCCAGCTGTTTATTGACCTGCACATGCGTCCGGCACGCGCCACCTGCGCAGTGTAGCGATTTGCATGCGGGCAATCTTCGTAAAATTGATGTCGTCATTCGTCGGTCAGTTCAATGCTTTGGTCCAGGGAGACAAACCTTGGGTTGCCCCTGGAGAGGCAATCTTGAATAATCAGCAATTGAGAATTATTTGCAGATACTCATGACTCCCATCGCGATTGGCCATCCTCGCATCCTCTCTATCGAAGACGATCCAGTGCTCGGTGCTTATGTTCATGAGCATCTGGGGCGCTGCGGTTTTCAGGTGACCTGGTGCCAGAACGGGCAGGAAGGCCTGGCGATTGCGCGCCAGCAGGCCTTCGATGTGGTGTTGATGGATATTCTGTTGCCGGGGCTCGATGGCCTGGCGGTGTTGACCCAATTGCGCCAGAGCCATTCCACGCCAGTGGTGCTGATGTCGGCGCTGGGTGCCGAGGCGGATCGCATCAGTGGTTTTCGCCTCGGGGCCGACGATTACCTGCCCAAGCCTTTCAGCATGGCCGAGTTGCGGGTGCGCATCGAAGCGATCCTGCGGCGGGTGGCGTTCGACCGTCGACCAGCGCCGATACCGACGCCCCCTGCGACGGACTGCCTGCGTTTTGACGATGAACTGGGCGAGGTCTTTTGTGGTGAACTCGCGGCCGGCCTGACCCGCAGTGAGTACCGCTTGCTGGACACGCTGAACCGCAACGACGATGAAGTGTTGAGCAAGGCGTTCCTTTATCAGCAGGTATTGCAGCGCGGTTATGCGCCCCATGACCGCAGCCTCGACATGCACATCAGTCAGATTCGCCGCAAGCTCAAGGCCATCGGTTACACCGAGCGTGAAGTGCGCACGGTTTGGGGCAAAGGGTACGTATTGAGTGCGGTCGATGAAGTGGTCTGACGCGCCGGGCCGCACGGTGCTCCTGCAACAGCAATTGCTGCGCGATCTGTCCCACGAATTGCGCACGCCGCTCAGCCGGTTGCGGGTGGCCTGTGAAAGTGAGCAGGACCTGGAGCAATTGCGCGAGCGCATTAGCCGGGAAGTCGACGGCATGCAGCGCCTGGTCGAGGATGCGCTGCAACTGGCCTGGCTCGACACCGAGCGCACGTCTTTGCCCGATGAAGCGATCCAGGTCCAGGCCTTGTGGGAAATGCTCACGGAAAACGCTTGCTATGAAAGCAGCTGGCCGGCGAGTCAGTTGCACTGTGCGGTGGATGCCTCCTGCTGGGTGCGCGGCCATCTCAATACCCTGGCCCAGGCGCTGGAAAACATTCTGCGCAATGCCATTCGTCATTCACCGCAGGGCGGTCTCGTGATGTTCGGTGGCCGGCGTGATGGCGACTTTTGGCACCTGTGGCTGGAGGACGAGGGCGGTGGGGTGGCTGACGAGGATCTTGAGCGAATCTTCTCGCCGTTCATCCGGCTCGACGGTTCACGGCCGGGGGATGGTGGGTTCGGATTGGGGTTGAGCATTGCGAGGAATGCGGTGCAGCGGCAGGGCGGGCGGCTTTGGGCGGAGAATGCAGGGCGGGGCTTACGGCTGAATATGCTGTTATTGGCTGATCTCCATGGCGACAATGATGACGCCCCAGCTCCCACAATTGATATGTGTCGACCACAAATTGCGTGATCAACCCCGGCCGCGAAGAGGCTTGCTGATTTTGCCGGAGCGTTCCCGTTATTTTGTACGACCTTTCTTAAAGGGTATCGCCGACACCTTAAGCCTGACTTGACGGAATAGACTCGCGTTTTTCCTCGTCCTCCAGGAGTTCGGTATGAATGCATCCAGCGTCCCCGGCAACGCACACGACGACCGTTTCAATGAAGTGCTTGCGCTGATTCAAAATGCCAAACAGCAGGCCATGCAGGCGGTGAATACCCAGTTGATCGAGCTGTATTGGCAGGTCGGTGCTTACATCAGCCGCAAGCTGGAACAGGCTGAGTGGGGCGATTCTGTGGTCAGCCAACTGGCTGAGCATCTGGCTCAGACTCAACCGGGGTTGCGCGGGTTTACCCGGTCGAACTTGTTTCGCATGCGCCAGTTCTATGAGACTTATCACGCTGAAGAGAAAGTCGCACCACTGGTGCGACAATTGTCCTGGTCGCATAACCTGATCATTTTCAGCCAGAGTAAACGGCCGGAAGAGCGGGAGTTCTACGTGCGTTTGGCAGTTCAGGAAAATGGTCGAAGCGCGAACTAGAGCGTCAGTTCAAAACCGCACTGTTTGAACGAAGCGTGACCCAACCAGCAAAAATCTCAGCAGTGCTGAGACAAGCCCACCCGGCAGCGCTTGAGATATTCCGCGACGCCTACATGCTCGAGTTTCTCGACCTGCCGGGTGGCCATGCCGAAACTGATCTGCATAAAGGGTTGATGGCGCGCCTCAAAGAATTCCTGAGCGAGCTTGGCCGCGATTTCTGCTTTGTCGGTTCCGAGTATCCGCTTCAAGTGGGTGGGTGTGATTTTTCCCTAGACCTGCTGTTCTTCCACCGTGGCCTTAATTGTCTTGTAGCCATTGAGCTTAAGGTCGGTCGTTTTAAGCCGGAGTATTTGGGCAAGCTGAACTTCTATTTGGAAGCGCTGGATCGCAAGGAGCGCAAACCCCACGAAAACCCGGCCATCGGTGTGTTGCTCTGCGCCAGTAAGGATGACGAAGTGGTCGAATACGCCCTTAACCGCAGCCTGTCGCCAGCGTTGATCGCTGAATACCAGGTCCAGCTTCCGGACAAACAGCTGCTGCAGGCCAAATTGCATGAGTTTTATGCATTGAATATTGCACAAGGAGAAGAGGAGTGAACTGCTTATTCCCATAAGCCATAAGCCCCTTACTTTGCGTGATATGGCCTGCGCACGTTTGCCGGTATGATAGGCGCCCCCGCAGTCCGGATTGCGAATACGCCATGACCTTGCAGTACCCAACCATCGCCGATTGCGTCGGCAACACTCCGCTGGTCCGTTTGCAGCGCCTGCCTGGCGTCACCAGCAACACGCTTTTGCTCAAGCTCGAAGGGAACAACCCGGCGGGTTCGGTCAAGGATCGTCCGGCGCTGTCGATGATCACCCGCGCCGAATTGCGCGGGCAGATCCACGTCGGCGACACGCTGATCGAAGCGACTTCGGGTAACACCGGGATTGCCCTGGCCATGGCCGCCGCGATCAAGGGTTACAAGATGATCCTGATCATGCCGGACAACTCCAGCGCCGAGCGTAAAGCCGCGATGACGGCCTATGGCGCCGAGCTGATTCTGGTCAGCCAGGAAGAAGGCATGGAAGGCGCGCGCGACCTCGCCCAGCGAATGGAAGCCGAAGGCCGTGGCAAGGTGCTCGATCAGTTCGCCAACGGTGACAACCCCGAGGCGCACTACACCACCACCGGTCCGGAAATCTGGCGTCAGACCCAGGGCACCATCACGCATTTCGTCAGCTCGATGGGCACCACCGGCACCATCATGGGTGTCTCGCGCTACCTGAAAGAACAGAACGAGAACGTGCAGATCATCGGTCTGCAACCCATGGAAGGCTCGGCAATTCCGGGCATCCGCCGCTGGCCGCAGGAATACCTGCCAAAGATTTATCAGGCTGATCGCGTGGACCGGATCGTCGACATGGCGCAAAGCGAGGCCGAGGACGTGACCCGTCGTCTGGCGCGCGAAGAAGGCATTTTCTGCGGCGTGTCTTCGGGCGGTGCCGTGGCGGCGATGCTGCGCCTGTCCAAAGAAGTTGAAAACGCGGTGATTGTCGCGATCATCTGTGACCGTGGCGACCGTTACTTGTCGACCGGCATTTTCGACGCGCCCAACTGATGGCCAAGCAAGAGAGAGGCCTGCGCTTTCAGCCCACGGGCGGCAGCAAGGCCCCGCAAGTCCCGACCGGCAAAAAGCAGCGTTTGACCATCGAGCGCCTGGCTAATGACGGTCGCGGTATCGCATTTTTTGAAGGTCGCACCTGGTTCGTCATCGGCGCCTTGGCCGGTGAAGAGGTTGAGGCGCGGGTCTTGGGGGCCCACGGTAAAGTGGTCGAGGCGCGTACCGAGCGGGTGTTCCAGGCCAGCCAATTGCGCCGCCCGGCACCGTGCGCCCATGCCGGTCGCTGCGGTGGTTGCAGCGTGCAGCATCTGCCCCACAACGAACAACTCGCCCTGAAACAGCGCATGCTCGCCGAGCAATTGTCGCGGGTCGCCGGCGTCGAGCCCGAAGAGTGGGCTGCGCCATTGAGCGGTCCTGAATTCGGCTACCGGCGTCGTGCCCGGGTGGCGGTGCGTTGGGACATGAAGGCGAAAAAACTCGAAGTCGGTTTCCGCGCTGCCGGCAGCCAGGACATCGTTGCCATCAACGAGTGCCCGGTGCTGGTACAGCCCTTGCAGCCGATCATGACCTGCTTGCCGGATATGCTGCGGCGCTTGAGCAAACCTCAGGCACTGGGGCATGTGGAATTGTTCAGCGGTTCGTCATTGGCGGTATTGCTGCGGCACATGGCGCCGTTGTCCGAAGCCGACATGACGATCCTCAAGCAATTCTGCGCGCTCCATGAGGCCCAGTTGTGGCTGCATGGCGACGGCGAGCCGCAACCGGTCGACGCCGATCAGACCCTGGGCTATCGCCTTGAACCGTGGGACTTGAATCTGGCGTATCGGCCTGGAGATTTCATCCAGGTCAACGCCGGGGTCAACGAAGCGATGGTCGCTCAGGCGCTGGAATGGTTGGCGCCGAAAGCCGATGAGCGGGTTCTGGACCTGTTCTGCGGGTTGGGCAACTTTGCCTTGCCGCTGGCCAGGACCGTTCGTGAAGTGGTGGCGGTGGAAGGTGTGCAGGCCATGGTCGAGCGGGCCGCCGCGAACGCCGCTAGTAATAATTTGCATAACGCGAAATTTTTTCAGGCCGATTTATCCCAGCCTTTGGCTGATGCCGAATGGGCCAGCGAAGGCTTTTGTGCGGTACTCTTGGACCCACCTCGCGACGGTGCTTTCGAGGTGGTGCGCAAGCTTGCGTCCCTGGGTGCCGAACGATTGGTTTATGTGTCGTGCAACCCTGCAACTCTGGCGCGCGACACGGTCGAATTGATCAAGCAGGGCTACCGGTTAAAACGTGCCGGGATTCTCGATATGTTTCCTCAAACGGCGCATGTCGAGGCCATGGCGTTATTTGAAGCGAGCTAGGATGGCTCGTCTGGTCCGACTGACCGTCCGTGCCGCCACGCATCAGCCCGGCGGGGCGCCCGGACAATGAAGGTCAGCGATTTGACGCATTGAATCTGCGTCGTAGGGAAGGTAAAGCAAGATGGTACAGGTGAGAGCACACCAGCCGATCAACACTGACGGCAGTATCAATCTCGAGGCTTGGCTCGATCACGCGGTCAGTATCGATACGGCACTGGATCGCGAAGCCTTGAAAGAAGCCTGCGAGTTCGCTCGCGAGGCCGAACAACAAGCCAATGCGGCGAAAAACCTGTGGTCCGAAGGGACCTCGAGTTTCCGCACCGGCCTTGAGATCGCCGAGATTCTCGCCGACCTCAAACTCGATCAGGATTCGTTGGTCGCGGCAGTCTTGTACCGCGGCGTGCGCGAAGGCCAGATCCAGTTGCCGGCGGTCAGCCAGCGCTTCGGCCCGGTGGTCGCCAAACTGATTGACGGCGTGCAACGCATGGCGGCGATCAGCGACAGTCTGAGTCCGCGTAAATCCATGGTGATGGGCACCCAAGGCCAGGTGGAAAACCTGCGCAAGATGCTCGTGGCCATGGTCGACGACGTGCGCGTCGCGCTGATCAAACTGGCCGAGCGCACCTGTGCGATCCGTGCGGTAAAAACCGCCGATGACGAGAAGCGTAACCGCGTCGCCCGTGAAGTCTTCGACATCTACGCGCCGCTGGCTCATCGCCTCGGTATCGGTCATATCAAGTGGGAGCTGGAGGACTTGTCCTTCCGTTACCTCGAGCCCGACCAGTACAAGCAGATCGCCAAGTTGCTCCATGAGCGACGGCTGGATCGCGAGCGCTTCATCAGCGATGTGATGACCCAGCTCAAGAACGAGTTGCAGGCCACCGGCGTCGAGGCTGATATCAGCGGTCGGGCCAAACACATCTATTCGATCTGGCGCAAAATGCAGCGCAAGGGTCTGGAGTTCAGCCAGATCTACGACGTGCGCGCCGTTCGCGTGCTGGTGCCGGAAATGCGCGACTGCTACACCGCGCTCGGCATCGTCCACACCCTGTGGCGGCACATCCCGAAAGAATTCGACGACTACATCGCCAACCCGAAAGAGAATGGCTACCGCTCGCTGCACACCGCGGTAATCGGCCCTGAAGGCAAGGTACTGGAAGTGCAGATCCGCACCCACGCCATGCACGAAGAAGCCGAGCTGGGGGTTTGCGCGCACTGGCGATACAAGGGCACCGACGTCAAGTCCGGCTCGAACCACTACGAAGAGAAAATCTCCTGGCTGCGTCAGGTTCTCGAGTGGCACGAAGAGCTGGGCGATATCGGCGGCCTTGCCGAACAGCTGCGGGTCGATATCGAGCCGGACCGGGTTTATATCTTCACTCCCGACGGTCATGCCATCGACTTGCCGAAGGGCGCGACACCGCTGGACTTCGCTTACCGCGTGCACACCGAAATCGGTCACAACTGCCGCGGCGCCAAGATCAACGGGCGCATCGTGCCGCTCAACTACAGCCTGCAAACCGGTGAACAGGTCGAGATCATCACCAGCAAGCACGGCACCCCGAGCCGCGACTGGCTGAACCCGAACCTGGGCTATATCACCACGTCACGGGCGCGGGCGAAGATTGTTCACTGGTTCAAGCTGCAAGCCCGCGATCAGAACGTTGCGGCCGGTAAAACCTTGATCGAGCGCGAACTCAATCGCCTCGGCCTGCCGCAGGTGGATTTCGACAAGTTGGCCGAAAAGGCCAACATGAAGACCGCCGAGGACATGTTCGCTGCGTTGGGCGCAGGCGATTTGCGCCTGGCGCAACTGGTGAACCTGGCGCAGCAACTGGTCGAGCCGGAACGCGGCAACGAACAGCTGGAGCTGATCCCGCGCAAAGCCACCGGCTATAAACCGGGCAAGCGCGGCGATATCCAGATCCAGGGCGTCGGCAACCTGATGACCCAGATGGCCGGCTGCTGCCAGCCGTTGCCGGGGGACGCCATCGTCGGTTACATCACCCAGGGCCGTGGCGTGAGCATCCACCGTCAGGACTGCGCCTCGGTGCTGCAACTGGCCGGGCGCGAGCCGGAGCGGATCATCCAGGTCAGCTGGGGGCCGGTGCCGGTGCTCACCTATCCGGTGGACATCATCATTCGCGCTTACGACCGTTCCGGTCTGCTGCGTGACGTGTCGCAGGTGCTGCTCAACGAGCGGATCAACGTGCTGGCGGTCAACACCCGCTCGAACAAAGAGGACAACACTGCGTTGATGTCCCTGACCATCGAGATTCCGGGGCTGGATGCGCTGGGGCGGTTGCTGGGGCGGATCTCCCAGTTGCCGAACATCATCGAAACCCGCCGTAACCGCACACCGTAAGGCGTTCACTTTTTTGTGGCCGCCAAGCTTTTGTGGGGCTGGCTTGTCGGATCGCGGCGGTGCGGCGATCCGACAAGCCAGGTTCCCACAGGTTCTCGCAGAGATTGATTGATGTATTCACTTGAAGACCTGCTGCACCTGATGAACCGTCTGCGCGACCCGCAGTACGGCTGCCCGTGGGACATCAAGCAAACCTACGCCACCATCGTCCCGCACACCCTGGAAGAAGCCTACGAAGTTGCCGATGCTATTGAACGCGGCGATTTCGATCACTTGCAGGGTGAGTTGGGCGACTTGTTGTTCCAGGTGGTTTATTACAGCCAACTGGCTCGGGAAGAAGGGCGCTTCGAATTCGCTGGCGTGGTCGACAGCATCACGCGCAAGTTGATCCGCCGTCATCCTCACGTATTTCCCACCGGGGATCTGTACGCGCCGCTGGACGTCCCGCGTCTGAATGAAGAGCAGGTCAAGCAACGCTGGGAAGAGATCAAGGCCGAAGAACGCGCCGAGAAGTCTTCGGCGCCGGAGCAGTTGTCCTTGCTCGATGACGTACCCGCGGCACTGCCGGCGTTGTCCCGTTCGGCAAAACTGCAGAAGCGCGCAGGGCAGGTCGGGTTCGATTGGCCGGACGCCTTGCCGGTGCTCGACAAGGTTCGCGAAGAGCTCGATGAAGTGCTTGAAGCCATGGCCGACAATGACTCGGCGGCGATTGCCGATGAAGTCGGCGACCTGCTGTTTTCCGTGGTCAATCTGGCGCGTCACCTCAAGGTCGATCCGGAAACCGCACTGCGTGGTGCGAACACAAAATTTGAAAGACGCTTCCGATTTATCGAACAGGCATTGCGCGACACCCACCGTCCCATAGAAGATTGCACCCTCGAAGAGTTGGACGCCTTGTGGGGCGAAGCCAAACGTCAGGAAAAGAATTTGCCCAGCTGCGGCTGAGCTGTTGCCTAAGTGAGTAAGCACCATGAGCCTTTCCCTTCGCGACCAGTTGCTCAAAGCAGGGCTGGTCAACCAAAAGCAGGCCAAACAGGTCGGCAAAGAAAAACAGAAACAACAGCGTCTGGCCCACAAAGGCCAGATCGAACTCGATGACTCCCAGCAGCGTGCGGCTCAGGAAGCCATGGCCGAGAAGGTCAAGCGCGATCAGGAGCTCAACCGTCAGCAGCAGGAGAAGGCCGAGCAGAAGGCCCGAGCCGCCCAGGTCAAGCAATTGATCGAAGTCTCGCGCCTGCCCAAGCTGAACACCGAGGACTACTACAACTTCGTCGACGACAAAAAGGTCAAGCGTATCTCCGTCAACACCCTGATGCGCAACAAGCTCAGCAGCGGTTCCCTGGCGATCGTGCATCACGCTGGCGGTTATGAAGTGATCCCTCGTGAAGCGGCCCTGAAGATTCAGGAGCGCGACCCACAGCGCATCGTGCAGCTGAATGTGAAGACAGAAGAAGTCAGCACCGAAGACGATCCGTACGCGGCCTATCAGATTCCTGACGATCTGATGTGGTAAGCCGTTAGCAGCTGCAACAACGACAAACCCCGCTCATGGCGGGGTTTGTCATTTTCAATGCGGTGGTTATGCAGAACGCGCTTCGCGTTGCTGCTCCAGTGATTCCAGTTCGGCCTTGTATTGGTGGGCTTCGGTCTCGGAATGGAACATCCCGACCAGCAGGTCTTGTTGATGTACATCCCAGATGCGGATACCGGCGGCGATGCCTTCATGGGACATATGTGAATCGTCGCGTTCAGTTACTTTTACAGTCATCTGCTAGCTCCAATCTCTGTTATCTGCAGCAAGGCGTGTGCAGGCCTTTGTTATAAGTTTTGTTAGCTGGCTAAGTAAACGACTGAAATCGGTAACGGACTTTTTCAAAAACGGAGAAAGTGCTGCAGCCCGCGAAATACGCGACATTCAGTCGCAGGCTGTTGAGTTCCATGACAAATGTTTCATGTTTAAAGGGCTGTCTGGCCGTAGATAAAACCTGGCCAAAAAAAACGCCCCGAACCAGTCGGGGCGTTTTTATGTGTGGCGTAGGTGGGGTATTACTTACCCTGCCAGCGCTTCAGTACCAGCGTGGCGTTGGTGCCACCGAAGCCGAAGCTGTTGCTCATCACGGTGTTGATGGTGGCGTCTTCGCGAGTCTTGGTCAGGATTGGCATGTCTGCCACTTCCGGGTCCAGTTCGTCAATGTTGGCGGAACCCGCCATGAAGTTGCCTTCCATCATCAGCATGCAGTAGATCGCTTCGTGAACGCCGGCGGCGCCCAGGGAGTGACCCGACAGGCTCTTGGTGGAGCTGATGGCTGGAGCGTTGTCGCCGAACACTTCACGCACACCTTTCATTTCCATCACGTCGCCGACCGGAGTCGAGGTGCCGTGGGTGTTCAGGTAGTCGATCGGTGCGTCAACGGTGGACATGGCCATCTGCATGCAGCGGATGGCGCCTTCGCCGCTTGGGGCGACCATGTCGTAGCCGTCGGAGGTCGCGCCGTAGCCAACGATTTCCGCGTAGATCTTCGCGCCGCGGGCCAGAGCGTGTTCCAGCTCTTCGACCACGACCATGCCGCCACCGCCGGCGATGACGAAACCGTCACGCTTGGCGTCGTAGGCACGGGAAGCTTTTTCCGGGGTTTCGTTGTACTGGCTGGACAGGGCGCCCATGGCGTCGAACAGGAACGACTGGCTCCAGTGCTCTTCTTCACCGCCGCCGGCGAATACGATGTCCTGCTTGCCCATCTGGATCTGTTCCATGGCGGTACCGATGCAGTGAGCACTGGTGGCGCAGGCAGAAGCGATGGAGTAGTTCAGGCCCTTGATCTTGAACGGGGTGGCCAGGCAAGCGGAAACAGTGCTGCTCATGGTCCGCGTTACGCGGTATGGGCCGACGCGCTTGACGCCTTTCTCGCGCAGGATGTCCAGCGCTTCCATCTGGTTCAGCGTGGAGGCACCACCGGAACCGGCGATCAGGCCGGTACGCGGGTTGGAAACTTGCTCTTCGGTCAGGCCGGAGTCTGCGATGGCATCTTTCATGGCCAGGTAGGCGTAAGCCGCCGCGTGGCCGACGAAGCGATAGATCTTGCGATCGATCAGCTCTTCGAGGGGAAGGTCAATGGAGCCGGAAACCTGGCTACGCAGACCCATTTCGGCATATTCCGGGTTGAACCGGATGCCAGGGCGGCTTGCACGCAGGTTAGCGGAGACGGTCTCTTTGTCATTGCCCAGGCACGAAACGATGCCCAGACCAGTGATAACGACGCGGCGCATGCGGATAACCCTTAGAAGTTGTCAGTGGAGGTGAAAACGCCGACCCGAAGGCCTTCGGCGGTATAGATTTCGCGGCCGTCGACAGTCACGGAGCCATCGGCGATGGCCATGTTCAGTTTGCCTTTGAGGACGCGTTTGATATGGATGTTATAGGTGACTTTCTTGGCGGTCGGCAGTACCTGGCCAAAGAATTTCACTTCGCCCGAACCCAGGGCGCGACCGCGGCCCGGCAGGCCTTGCCAGCCGAGGAAGAAACCGACCAGTTGCCACATGGCATCGAGGCCCAGGCAGCCCGGCATCACCGGATCACCTTCGAAGTGGCAGGCGAAGAACCACAGGTCTGGAGTGATATCCAGCTCGGCGACCAATTCACCTTTGCCGTACTTGCCACCCTCTTCGGAGATCAGGGTGATGCGATCGACCATCAGCATGTTCGGGGCGGGCAGTTGCGCGTTACCCGGGCCGAACAGCTCACCACGACTGCAGCGCAGCAGGTCTTCCCGGGTAAAGGCGTTTTGTTTGGTCATGCGAGCTCCTCAATAGTCCATGCGGCAGGGGGGCGAATCTTCCCGGCCGATCGAAGCGTTCATGCCTCGAGTCAGCAGCCTACTCATAGACTATTGCGTTGTAGTGAAAGTCACAGTACCAAGGACATGAATGTACACTTGTGCACTGAAATTATTATTCAAGCCCCTTTTAGGGCCTGTTCGGGTGCCTAAGACTGCCGCACTTTCGTCTTTCACGCCAGTCGCAGATCGTCGAAAGGCCTGCACTACTGCACCCAACGCTGCAGAATTTGCTGCAGATCAGTGCGTTTAAAGGGCTTGGCCAGGTAATCGTTCATTCCCGCGGACAAACAGGCTTCACGATCGCCCTGCAAGGCGTTGGCCGTCAGGGCAATGATCGGCACGTCAGCGCAGCCGGGCAGTTGGCGAATCTGTCGGGTGGCCTCGTAGCCGTCAATGACCGGCAGTCGGCAATCCATCAGAATCGCTTCGAAAATCAGGCTCTCGGCGCTGCGCACCGCTTGTGCACCATCGGTGACGACGCTGACAGTAAAGCCCAGGCTGCGCAACATTGCTTCAATGACGGTGCGGTTGACCGGGTTGTCTTCCACCAGCAACACATTGCGACCTTCGCCGTGGCCATTGCCGGTATGTACTCGCGGCGTCAGCACCGGCAACGACTGCTTATACAGCGCCAAAGGAATTTCCAGGGTGAACACCGAGCCGACGCCTTCTTCGCTTTGAGCACGCAAGGTGCCGCCCATTCGTTCTGCCAGAGTGCGGGCAATCGGCAGCCCCAGCCCGGTGCCACCGTAACGTCTTGAAATAGTACTGTCGGCCTGCTGGAACGCGTTGAACATCAATTCCAGGCTTTCGGCCGGGATGCCGATCCCGCTGTCGCGCACGGTGCAGGTGAACCACAGCAATTCGTGATCCAGCGACTGCCACTGCGGTTCGATCGTGACGCGGCCCCGTTCGGTGAATTTCAGCGCATTGCCGACCAGGTTGACCAGGATCTGCCGGATCCGCGTCGGGTCGCCCTGAACCTGCAGGGCGCGCATGTCCTCGGGGATCTGCAGTTGCAGGTCAAGCCCGCGTTGCACTGCGCTGTGCTGGAACGACTGGGCGCAACTGGTGATCAGGTCCGCGAGGTTGAATGCAATGTGCTCCAGCTCCAGTTCCGAGCGTTCGATGCGCGAGAAGTCGAGAATGTCGTTGATCACTTTGAGCAGGTGTTCAGTCGATTCAGAAGCCAGCGCGGCGTACTCGATCTGTTCCTCGGTCATCGCGGTGGTTTCCAGCAGTTGCAGCATGCCCAGCACGCCATTCATCGGCGTGCGCAGCTCATGGCTCATCATCGCCAGGAAATCGGATTTGGCGTTGTTGGCCTTTTCCGCTTCCTCGCGGGTCTGGATCAATTGCGCCATGGCCTGATGCTGTTCGCGGCTGGCTTGTTCAAGGCCCTGGGCAAGGTTGTTGATGTGTTGCGACAGGGCGCCCAGTTCGGCGTCATCGACAATCGGCAGGGGCGTTTTGTAGTCGCCTTTCTGGATCGCCTTGACCGCATTGCCGATGTCGTGGATCGGTTGCGACAGGCTGCTGGCCAGACGCCGAGCCAGCAGAAAGGTAAACAGCAGGGCGAACAGGGCCAGGATCCCTGCCTTGAACAGGATTTCCTGCTGGCGCTGGTTGAAGGCGTCATTGGACAGACCGACGATCACCCGGCCCAGGTAATCTTCTCCCGGCTTCGTGGGGGCGGTGCGGCTGTTCTGGAAGAAGTCATTGTTGAGCGCGATGCGTTGCAGCCGCACCGGTGCCTGGAACACTTCGACCTGGTGCGAACGATTGTGGGTTTCCGACGGTTGTTCGACGTACACCAGAACCCGGTTGGTGCGGTCCTGAACCTCCAGAAAACGCACATTGGGCGTGGCCAGGGTGGCTTTGAGCAAACTCTCGAGCACGTCGTTATTACCCGAGATCACCCCGTATTCGGTGGCCGGCGCCAGTTGGTTGGCGATCAGTTGACCGGTGTGGTTGAGTTCCTGGCGCAGGTCCTGGATTCGCACGAAGGTGAAAAAACTGATCAGCAGCAACGTCAGCAGCAGCGCCGGGCCGAGGCTGATGATCTGGGTACGGGTATTGATGTCCCAACCGCTATGGAAGGTCATGGGCGATGTTCTCCTTCGGCCAGCTGTGTTGCGACAGAGGCTTCATTCATCGGTTCAATGCTTAATGAACGAGCCACTTGCGGGTTGCTCAAGACCTTGAAGTGCTGCGGATAAAGGGTGCGCGGCCAGGTGCTGGAGGGGCGGTCGAGCAGTTCGTCGAGAATCTTCAGCCAATCGCGCTGGTCGCTGTAGGTGCTGGCGAGGCTGCCCGCCCTGACGAAGGCGGCATTGGGGCCGATCAGCGGCAGCTGCCGTGCGTAGCTGCTGAGCAGCAGGTTTTTCACGGTTTTGGGGTTGTACAGATCAGGATCATCCAGGCCCAGCAGCACATCGCTGTTTTTCAGCAGGGCCTGCAACGGGCGGCTGTCATTGGTGTCGTCCCAACGCTCGGTGACCACTTCAAGGCCCAGGGGCAGGGCTGCCTGATGCAGTTCCTTCAGCAGGAATTCGCTGTGGCTGTCGAACAGCACGCCGACCCGTCGAGCCTCGGGCAGGACGAGTCGGGTCAGGCGCAATTGTCGATCCAGCGGCGGATCGCTCCAGAGCAGGCTCAGGTGCGGTGGCGAAACATCGCCAAAGCGTTGGTGGGCTTGCAGACGGCTGATGCGCAGCACCAGCGTTGCCGGGCCTTGGGCGTCTTGCAGGCGCCAGTCGAGGCTTTGCAAGTCGAGCAGAATCAGGCGGGTACCTGCGGGCAGTTGGCCGGGTGCCGGCAAGCTGGCGACCGGCTGGAAACGCACGCTGTCGGTGGGGCGCAACTCGCTCAGGGCCTGGACGAAAGACTGCACGCCAGGGCTGTCGTCGGCGCCGGTCAGCAGAATGTCGGCGGCCCGGGCCGGCAGATTGCACAGCAGCCCGGCAAACACCAGGCACAGCCCGGCCAGCAGGCGGCCAAGGGTTGGCGTCTTCCGTGGCAGGCAATACGGCATCTTAAAACTCCAGCTCCGCGCTGAAGTAGAGCACCCGGCGTTCGTCGTAGTTGTTGTCGACGAAAGTGGTGGGCTGATTGTCGAGGCGTTGCTGGAGGATCCCGGCCAGCTCCAGATTGGCCTTGCCCAAGCCGATACGTTTGGCGAGGCGGGTGTCGACCCGTTCGAAGCGGTAACCGTTGAGGGCGTCGGCGCCATAGTAGAAGAGCGCGCTGTTCCAGCCCTGGCCCCAGTTGCGCAGCCAACCGGCGGAGCCGCTGTTGCGCGCCGTTTGTTGTGCATCCAGCGGGTTGCTCGCCTCGGCATCGACATAGGCGTACGTCAGGCGCAGACGATCGGTGCTGCTGACGCGCCAGTCCAGTTGGGTTTCCGTCCCTGAGAATCGTGAGCTGTTTGAGTTGCTGGCAATGTACTGATTGTTGCGCAGCGGTTCGCTGATCATGCCGTTGATTTCGTCGTAGAACAGCTTCACATCGACCGTCAGCCCCCAGTCTGTGAAGTAGCCGTTGTAGCCCAATTCCCGGGAACGCATGCGTTCCTGTTCGAGGTCACCCGGGCCACGGGTCCTGACGAAATAGCGGGCGCTGGTCTGGCCATAGGCACTGGGTTGCAGGTTGGTCACCTGGTAACTCCAGTTGACGCTGTTCTCGAACATGTCCGGCGAGCGGACGGCTTCCGAATACACCGCGCGCAAACCGTGGCGCGGGTTGATCAGATAGTTGACCGCCAGTCGTGGGGTCAGTGAACTGCCGGTCAATTGCGTGTCTTCGAACATCGCCCCGCCTTGCAGCAACCAGTGCTCGGTGGCGCGCCACTCGAGTTGGCCGAACGCCCGCCAGGTGGTGTCGTCGAGCGTGCCATTGAAGTAGGTCTCGGAATCGGCCCGGTCGTAACGATAGTTCATGCCGCTGACCAGCCGCAGCGTGTCGGACAGGCTGAGGGTGTCTTGCAGTTCGAGGTCGTAGCGCGACTCTCGGGCACTCTGGTCGATGTCGCCGCACAGCGTTTTGTTCGCGCCGTTTCGCCATTGCGCCAGAACCTGATTGGCCAGGTCTTGTTCTGCCGCTGTACCGGGGGGCGCGCCGGTGAAACGAGCGATGTTGCGCGCCAGGCGTTCGGTGTAATTGGGATTGAGGTGCCAAAGTTGGGTCAGCTCCGGGCTGAACGAGATCTCGGCATCGCAGGCACGCCAAGTCTGCTGACGATCCCAGTGTTGCGCCGAGCCTTGAATATAAAGGCTGTGATCAGGGTTGATGTCCAGGTTCCAGCGCAGCGAGCCGGCGAAGTCCTTGGCGATGACGTCGGAATTGTTCCCAGCGGCGGTAATCCCTGAGAACACCGGGCGGTAGGTGTAGGGCCGCTGGTTGGTCCCGTCCTTGGCGTTCAGTTGCCAATCGATGCTCTGATTCTCATTGAGCGTCTGGCTGACGGCGAGGCTGAAGCGATTCAAACGACGGTTGTCGCGATAATCGGCGCCGGTGCGGTCCGAGTCGAACCCATCGTCTTGTTGGCCGGACAGCGACAGGCGCAAGTCGCCGCTGTCCCAGCCCATACCCTGGCTGGCGTAGAAATCGTTGATGCCGCGTTGGCCTCGGGTGATTTTCAGCCGCGTGCCGTGGCTGTCGGCCGGTTTGCGGGTGATGATATTGACCACCGCCATCAGCGCGTTGGCGCCGTAGCTGACGGTGTTCGGGCCACGGAAAACCTCGATGCGCTCGATGTCTTCCATGGCCACCGGAATATCACTCCAGTCCACCGTGGCCAGGCCCGCGCGGTACACCGAGCGGCCGTCGATCAGCACTTGCATGCGCCGCGCTTCGCTGGCGTTGGTGCCGTGGTAGTTCACCGCTGCCTGGTTGCCGCTGATATTGCCGACCATCATCCCCGGCACCAGCCGCAGCAACTCACTGATGTCCCGCGCGCCGCTGGCGTTGATCAGTTCGCTGTCGATCACCGTCATGCTGCCCGGCACGGCCGCCGGCGACTGCTTCAGGCGCGTCGCGGTGAGCACTTGCGGCAACGGACCGTTGTCCAGGAACAGGTCGTCGGCCAGCAATGGCGAGCTGAACATCAGCGCCAGCACCAGTGGCGAGCGAGGAGAGGGAGAGCCAAAAGACACGGCACGGCCTTGATAGCGATTAATTGGCGCGCATGTTAACCGAGCGCAATGACTTTTCCAGTCACGTTGTGGGCATTTTCCTCGGTTTTCTTGGTCTTCTTCCTACAAGTGCCGGTAATTGATGTCGGGGCTGGCCGCGACTGGGCCGCTCCGTATAATGCGGGCATCGCCACTGGTATGGATTAACGGATTGCATATGACTGAACAGCGCCCAATTGCGGTCCTGGGAGGCGGAAGTTTTGGTACCGCCGTGGCTAATCTGCTGGCCGAGAACGGGCATCAGGTGCGGCTGTGGATGCGTGACCCCGAGCAGGCCGAGGCCATTCGGGTCAATCGCGAGAACCCGCGTTACCTCAAAGGCATCAAGATTCTTCCGGCGGTGGAGGCAGTCACAGACCTGCAAGCCACGCTGGAAGCCTGCGACCTGTGCTTCGTCGCGTTGCCCTCCAGCGCGCTGCGCTCGGTGCTGGCGCCTTACGCTCAGCTTTTGAGCGGCAAAATGCTGGTGAGCCTGACCAAAGGCATCGAAGCCCATACGTTCAAGCTGATGAGCCAGATTCTTGAAGACATCGCCCCGCAAGCGCGCATCGGCGTGCTGTCGGGACCGAACCTGGCCCGTGAAATCGCCGAGCACGCGCTGACCGCCACGGTGGTTGCCAGCGAAGACGAAGACCTTTGCCAGCAGGTCCAGGCCGCGCTGCATGGCCGGACCTTTCGCGTATACGCCAGCGCCGACCGCTTTGGCGTGGAGCTGGGCGGGGCGCTGAAAAACGTTTACGCCATCATCGCCGGCATGGCGGTGGCGTTGGGCATGGGCGAAAACACCAAGAGCATGCTGATTACCCGGGCACTGGCGGAAATGACCCGCTTCGCGGTCAGTCAGGGTGCCAACCCGATGACGTTCCTGGGGCTGGCGGGCGTCGGCGATTTGATCGTCACCTGCTCATCGCCGAAAAGCCGCAATTATCAGGTCGGGTTTGCCCTCGGCCAGGGCTTGAGCCTGGAGGACGCGGTGACGCGTCTGGGCGAAGTGGCCGAAGGCGTGAATACCCTCAAGGTGCTCAAGGCCAAGGCTCAGGAAGTAGGTGTATATATGCCGCTGGTCGCCGGATTGCACGCGATTCTGTTCGAAGGGCGCACGCTTGATCAGGTGATCGGGTTGTTGATGCGTGGCGAACCGAAAACCGACGTGGACTTTATTTCCCCCAGTGGTTTCTAAGCACTTAACCGATACGAGCAGGGAGCGAGACAGACATGAACGATCCGAAAGTAGAAGAAGGCAAGTACGAATCCATCCTGCTGCGGGTGCTGTGGATGATTGTCTATGTGCTGGTCTGGCAAGTGGCGCAATTGATCCTCGGCGCGGTGGTGCTGGTGCAGCTGATCTATCGTTTGATATATGGCGCACCGAGCGCCAGCCTGATGAATTTCGGCGACAGCCTGAGCCAGTTTCTGGCGCAGATCGGTCGTTTCGGCAGCTTTCACAGCGACCAGAAGCCCTGGCCGTTCGCCGACTGGCCAGCGCCGCGTACACCGGAAGGTGAAGCCCCGCACGTTGTGGCGCCGGCGCCGCATCCGGCCCGAGATGAGGAACCGAAACTATGAAACTCTGGGTATTGCGTCATGGTGAAGCCGAACCTCACGGTACCCGTCCGGACTCCGAGCGGGCCCTGACCGATAAGGGGCGCAAAGAGGTGAAGCGCATCGCGGCCAAATTGAAGGGCAAACACCTGACTGCCATTTATGCCAGCCCTTACCTGCGAGCGCAGGAGACCGCAATGCTGGTGCGTAAGGAGCTGGGTTTTGCACCGGAGATTCGCACCGTCGAATGGCTGACGCCCGACAATAATCCGCAAGCAGTGGCGGAGCAGTTGGTTTCCGTGGATCACGCACTGCTGGTCAGCCACAACCCGCTGGTCGGTAACCTGCTGGGCTATTTGCAGCATGGTCACGTGCAAGACCCGGAGCGGGTCGGCACCGCCGGACTGGCGGAGCTTGAGGGCGATGAACTGCTGGTCGGGGCGATGAAGCTCAACGGCATCAAAACCCCGTAACCGGCTCCCACAGGACGCTGATTTTTGTGTGAAATAGTCAACCAAGCACTTGCTTGGTTGACTACGCTTGCTCCAGACCAGAAATATGGGAGCAAGTCGCATGTCTGCTGCTTTTCGTTTGCCACTGGACGTCTTCTACGAGCGCGAAGCCCGTCATCCGCGCCAGCGCTTTCTGGTTCAGCCGACAGGGGGTGGCCAGGTCGAGACGCTGACCTGGGCCGACGTCGGTCATCAGGCGCGCTGTGCCGCCCACTGGCTGCGGGCTCGCGAATTGCCGCAAGGCAGCCACATCGCATTGATCTCGAAAAACTGTGCCCACTGGATCATCGCCGACCTGGCGATCTGGATGGCCGGGCATGTCTCGGTGCCGCTGTACCCCAATCTGACCGCCGAATCCGTGGCTCAGGTGCTTGATCATTCTGAAGCTGCACTGGCGTTCATCGGCAAGCTGGATGACTGGCCGGGCATGTCCGTCGGGATTAGGCCTGACCTGCCGACCATCAGCCTGCCGCTGTGCCCGGTGGGCACTTTCAATTTCAGCTGGGCCGACCTGCAACGCAGCTCACCGATTCAGGACGACCCCAAACCCGCCGCCGATCAACTGGCAACCATCATTTACACCTCTGGCACCACGGGCCAGCCCAAAGGCGTGATGCACAGTTTCGGCACGCTGGGATTTGCCACCACCCATGGCACCCGGTTGTTTAGCCTGAATGAGTCGGATCGCCTGCTGTCCTACCTGCCGCTGTGCCATGTCGCCGAGCGGATGTTCGTCGAGCTGGCAGCGATCTACACCGGGCAAACGGTGTTTTTCGCCGAGAGCCTCGACACCTTCCTCACCGATTTGCAGCGTGCCCGACCGACCGCGCTGTTCGGCGTGCCACGCATCTGGACCAAATTCCAGATGGGCGTGTACGGCAAGATCCCGGCAAAACGCCTCGACTTCCTGCTCGGCCTGCCTTTCATCGGCAAACGGGTAGGGCACAAAGTCCTCGCCGGGCTGGGGCTGGACGCTTTGCGCATCGCCTTGTCCGGCGCGGCGCCAGTGCCGCAGACCTTGTTGAACTGGTATCGAAAACTGGGGCTGGACGTGCTGGAGGTGTACGGCATGACCGAAAGTTGCGGTTACTCCCACATCGGCCTGCCCGGCCAAAACAACCCCGGCTGGATCGGCAAGCCATGCCCGGAAGTCGAAGTACGGGTTGAACCATCAGGTGAAGTGCTGGTGCGCAGCGGCGCGACCATGCTCGGCTATTTCAAGGAGCCTTTGAAAACCGCCGAATCCCTCACCGAGGACGGCTTCCTGCGCACCGGTGACAAGGGCGAGGAAGACGCCGAGGGCAACCTGCGCCTGACCGGGCGCCTGAAGGAAATCTTCAAGACCAGCAAAGGCAAATACGTGGCCCCGGCGCCGATCGAGAATCGTCTGGCGGTGCATTCGCGGATCGAACAAGTGTGCGTGGTCGGCGATGGCTTGAGCGCGCCACTGGGATTGTGCGTGTTGTCGGCGGTCGGTCAGCAGGACGCCAGCGGGACGGCGAGGGCGGGTTTGCATTCAAGCCTGGAACAACTGCTGGAGGAGGTCAACGGCGTCCTCGACCGGCATGAACGCTTGCATCGGCTGGTGGTGGTCAAGGACAGTTGGGCGGTGGAAAACGGCTTCCTGACACCGACCCTGAAGATCAAGCGCAACATGATTGAAGCGGCTTACGGTGCGCGCTTCGAAGAATGGAGCGCGCGCAGCGAGGCGGTGCTGTGGCAGGATTGAGTCACGAACAACACCAACAAAGGAACGCAACGATGAGTCTGTGGCGCACCACTCCCAACATCGAGCAGTTGAACGCTATCCAGAAAAACACCATCGGCGAAGTGCTGGATATTCGCTTTGAAGCCTTCGATGACGAGTCCCTGACCGCGAGCATGGTCATCGACCACCGTACGCACCAGCCTTATGGCTTGCTGCACGGCGGCGCTTCGGTGGTGCTGGCCGAAACCGTTGGCTCGATGGCCAGTTTCCTGTGCATCGACGCCAGCAAGTTTTATTGCGTGGGCCTGGAAATCAACGCCAACCATTTGCGCGGTCTGCGTAGCGGGCGGGTGACGGCGGTGGCCAAGGCGATTCACATTGGGCGCACCACCCATGTCTGGGATATTCGCTTGACCAGTGATGAGGGCAAGGCCAGTTGTGTGTCGCGCCTGACCATGGCGGTGGTGCCGTTGGGGGAGAAACCGCCGGCGCGATGAGTTTCGACATGTTCTGTGTAGCAGCTGGCGAAGCCTGCGTTCGGCTGCGCAGCAGTCGTAAATCCTGCCATCTCAATCTTCCTGAAACACCGCGGTGAATGGTCTAACGACTGTTGCGCAGCCGAACGCAGCCTTCGGCAGCTGCTACAAAGGGGCGGTCTATTCTTCTGCATCCCTATAGCCCTGACCCGACTGTCATCATTCCTGTCAGTTACGGTCATTGCTGTGGGACGCCGTCTTACGGACAATCAACGTCTGTTTTTCGCACATGGATCTGCCGGTATGTCGCAACAGATATTTTTCGCCCACGCCAATGGCTTTCCTTCGGGGACCTACAGCAAGTTGTTCGCGGCGCTGGCGCCCGAGTACCAGGTGGCGCATCTGGAGCAGCACGCCCATGACCCGCGTTTTCCGGCGGACGACAACTGGAGCAATCTGGTGGATGAGCTGATTCATCACCTCCAGCAGCAGCCGGAGCCGGTCTGGGGCGTCGGCCACTCTTTCGGCGGCGTGCTGCACCTGCACGCCGCGTTGCGTTGCCCTGAGTTGTATCGCGGCGTGGTCATGCTCGATTCACCGGTGCTGACCCGCACCGATCAATGGGTGATCCGTGCCGCCAAACGCTTCGGTTTCATCGATCGCCTGACCCCGGCCGGTCGCACGTTGGGACGACGGGAAGAGTTCGCCGATCTGGAAGCGGCCCGCCTGTATTTCGCCGGTAAAACCCTGTTTCGTGGCTTCGACCCGGAATGCTTCGAAGCCTATCTTCAACATGGTTTGCAAAAGGTCGGCGACAAGCTGCGCCTGCGTTTCGACCCGGCCACGGAAATCAGCATCTACCGCGGCGTACCGCACACCAGCCCTGGCCGCGCGCGACAGTTGAAAGTGCCGCTGGCAGTAGTTCGCGGGCACAAGAGCCGCGTGGTGATGCGTCATCACGCCCGATCCGTCGGGCGCATGCCGCTGGGCGAGTCCTTGACCCTGCCCGGTGGCCACATGTTTCCCCTCGAACGTCCACAAGACACGGCCACGCTGCTGAAGAATCTGTTCAGTCGCTGGGACAGTCGCCGCCAACAGGATTGCGCATGAGCAGCGTTGTTGAAGAAGTTCGCCTGAGCCTGCCGCATATCGAGTTGGCGGCGCACCTGTTCGGTCCCGAGGACGGTTTGCCGGTGATTGCCTTGCATGGCTGGCTGGATAACGCCAACAGCTTTGCCCGGTTGGCGCCGAAGCTCAACGGCTTGCGCATCATCGCGCTGGACATGGCCGGGCACGGTCACTCGGGGCATCGGCCGAACGGCGCCGGTTATGCGCTGTGGGACTACGCCCACGACGTGCTGCAAGTGGCCGAGCAGTTGGGATGGAAACGTTTTGCGCTGCTGGGGCATTCCCTGGGGGCGATCGTCTCGCTGGTGCTGGCCGGGTCGTTGCCGGAGCGGGTGACTCACCTGGGGTTGATCGACGGCATCATTCCTCCTACAGACAAAGGCGAAAACGCCGCCGAACGCATGGGCATGGCCCTGCAAGCACAGCTGGATCTGCGGGAAAAACGCAAACCGGTCTACAACACCCTCGACCGGGCCATCGAAGCGCGCATGAAAGGCTTGGTGGCGGTCAGTCGCGAAGCCGCCGAACTGCTGGCCCAGCGCGGCTTGATGCCGGTGCCGGGCGGTTATACCTGGCGCACCGACAACCGCCTGACGCTACCGTCGCCGCTGCGTCTGACCACTGAGCAAGCGATGGCTTTCGTCCAGCGCATCAGTTGTCCTGCACACCTGGTGGTCGCGGCTGACGGCATGCTCGCCAAACATCCCGAGTTGCTGGAACGTCTACCCTTTAGCCATGAACAGTTGCCTGGCGGCCATCACTTGCACCTCAATGACGAACCCGGTGCCGGTCTTGTCGCAGACTGTTTCAATCGGTTCTTCGCCGTTCCTTGACTTGCGTCGGGCAACTGTCGAGGCTGGGCGGGTTGAAATGGGAGACAACCATGATAGATCTGTACACCGCTGCGACCCCAAATGGCCACAAGGTCTCTATCGTGCTCGAGGAGCTCGGCCTGCCCTACACGGTGCATGCCTTGAGTTTCGACAAAAAGGAACAGAAGTCCGAGGAGTTCCTCAAGATCAACCCCAATGGCCGGATTCCGGCGATTGTCGACCGCGCCAATGGCGATTTCGCCGTGTTCGAGTCCGGCGCGATTCTGATTTACCTCGCCGAGATGACCGGCAAACTGCTGCCCCAGGATCCGAAAGGGCGCTCGGTGGTGTTGCAGTGGCTGATGTTCCAGATGGGCGGCATCGGCCCGATGCAGGGCCAGGCCAACGTGTTTTTCCGCTACTTCCCGGAAAAGCTCCAGGGCGCCATCGATCGCTATCAACATGAAACCCGACGCTTGTATGAAGTGCTCGACACGCGTCTGCAAGCCGTGGAATTCCTGGCGGGCGAGTACAGCATTGCCGATATCGCGACCTTTCCGTGGGTCCGCGGTCATGACTGGTCCGGTGTCTCGGTGGACGGCTTGCCGGCCTTGCAGCGCTGGCTGGCCGCCCTCGAGGCGCGCCCTGCGGTGCAGCGTGGTTTGCGGGTGCCGGAGCGCATCGATGATGCCAGTGTCATCAAGGGTGCCCAGGCCATGTTGATCCGATGAACCTATCCATGCGTTCACTCACTCTGCTGGCGCTGTGCAGTTTCAGTCCCTGGTTATTGGCCGCTGACACTCCTGGCAGTCAGGACCTGCCTATCGTGCCGCGCATAACCGATGCGCAGATCGTCGACTATCGCCCGACGGTAGAACTCGAGCGGATTTACCCGCTGGGTTCGATCCGCAAGATCAGCGGCCAATTGCGTTTCGACGGCCAGGTCACCGCTCGCGGTCAAACCACCTCGGTCACCTACGAATTGCCACCGGAGCACTCCTCCACCGATGCCTTCACCGCCGCCCGCGAAGCCTTGCAGAAGCAGGGCGCCGAGCTGTTGTTCTGGTGTCAGGCCCGGGATTGTGGCGAAAGCAGCCTGTGGGCCAATGAAGTCTTCGGTAACGCCAAGCTCTATGGCGCCGATAATCAGCAGGCTTATTTGCTGCTGCGTCTGGCGGCCCCCCAAGAAAACACCCTGGTGGCGCTTTACAGCATCACTCGCGGTAATCGCAGGGCTTATCTGCACGTCGAACAGTTCGATGCCTCGGCGCCGTTGGGTGATTTGCTGCCGACGTCCGCGACGTTGCTGCGCCAGCTCAAAAGCACCGGGAAACTCGATTTCCCCAAACTCGACGGCGACCCTGACGACACCTGGCTGCGTTTGATTTCCCGAGGCCTGAACCTGGACACCACACTGCGAGTCAGCGTTTCCGGGCCCAGTGCCGAAGCCTGGCGCCAGGCGTTGATCGGCCAGGGCGTGCGCACGGCGCGGATGGAAACCGGCAGCGTCGAAGGCTCTGGCCTGCACTTCGAACTGTTGCGATAAGCTTCATTTGGCGAATGCGTCTGCGCATTTGCCTACTCTTTGCGGGCTGACTTTTTTCGGGATCTTACATGGTCAATAACGATCGGCTGTTGGTGCAGATCCTGCTGCTGGTGCTGTTTGGCGCGAGTTTATGGGTAATGGCGCCGTTCTGGTCGGCGCTGTTCTGGGGGGCGGTGCTGGCGTTTGCCAGTTGGCCGTTGATGCGTCTGTTGACCCGCTGGCTCAATGGCCGTGAATCCCTGGCGGCGCTGTTGCTGACACTCGGCTGGATGCTGCTGGTGGCGGCACCGCTGGTGTGGCTGGGGTTCAACCTGGCGGACCACGTGCGCGATGCCACGGCGTTCATCAAGGATGTGCAAGTCGATGGTCTGCCCGAAGCACCGGTATGGGTGGGCAGTATTCCCCTGGTCGGCGAGCGATTGGTAGGGATCTGGAACAGCATCGATCAGCAGGGCGCGGCGATGATGCTGGCGATCAAGCCTTATCTGGGGCAGGTCGGCAACTGGTTGCTGGCGCGCAGCGCGCAGATTGGCGGCGGGATTCTCGAACTGACGCTGAGTATTGTCTTCGTGTTCTTTTTCTACCGGGACGGGCCGCGGTTGGCGGTGTTTGTCCATGGGTTGCTGGAGCGGTTGATCGGTAACCGCGCCGGGTATTACATCGAATTGGTGGCGGGCACCGTGCAGCGAGTGGTTAACGGGGTGATCGGTACAGCGGCGGCCCAGGCGGTGCTGGCGTTGATCGGCTTCCTGATTGCCGGCGTGCCTGGGGCGTTGGTGCTGGGGATTGTGACGTTTTTGCTGAGCCTGATTCCGATGGGGCCACCGCTGGTGTGGATTCCGGCCACGGCGTGGCTGGCCTGGAAGGGTGAGTACGGAATGGCGGTGTTCCTCGGGATCT
Organism: Pseudomonas sp. GR 6-02; assembly: GCF_001655615.1. Lineage (GTDB taxonomy): Bacteria > Pseudomonadota > Gammaproteobacteria > Pseudomonadales > Pseudomonadaceae > Aquipseudomonas. Next base: position 1,621,428 of record NZ_CP011567.1, read on the forward strand.
GGGGCATGTTCATTATCAGCGGGGTCGACAACGTGCTTAAGCCGTACCTGATCAGCCGGGGCGGGAATTTGCCGTTGGTGATTGTGCTGCTGGGGGTGTTTGGCGGGTTGATTGCGTTCGGGTTTATCGGTCTGTTCATTGGCCCGACGTTGTTGGCCGTGGCTTACAGCCTGTTGACCGATTGGAGCAAGAGCCAGGCTCGGGTTGAAGATCGCCGGCCCTAAGTTTTTTGTTGGGTCTTAGGGCCGCGAAGTTTTTTGACTCAGGTCGCCACGTTCAGGTGTTTGCCCACGGTCGCCACGTTGTCGAGCGAATACTGCTTGCTCAGGTTGGCGATCATTTTGTTCAGGGCTTCGGTCACGTTGAACTGATGGGTGGAGCTGTCGGAGTTCTGCTCGCGGCCGGCTTGCAGGACGGCTTTCAGTTCATCGTTGCTGACGCCACCGCTGCTGTCGCTATCGAGTACTTTGAGCAACGCGGCGCTGGTGTCGGTGGCGGTCGATGAAGTGCTGTCGCTCGCCTGCAACGCGCTGCTCAGTTCCGTGGCCGTGACACTGCCATCGCTGTCGGTATCGAGTTGGCTGAACAGCTCTTCGCTGGACATCTGCTGAGGTGGCGGTGGCGGCGGGGTCAGGCTGGCGGCGAGTTCGTCCTGGCTGACGGTGCCGTCTTCATTCTTGTCCAGGGCCGAGAAGATTTTCGAGCTGTCGGCCGTGCTGCCGGCACTGGTCAGGCCATTGCTCAGCTCATCGCTGTTGATGGCGCCGTCGCCGTCTTTGTCCAAAGCGCTGATCAGCGCATCGGCCAGCTCGGTGTTCGGTGCCTGATCGTGCGGCGGTGGCGTCGGAGGGGCCATCGCGGCCATCTCTTCGCTGCTCAGGCTGCCGCTTTTGTCGCTGTCCAGATCGCTGAAGTTCTTGCTCAGGCTGACCAGCAGACCATCGTCGTTTTTCTGCGACAGGGCGCTCTTGAGCTCATCCTGATCCACCGCACCGTCGCTGTTGTTGTCGAGTTTGGCGAGCAGTTCTTTCTGGAATTGCTGGCTACGGGCGCTGTTGGTGGCGGTACTGCTGGTGCTGGTATAGCTCGTGTAGCTGCTGACACTACCGATCATTGTGCTCACTCCTTGGAATGGGAAACCGGTGGGTGCACCGGCTTATGCAGCCTCAAGGGGCAAGTTGTCGTGGGTATGTGGGATTTGTACCGATGGGTACACACAACTTATCCAGTCAGACCCGGATCCTGTGGGTGCGGGCTTAGACGCGGGGCAGGCGGATGACGGCGGTCAGACCACCGCCGGGCGTTTCTTCCAGGCTCAACTGCCCGCCCAAACGCTCCGCGGCTTCCCGGGCGATGGTCATGCCCAGGCCGACGCCGCCGGAGTTGCGATTACGCGAACCTTCCAGGCGAAAGAACGGTTCAAACACCGCTTCACGTTTTTCCGCCGCGATACCCGGGCCATGGTCAATGACCCGGATCACCAGTTGTTCGCGACTGTCCTCAAGCGTGATCAGCGCGTCCCCGGCATAACGCAAGGCGTTGTCCAGCAGGTTGTTGATGCACGAGCGCAAAGCCATCGGTTGGACCTGCAGCGGGGCGCAACGGCCGCGGGCCTGGACGTCGGCGCCCTGGTCCTGGGCGTTTTCGCTCAGGGACTCCACCAGCGCCTGCACGTCCATCCATTGTGGCGCCTCGCTGGTGCGCTGTTCGTGCAGGTAGGTGAGGGTGGAATCGAGCATGCCGATCATGTCGTCCAGGTCCTGACGCATTTGGCCTTGCAGCTTCTCATCGTCGATTTGTTCCAGCCGCAGCTTGAGCCGCGACAGCGGTGTGCGCAGGTCATGGGACACCGCGCCGAGCATGCGCGAACGTTGCTGCATTTGTTCAAGAATGCGTTTCTGCATCAGGTTGAAAGTGTGTGCCGCTTGCCGCGCCTCCCGTGGGCCGGACTCATCCAGCGGCGGACTGTCGAGATTTTCACTCAGGCGCTCGGCGGCGTCGCTCAGGCGCTGAATCGGGCGGGTCAATAGCTTGGCGCCGTACCAGGCGGCGATGATCAGCGAGACAAACTGAAAGGTCAGTGGCACCAGCGGCCCGCCGAACCATGGCCGTGGTGGTCGATTGCCGAAACGCGGGTCCATTGGTGGGGGAGGGCCGTCAAAGCGCTCGGAAAAACCCGGTGGCGGTGGGGGAGGCGGGGGCGGCCCGTAATGTTTGAACCATAAAAAAGCTAACAAGTGCGCCAGTACGATCGCCACCAACAGCACGCCGAACAGGCGGCCGAACAGCGTATCGAAGCGCGCACGCATCAGCTGATGTCTCGTGCGTCGAACAGATAACCCTCACCACGAACGGTCTTGATCAACTGCGGGGCTTTCGGGTCGTCGCCCAGTTTCTGGCGTAGGCGCGATACCAACAGATCGATGCTGCGATCAAACGCTTCGATCGAGCGACCGCGCGCCGCGTCCAGCAATTGTTCGCGGCTGAGCACCCGGCGCGGACGTTCGATGAACACCCAAAGCAAACGGAATTCGGCGTTGGACAGTGGCACCACCAGGCCATCGGCGGCGATCAACTGGCGCAACACGCTGTTCAATCGCCAGTTGTCGAAGCGAATATTCGCACGCTGTTCAGTACGGTCGTCGCGCACCCGACGCAGAATGGTCTGAATCCGCGCAACCAGTTCCCGCGGCTCGAACGGCTTGGCCATGTAGTCGTCGGCGCCCAGTTCCAGGCCGATGATCCGGTCGGTGGGTTCGCAGCGGGCGGTGAGCATCAGAATCGGGATGTCCGATTCGGCGCGTAGCCAGCGGCACAGCGACAAACCATCTTCACCCGGCAGCATCAGATCGAGCACCACCACATCGAAATGCTCGGCTTGCAGCGCCTGACGCATGGCGGCGCCATCAGAGACGCCGCTGGCGTGGATATTGAAACGGGCCAGGTAGTCGATCATCAGTTCGCGGATCGGAACGTCATCGTCGACGATCAGGGCGCGAATGCTCCAGCGTTTGTCATCGGCCGGCGCTTTTTGATCGTCGTTCAGAGGTGCTGGGGAATTGTGCATGCGTGCGTTCATCTGCCAGGTAGGCTGCCAACCACAAAGATAGGCTGCGAGGTTGTGGCTTCAGCATAGGCGTCCGGCCGTGAGGCGGGAAGTGCTGTAGGGCTTGTTGCGGCTGACGAGGGTAGCGTTGAAGGGTGTTGTGGGCGTGTCGTGTGTGTATCGGGGTCGACACAATTGCCGCAGCAGCTAGTCTTGCCTGAGCCGCGACGACGAATTACCGATCATCGGGTCCCGCAGCGGCGCTGGTTCCGCTACAATGCGCGCCGATTTCGACTTGCCTGAGAGCCCACTCATGTCCGCCTGCCAGACGCCTATCATCGTCGCCCTGGATTTCCCCACCCGTGACGCCGCACTGAAGCTGGCCGATCAACTGGACCCGAAACTGTGCCGGGTCAAAGTCGGTAAAGAACTGTTTACCAGTTGCGCTTCGGAAATCGTCGGCACCTTGCGCGACAAGGGTTTCGAAGTGTTCCTGGACCTCAAGTTCCACGACATTCCGAACACCACCGCCATGGCCGTCAAGGCGGCTGCGGAAATGGGCGTATGGATGGTCAATGTGCACTGCTCCGGCGGCCTGCGCATGATGGCCGCCTGCCGCGAAGTGCTCGATCAGCGCAGCGGCCCGAAACCGCTGTTGATCGGCGTGACCGTGCTGACCAGCATGGAGCGTGAGGATCTGGCGGGTATTGGCCTGGACATCGAGCCGCAGGAGCAGGTGCTGCGCCTGGCCGCGCTGGCGGAAAAGGCCGGGATGGACGGTCTGGTCTGCTCGGCCCAGGAAGCCCAGGCCTTGAAAGCCGCCCACCCGTCGTTGCAACTGGTGACGCCGGGGATTCGTCCGGCGGGCAGTGCCCTGGACGATCAGCGCCGCATCCTGACGCCGCGTCAGGCGCTGGATGCCGGTTCCGATTACCTGGTGATCGGCCGTCCGATCAGCCAGGCGGCGGATCCGGCCAAGGCGTTGGCGGCGGTCGTCGCAGAAATCGCTTAAGCGCCGATTCGCGGGCAAGCCTCGCTCCTGTAGGAGCGAGCGGTGCGGCGATCCGCCTTGCCCGCGAAGCTTTTATACCTTCAACACCAACTTCCCGAAATTCTCGCCGCTGAACAACTTCATCAGCGTCTCCGGGAATGTTTCCAGTCCCTCCACGATGTCTTCCTTGCTCTTGAGCTGCCCCTTGGCCATCCAGCCGGCCATTTCCTGCCCGGCAGCGGCGAACTGTGCGGCGTAATCCATCACCACGAAGCCTTCCATCCGCGCGCGGTTGACCAGCAAGGCCAGGTAGTTGGCCGGGCCTTTGACCGCTTCCTTGTTGTTGTACTGGCTGATGGCACCGCAAATCACCACCCGTGCCTTCATGTTCAGGCGGCTCAGCACGGCGTCGAGAATATCGCCGCCGACGTTATCGAAATACACGTCGACGCCTTTCGGGCATTCACGCTTGAGGCCGGCGATCACGTCTTCGTTCTTGTAATCGATGGCACCGTCAAAACCCAGCTCATCGATCAGGAACTTGCACTTGTCCGCGCCGCCGGCGATGCCGACCACCCGGCAACCTTTGATCTTGGCGATTTGCCCGGCGATGCTGCCCACCGCACCGGCCGCGCCCGACAACACCACGGTGTCGCCGGCTTTCGGCGCGCCGACATCGAGCAGGGCGAAGTAGGCGGTCATTCCGGTCATGCCCAGCGCGGATAAATAACGCGGCAGCGGCGCCAGTTTCGGATCGACCTTGTAGAAACCTCGCGGCTCGCCAAGGAAGTAATCCTGCACACCCAAGGCACCGTTGACGTAGTCCCCCACGGCAAAGCCCGGATTGTTCGAGGCGATGACTTTGCCTACGCCCAATGCACGCATCACTTCACCAATGCCGACCGGCGGGATGTAGGACTTGCCCTCGTTCATCCAGCCACGCATGGCCGGGTCCAGGGACAGGTATTCGTTCTTGACCAGGATCTGACCTGCCGCAGGCTCACCGACTGGTACTTCTTGATAGGTGAACGTCTCGCGGGTAGCTGGCCCCACGGGACGTTTGGCGAGCAGGAACTGGCGATTGGTCTGGGTAGTCATGACAGGCACTCAAGATGAATGAAGCCTTGTTGATAGACCTTCATGGACGATGCTGCAAGGTTGGCTGACACGGCGAATGCACATCGATCCAGTGCAGTGATAGTCAGGGCGGCAGTTCCATCACTGCCACTCATGGGCGCCCAACCGGCCTTCTGATAGTGCTGCCGTGTCACAAGGCGCTGTGGCTAACTGAAAACACGTGACTCCCCACATTCTTCTCTTCGAGGACATAACAATGAGCATGACGTTTTCCGGCCAGGTCGCCGTTGTGACGGGCGCGGCCAATGGGATTGGCCGCGCAACCGCTTTGGCGTTCGCCGCCGAAGGGTTGAAAGTGGTGGTGGCCGATCTGGACGTGGCCGGTGGTGAAGGCACTGTGGCGCTGATTCGCGCTGCCGGCGGTGACGCGACCTTCGTGCGCTGCAATGTCACTGTGGAAAGCGATGTAAAAAATCTGATGGACGAGGTCGTGAATGCCTACGGCCGTCTCGACTATGCCTTCAACAATGCCGGTATCGAAATCGAGAAAGGCAAACTGGCCGAGGGCACGCTCGATGAGTTCGACGCGATCATGGGCGTCAACGTCAAAGGCGTCTGGCTGTGCATGAAGTACCAGTTGCCATTGCTGCTGGCCCAGGGCGGCGGCGCGATCGTCAATACCGCTTCGGTCGCCGGCCTGGGGGCTGCGCCGAAGATGAGCATCTACGCTGCCTCCAAACATGCGGTGATCGGCCTGACCAAATCGGCGGCCATCGAATACGCCAAGAAAAAGATTCGCGTGAATGCGGTGTGCCCGGCGGTGATCGACACCGATATGTTTCGTCGGGCCTATGAAGCGGACCCGAAGAAGGGCGAGTTCGCCAATGCCATGCACCCGGTCGGACGTATCGGCAAGGTCGAGGAGATTGCCAGCGCGGTGCTGTACCTGTGCAGCGACGGCGCGGCGTTCACCACCGGTCATTCGCTGGCGGTGGATGGTGGGGTTACGGCGTTTTAACTCTTTCCAGGCCGCGATGGTTTGGAATCTGTGGATGTTGTGGGAGCGGGCTTGTGTGGCGAGGGGGCTTGCCCCCGTTGGGTCGCGAAGCGGCCCCCGGCGCCCGTCCAGACGGACCGAGTTGTCTGGATTTACGACTGCTTCGCAGCCGAACGGGGGCAAGCCCCCTCGCCACACAAGCCCGCTCCAGGTTTTTATCGTTCGGCGCCAGGTTCCGTGAAAGCACCGGGCATTGTGTTTCAAATGGTTAGAACCGACGGTTTTGGCGGTTTTGTCGCACATCTTGTCGAGCGCTCCTGTGATTAACTGTTTTCCGCAAAACAGACAGGAGTTTGCTTGCTCATGGAGTTGAGAATCGATCGACAGGCATTGGTGCCGGTCGTGCAGCAAATCGTCGACGCGATGGCCGACTGGCTTCATCGTGGCGAGGTGTCGCCGGGGACACGTTTGCCTTCCGTGCGGCAAATCGCGCGGATCAATCTGCTCAGCCAATCCAGTGTTGTCGAGGCCTGTGAACGGTTAGTGGCCCAAGGTGTGCTGGCCACGCGTAGCGGGGCGGGTTTCTTTGTCGCGGCAACGGCGCTTGCCGCTCACGGGCAACGGGATTTTTCCTGGTTCGAGGGGGTTGAGCAGCAGAGTGGCGTCGCGGGCGATCTGAAGCTGGGTTGCGGCGGATTACCCGAAAGCTGGCGCGAGACTGACGACCTGAGCTATGCCATACGCCAGGTCAGCCGCACCGATATGGCCGGTTTGTTCAACTACAGCACACCGCTGGGCCTGCTTGCCCTGCGCCAACAGATCCTCAAACGACTGAAGCAGCTGGATATCGCGGTGGATGAAAGTCGAATCCTCACCACGGCGGGTGCCAGTCATGGGCTCGACCTGATCGTGCGCACGTTGTTCAAACCGGGCGATTGCGTGGTGGTGGAGAACCCCGGTTATTCGATGCTGTTCGATTTGCTCAGGCTGCATGGGGTCAGCATGATCGAAGTCCCACGAACGCCTCACGGACCCGACACCGAAGCACTCCAGGCACTGTTGCTGAAATACAAACCCCGTGGCTTGTTCATCAACAGCTTTTATCACAACCCCACCGGCAGCAGTTTGACCCTGGGCGTGGCTCGGCAGGTTATGCAGCTGGCCAGAAACCATGGCGTACTGGTGATCGAAGACGACGTCTATGCGGATTTGTACCGCGGTCCCGGGACGCGTCTTGCGGCACTGGGTATCGATGACAACGTGATCTACGTCGGCAGCTACTCCAAAACCCTCAGCAGTTCGTTGCGGGTCGGCTTTGTCGTGGCGGGTGCCGACGTCATTGCGCGACTGGCCGAGGTCAAGATGATCAGCAGCATGGGTGCTTCACGGTTTTGCGAATCGGTGCTGGCTTCTTTATTGGCCAGTGGTGCCTATCGCAAATTGGTGCAGCGTCAGCGCCAGCGTTTAAGCACCGACAGGGACGCGGCCTTGCAGGTGCTTGAAGACGCGGAATGGGAGGTTTTCGGCAAACCCGCAGGTGGCCTGTTCATCTGGGCGCGATCGCGCAAGGCCGACGCCGTTCAGGTGCAGGTTCAGGCGCGACGCTTCGGCATCCGTCTGTCATGCGCAACGGCATTCAGCCCCACCGGCGAGGCTCATGACTGGCAGCGCATCAACGTTGCCTATGCCTGTGATCCTCGTGCTCGGGCATTTTTTCAGGCTACCGCCAGGGTCTGTTGACGTTTGGTGGCGAGCCGCGTTGCGATGCCAACGTGCGCGAGGCAAGGCGCGGGATGCCGCCAATGGTTGTTCCCTTGGCAAATCCCGCAACGCAGCCTCGCGCACGTTGGCGCGCAACCCGAAGGGACGGAGCCAACGTTGCGCAGGGCTGCGTTGCTCGGAACTTATTTGGAACAACCAAACCACGTTCCTCGCGCCTTGCCCTGCGCAACGTTGGCATCCGTCGCGGTCGTCACCAAACGTCAACAGACCCTGAGGATCGACCTAAAGCATTCTGAAAACGACGCGGGCGTAGCTTTTTGCCATTATTCCGACGCCAGAGACTTGTGTTGGCACAAGCCCGTTGCGAATCTGCATCAACAGATAATGGCAGGGGACTAAGCGCAATGATTTCGGCCGTGCAAGGACGTTTTGCCAACCTCGGTATGGCGAAAAAACTGGGTGTCGGGTTTGTACTGGTGCTGCTGTTGACAGCCCTGGTGGCGGCCATTGGCGTATGGTCCCTGCAAACCATCAGTCATCGCTTCGACGGGCTCAAGCAGATGTCGTCGCTCAACAGCGGTTTGCTCAAGGTGCGTCTGCTTGAGCAGGACTACGTCTTGCGCGGCGACCCGAAAACCGTGGAAGCCTTGCACGCGGGGGTGGACGCGTTGATCGCGCTGGCGACCGAGCTCAAGGCTCAGTCCGCAGCCAACGTGCCGGTCATGAATGACGTCGAACAGTCTCTGGGGGCTTATCGCAAGGCCTTTGACGAGTTCGTCTCGCTGAGTCAGGCCAAGGACCTGGCGCTGGAAATGGCCAGTTGGTCGGTGTCCAGTGTGGCCAATAACCTGGATGTGCTGCAGTCCGGGCTTAGCGATGATGGCGCCTATGCCTTGAAGGAGTCCGAGGGCAAGGACGGTGCGCAATTCATCGAGCAGGCGAATCAGGTCAGCCAGGTCTCGCGACTGATGTTGCAGGCCATGAACGAAGCGCACGTACGTCTGGATCAGAGCCGCAAGGGCGACGACAGTGCCGGGCAGGGCAAGATCGAGCAAGCCGACCAGGCGCTGGCCCAGGCCGAACAGTTGAAAGCTACCGTAAAGGATGAGGGTTACCAGACGGTCCTCAATGAAGTGTCGGGTCATATCGGCAGTTTCACTGAAAAACTCGCCGAGTACACCGGGCTGTTGGCGCAGGAAAAGACCGTCTCCGAGCAACTCCACCAGCGCGCCGCGCAAGTGGTGGAGCGGGTGGATCAGGCCTACGTTGCCGAAGACCGGTCGATGCAGGCAGAGCTGAAAAAGAACTCGCTGTTGATCATCGGCTCCTCGGCACTGGCCTTGCTGGTCGGGCTGATTGCCGCGTGGGTGATTACCCGGTTGATCGTCGCACCGCTGCGCAGCGTGATCCGTGTCGCCCAGCAGATCGCCGCGGGCGATTTGAGCGCGACGATTGAGGTGACCCGCCGTGACGAGATCGGCCAGTTGATGCAAGCCATGCAGCAAATGGGCGCTGGGCTCAGCAGCATTGTCAGTGGTTTGCAGGCCGGTATCGAACAGCTGGCAAGCTCTGCGCAATCGCTGTCGGCGGTGACCGAGCAGACCAACCTTGAAGTCAGCAGCCAGAAAGAAGAAACCGAGCAGGTCGCCACTGCGATGAACCAGATGACCGCCACGGTGCACGATGTGGCACGTAACGCGGAGGAGGCCGCCCAGGCGGCGCAGACGGCCGACGGCAAGGTCGAAAGCGGTCAGCAGGTGGTGCGTCAGAGCATGGCGCGAATTGAGCAACTGGCGGACTCGGCCACCTCGGCCAGCTCCAGCATCGAAAGCCTCAGTGCAGAAATCCAGAACATCGGCACGGTGCTCAGCGTGATCAAAAGCGTTGCCGAGCAGACCAACCTGTTGGCGCTCAATGCGGCCATCGAGGCGGCGCGTGCCGGCGAGCAGGGCCGGGGCTTTGCGGTGGTGGCCGATGAGGTTCGGGCGCTGGCCAGGCGAACCCAGCAATCGACCGAGGAAATCGAACGCCTGGTCAGTGCCTTGCGCTCGGCGGCGCAATCGTCGGTGCAGCAGATTCAGAGCAGTGGCGAGTTGGTGAAGCTGGCGGTGAGCGATGCGTTGCAGACCGAAAGTGCATTGGGGAGTATTGCGGCGGCGGTGTCGCTGATTCAGCAGATGAACCAGCAGATTGCAGCGGCTGCGGAGGAGCAGAGCTCGGTGGCCGAGGAGATCAATCGCAGTGTCACGAGCATTCGCGCCAGTGCGGATCAGTCTTCATTGGCGATGCAGGGCAATGCGGCGTCGAGTATTGAACTGGCGCAGTTGGGGAGTGAGTTGAGGGGGATGGTGGGGCATTTCAAGCTGTAGCAGCTGCCGAAGGCTCGGGCTGCGTACGGATAATCTATTGATTCTGGTGGCCATCAATCCCAACGCAAAAAAAAAGCCACCTGACCCGGTGGCTTTTCAGCATTTGCATGATCAGTCGTAGATCACTTTCTTCTTCCAGTCGGCATCAGCCTCGACGTCTTTGAGCCCTTCAGTCAGTTGGTTCACTTCGCCTTCAACCGGGGCGATCTTGTCCATGACCTGGTCGTTGGCGCGGGCCAGGAGTTTTTCCAGGTACTCGAGTTGTTCGCTGTAGACCTGGGGCTCCGGCTGTTTGCGCAGGTATTGCACGCCTCGTTCGAAGGCCAGTCGGGCCTGACCTGGCTGGTTCTGTTGCAGGGAATGCTGACCAAGGTTGTTGAAGAATTCGATGTGCAGCAGGACCAGGATGTGGCGGACCTCGCGGATCCAGTGCTTGGCTTCGTTGGTCGGCAGGTAGCCGTCCTGTGCGGCACGGGTGATCTGGCCATGCAGGGCTTCGAGCAGGAAGCGCACGTCTTTGGCCTTGGCTTCGGTCTGGATCGGTGCCGGCGGGTTGTTGACCGGGATCGATTCGCCTTGGGCAACCAAGGCACTCAGCTCGGTAATCCGTGGCTTTAGCGTGGGGCTGGTTTTTTCCAGGTTGAGCAGGCGCTGGCAGACGTTCAGTTCCAGACGGGTCAATAGCAACTTGAGCGCGGGTGTCATGAACTGACCGGGAAAGGTCTCGGTGATTTCGCCGCAGCGACGCAGGCGGTCGTTGAGTTCAACCTTGGTGCGGGCTTTTTCCAGCTTATTGTTTTCCACCACATGGTTCATGTAGCCAATGGCGATCAATAGTGCGATCCCGGCTACGACTAGCAGGGTGATCATGAGTGGTGTCACCGGTAAGACCTCTTTATGGGGTTCGCGTTCGAGTCGAGTGTAGTTGGCTTGGCATATGGGCGCATAGGGTTGCTCGACGAGTGAATCGGCTATAGCTCTTCTTATATCGGCCGCAATGCCGCTTCTATAAGTAAATAGCGTGCGAGGTGCACATTGCCATCATCTCGGCATGGACTATAGCGTCTTGGTGGATGCCAGAATATAGGCGCCAAAGGTCAGGCGACACAAAAGCCTGAATCGCTGCCAAAAGCAGGGCGAAGTCATTGATTTAAATAAATTTATATCTGGGGGTTGACGACCCCTCAATCCATCCATAGAATGCGCGCCACTTACAGCGTAAAGCACACAGCGAAACGCGGTAGGGAGTGAATGTTGTACGTGTGTCCCCTTCGTCTAGTGGCCTAGGACACCGCCCTTTCACGGCGGTAACAGGGGTTCGAGTCCCCTAGGGGACGCCAATGCGGGAATAGCTCAGTTGGTAGAGCACGACCTTGCCAAGGTCGGGGTCGCGAGTTCGAGTCTCGTTTCCCGCTCCAATTTTAAACAGCGTTGCTTTCGGGCAGGGCTGAGTGAAACCAGAACCAAGTCTTCGGATGCGGGTCTGGGCACCGAAACACACACCATGTGTTCCGGGCAGCGTGTCCCCTTCGTCTAGTGGCCTAGGACACCGCCCTTTCACGGCGGTAACAGGGGTTCGAGTCCCCTAGGGGACGCCATTTGCGGGAATAGCTCAGTTGGTAGAGCACGACCTTGCCAAGGTCGGGGTCGCGAGTTCGAGTCTCGTTTCCCGCTCCAAATTCAAAAAAAACGCCGCTCATTTGAGCGGCGTTTTTTTATGCGCGTAAAAAACCTGCCTCAACTTCCAAGGCTCTGCACCAGGCTTTCGAGTGCTTCAATGGTTGTATCTTCCAGTGGCGGTTGCGCTGCTACCGCTCTAAGTTGGCTGGCCAAACGGTATTCGCTGGGCGTGCAGTTGACGAACTGCTTGAAGGCGCGGGCGAAGTAGGAAGGATCCTTGAAGCCGGCTTCATAGCCGATGCTGGTAATCGGCATCTGGCTGTTGTCGAGCAGTTGTTTGGCGAAGCTCATGCGCTTGTCCAGGATGTAATCGGTGAAACCGACGCCATTGGCCTCTTTGAACAGACGACTGAAGCGAAAAGTCGTCATGCCGCAGCGCTTGGCCAAATCCCTCTGATCGATGCTGTCCCGAAAGTGCTGGTCGATGTACAGCATGGTATGGCTCAGCGCCTGGTGTTTTTGGTGCCCGGAGGTCAGGCGGATGCTCTCTGGCAGAGTGGGCGAGTGGTCGATCAGCAATGTCTTGTCCTGACCGGCATTGCGGCGCAATTCGCAAAGCTGCAGCAGAGCCGTCAGGTAGCGCTTCCTCTCGGCGTTGGTGAGCGGGAGCACCATGTATTCCCAGACACTGGAGCGCATGGCCCAGACGGCCAATTCTTCTGAGTGCTGCACGGTGAACATGGTAATCGGGATGGTAGGGGTGGTGCGTTTGATCTCCAGCAACAACCTCAAGCCGGGGGTGTCGGGGCGATCGAAATGGATGCAGATCATGTCTGCCTGTTCCCCGCTGGGCAGCACGGAATTTTTCGCCAGTTTGCAGTCGCAAGTCTCCTCGAACTGCGCGATGAGTTCCTTCGTGGAACGATCGTGAGTCAGATCGAACCAAAGCAGCGATGGCCTTCTGGTCATGTTGGACGTCATGTCTCTACTCTGCGGTTCTACGGGCCCCTCTTCGCTGAGTAGTATTGCTAACGTGCCATCACTTTGCAGATTAAATACTGATAAGAAAGACGAATTTTAGTTCTATCCGCTCTATGCGTTGCCTGGAAATCAGTCCCAGGCAACAGTCTGTTGGTGTGTCGTCTATGAACCAGGTATCAGCCGCTCGTCGCTTGTAAATCGAAGTCAGTGGTATTCGCGAGCCATCCCTTGTTTTACCCCTCCTGCTACTTCTGCAAAGGCCAATAACCGTATTTGGCCGCACCCGCAAAAAAGTCCTAGTGATGTGCAAAATCTTCCTAACGCCCATGCCTTGCCCCTGACTAGGGTTGCATCAGGCAGTGCAGAACGTACTGCCTTCCGGAAAAAACAACATTCGAGTGAGGTGGGCAAAATGAATCTGCAGACAATCAAGGCTTCGGTAGTGAAGTTCGCCAAAGACGAAGACGGCCTGACCATCGTGGAATACGCCGTGGCCGGTGGGCTGATTACGGTAGCTGTTGCCGCTGCGTTCGTGCTTTTGGGCGGTGCCGTGAATACCAAAATCAGGGCGCTGTGCCAGGCCGTCAACGGCAACACTCCGTGCTGATAACGAAATTTACGGCGGCGGGACGCGGCGACGTCCATGAAAAAACCGGTTGTTACTATTTTGCTGATAGAGCGACCGCATAACTCAATGGGCTTCACGCTGTCCCCGCCAATGTACTTTCCGAGCCGTATGACCGCTGAAGTGAGGTACACAAAATGACTCTGCAAACAATCAGAACTTCGATAAGCAAGTTCGCCAAAGATGAAGATGGCCTGACCATTGTGGAATACGCGGTGGCTGGAGGATTAATCACAGTGGCAGTTGCCGCAGCCTTCGTTCTTTTGGGGGGCGCCGTGGATACCAAGATCAGAGCGCTGTGCCAGGCCGTCAACGGCAACACTCCTTGCTAACGATAATCCTGGTAGGGGAGACGCGCCATGTCCATGGAATTGCTGGTGTCGACTGTTTTACTGCTAGGACTGCTGGGCGTCGCGGTGGTGAGCGATCTGCTTCGCCACCGTATCCCCAACACGCTGGTCCTGTTGGGCATTGCCCTGGGATTGGCCGGTCAGACTTATTCAGGTGGTATCAGCGGATTGGGTGACAGCCTGTTGGGTATCCTGATCTGTTTTGCGTTCTTTCTGCCGATGTACGCCCTGGGAGGCATGGCTGCTGGCGACGTCAAGTTGATGGCCATGGTCGGCAGCTTTCTTCCGTTCCATTTCGCCTTGTGGGCAGCCATGTTCAGCCTGATAGCTGGTGGGGTATGCGGTTTCCTGATCGTGCTGGTTCGCGGGCAATTGTTGCAGACCCTGGGGCGTTATTGGCTGATTCTCAGGGCGCAGGCCTATCTGGCGCCGACTTCGGATGAAGTCGCCGGCAAACCTTTTCCTTATTCGATCGCAATCTTGATCGGCACTTTAAACAGCGTCTACTGGCAACTGGTTGCCGGTGGATTGGGAGGTTAGTCATGCACGTCATTGTCGATAGTGATGCCTACTCCAGCGATCGGGAAGCGGTGCAACGGCTGGCTCCTCAGCCTTGCACAATCCGCGAGACGGGTCTGACCGACAGTTTTCTCGGTGAGTTGGTATGCAAGCATTTGTACGACGCCGGCGTGCTGGACATGCCGCGACTGGTGGAGCGCCTGGCGCTGACTGGCGCCGTACTTGAAGAAGTCCTGGCGTTTCTGCGCAAGGACGGTCGTGTCGAAGTCCTGGGTCAGGTGGGGCAATCGGGTGGGCAGCTGCGTTATAGCCTGACCGAACGCGGTCGCAGTGCTGCCCGCGATGCGCTGTCACGCAGCGGCTATATCGGCGCGGCCCCCTTCCCGGTGAGTACCTACCGTTCCCTGATCAAAATCCAGACCATTCACCATGGTCGCATCAGCTCAAGCGATATGCACAAGGCCCTCACCGGTGTAGTGCTCACGGAGGGGATGCTCGATCAACTGGGTGTGGCCCTGAACTCCGGGCGCGCAATCATGATTTATGGCCCCGCGGGTACCGGCAAGACCTACGTCAGCAGTCGGTTGATTCGTCTGTTCGCCGAGGCCATCTGGGTACCTCATGCCATCGTGATCAACGAGTCGGTGATCGAGATCTATGACCCGCAGGTGCATCAGCGGCTGGATGACAACGGTCAACAGAACAATCTGATGCTCAACGAAGGGATCGATCGTCGACTGCTGTGCTGCAAACGCCCGGTCGTCATTACGGGCGGTGAGTTGAGCATGGAACAGCTGGATGTTCGCTATGACCCCTTCACCCGCCAGTACCAGGCCGCCTTGCAGCTCAAGGCCAGCAATGGCCTGTTCATCATCGATGACATGGGGCGTCAGCGCATGGCACCCGCTGAGCTGTTCAATCGCTGGATCGTCCCGATGGAGGAGAAGCGCGACTTCCTCAATTTGGGCGGTGGTCGGCATTGCGAGCTGCCATTCGATCTGGTTCTGGTGTTCTCCACCAACCTCAATCCCCTGGAACTGGCTGATGAGGCCTTCTTGCGGCGGATTGGCTACAAGTTGCAGTTCGGTTACCTGAAGCCCGAGGAGTACGAAAAGATCTGGCGTCAGGAATGTGAGCGTATGGGTATTCCTTTTGACCCCCTGCTGCTGCGTTATGTACTGCAAAGGCTTTATGCAAGTGAAGGCATGCCCCTGGTGCCTTGCCATCCCCGAGATCTCCTGAACATGGCCCTCGATCGTCAGCGTTATATGGGCGGTTCCGGAGCCTTGTCGCCACAAGAGTTGGAATGGGCCTGGCACAACTACTTCGTCCAGCTCGACTTTCTTTGATACGGAGATACTGACATGAGCTCTCGTACTGTTTCCCTGATAGGCGTTTCCCTGGTCATGGGCCTTGGGGCCGCATGGATGGCCGACTCCTGGCTGAGCGCGAGGCTCAATGCCACTCCGGACGACCATCTTCGAAGCGTGGTAGTCGCCACGGTAGAGATTCCATTCGGGCAGATGGTCGAGGCCCAACAGGTCACGACCGTACGCATGCCCATGGACACGATCCCGGACGATGCTCTCGATTCCAGCGACAAGGCCGTGGGCAAGATCGCAACGTTCGACATCTTGCGTGGCGACGTCATGCGCAGCGCACGCCTGAGCGAGCATCTGGGCGGCAGTACCCTGGCCTCTCTGATTGCCACAGACAAACGTGCCATTTCGGTACGCGTGGACGATGTGGTGGGTGTGGGCGGATTCCTCCTGCCAGGTAACCGGGTCGATGTACTGGCGACCAAAACCACCAGTGCCGGCAGTAACAGTGCCGTGTCCAGGACCATCCTCGAGAACTTGCGGGTGTTGGCGGTGGATCAGACGGCGGGTACCGACAAGACCCAACCGGTGGTGGTGCGCGCAGTGACGCTGGAGATGACGGCCGCCGAAGCTGAAACCCTGGTCACGGCGCAAACGGAAGGCAAGCTGCAACTGGCGCTGCGCAATCCGCTGAACTCCGAGAAAAAAATCGTGACCGCCGCGCCTGCTGCGCCGGCCCCCATGGTTGTGGCCGCCGCCCCGGTGCAAAAACGCGTGGTGCACCGTGCCGAGGGTGGCGGGGCTGTCACCATCATTCGCGGGATCCAGACCAGTTTAGTGAAAGTTCGTTGACAGAGCGGTAGGGGTGCCTGTGCACCAAGGTATTGGCGGAGCCGATCCGGATCAGTATCGGCAAACGAGGGCTTGATGATGAATCTTCGTATTCAGCGGCCGTTCACTGCGACGCCAAGGCGCCAGGGAGGAGCGGTGAGCGTACTGATGGTGATCGCCTTGGCGGCGATTTCCATGATAGCGGCGTTGGCTCTGGACGGCGGGCACATGATGTTGAACAAGACGCGCCTGCAAAACGCTGTGGATGCCGCTGCCCTGAGTGGCGCCAAAACCCTGCTTGAGGTGGCAGGTGCTGCCACCATGGCCAGCGCGACACGCACTGCTGCACTCAATACGCTGACGCAAAATGCCAATGCCACGGGCAACACCGAATTGGCAACGGCGGTCGCCGGCAACCCAGGCGCATTTGCGACGGTGGAACTCTCCAGCAGCGTCTATGGCCCGTTCTCCTATCCCGGGCCGGCAAATGCCAAGTACGTTCGGGTATCGGTGCCGAGCTATCGCCTGACCGGTTTTTTCTGGAGCTTCGTTCAGACGTTAGGCACTGCGGGCCTTGGGAACAAGGCCGTGGCGGCGATCGCCACCGCCGGCCCCAGCCCTACCAGCCCCTGTGATCTTGCCCCATTGATGGTCTGTGGCGACCCGACTAAATACAACCCGGCCGCCGGCGTGTTCTGGGGCTTCCAGTTTGGCGATTTGCAGGTGTTGAAGACGGCTGCCGGCAATTCATCTCCCATTGGCCCAGGCAACTTTCAGTTGCTCGACTTTGGCTCGGGCGGCAGTACCGTCAGGGATGACCTGGCCGGAGGTGGTACGGTTTGCCGCAACGTCGGGCAAAACGTCCAGACCGCCCCTGGCAACAAGGTCGGCCCTACCTCTCAGGGGTTGAATACGCGCTTCGGCATCTACAACGGCCCGGTCAGTGCCTCGGACTACCCGCCAGACCTGGTAACCACGTCCAGCACCCCCGCGATCACATACGACGATGCAACGGGACAAAAGATGTACAAGGGGCAAACCGTCACATCGAGCGGCGGCAATCTCACGGCGGGCGCCGACGCGATACTGGACTACAACGACTGGCGTGCGAGCACTGCCGCGTGTGTGGCCGGGACCGGCAGCGGCTGTCAGAGCGGTGGGGTGTTCGAGCGTCGGATGCTGAAAATCGTGGTGGGCGACTGCACCGGTAAACAGGGGGGTACAACCTCGGTGCCGGTCCTGGGTTTTGGTTGCTATTTCGTGGTACAGCCCATGAGCAACGGCGGCACGGAATCGCAGATATTCGGCCAGTTTGTGAAGGAGTGCGAAGGCGATAACGTAGCCGGCCCCTCGCCGTCCACCGATGTCGGCCCGCAGATCATTCAACTCTACAAAACCTATATTGGCAGCGGCACTGGCACTCCGAGCACAGACTCGTAGGAGGCGTCATGGGACTTCACTCATTCAAGCGACCACAGGCTCAGCGAGGCGTGGCATTGGTGGAATTCACCCTCGTCCTGCCGCTGTTGCTTCTGTTGTTACTGAGCCTCGGCGAATTCGGCCGCATGCTCTACCAGTACAACGTCCTGTTGCAGGCCAGCCGTGATGCCGACCGTTTTGTCGCCAGCCAGGCCTGGGACTCGACGCTCGGCGCTATCGCTCTGAGCAATACGCTGCTGACCCAGACGAAAAACGTCGCGGTCTATGGCGTGCCCAGCGCTACTGGCAGCGCTGTGGTGTCAGGGTTGACGACCGCGAACGTAGCGGTCGCCGCGGTAGGCACCGACCATGTGCGAGTCACCATCACCTATAGCTTCTGCCCGGTGATTGGCAGTGGCAATTGTGTCGGCACGTTTCCTGGTCTTATCGGTGGGCAGTTTGCGCTGGCCATTCCGTTGGTTGCCACCACTGTCATGAGGGTGCTGTGATGAATAAAAAACGCATGCACGGCACCTATGTCGTGGAGTTCGCCTTCATCGGCATGCTGGTGTTCATCCTGTTGTTCGGTGTGGTGGAAATGGGCCGCCTGTACTTCACGGTCAGTGCGCTGGATGAAGCCGCGCGGCGTGGTGCGCGGCTGGCAGCGGTGTGCAACATCAGCGATCCGGTGGTCTTGCGGCGGGCGATCTTCAACGCCTCGACCGACGCCGGCACGAGCCAGCTGATCACGAGCCTGGCCACCACCAACCTGACGCTGACCTATCTGGACGTCAACGGTGCAGTGGTGGCCAATCCCGGCGACCTGGTCAGCGCCACTGGTTTTCGTGCCATCCGCTATGTCCAGTTGAGTCTGCAAGGCTTCGTTTTCAATCTGTTTATTCCCGGGTTCGGCGTGCCCATTACCTTGCCTGCATTCAAGGCAACCTTGCCACGCGAAAGCCTCGGGCGTCATTCCGATTCCGGGGAGATCACACCATGCTGAATACCAAGGATACCCCGCTCTCCACTTCGACCGGCAAGGCTGGGCTGAGGTTGCTGATCAGCAGCCGTGATGCCACCTCGTTGCGCGATCTGCAGAGCGTCTGCCAGCGCATGCCCTGCCTGGAGGTGAGCACTCGCCTGGTGAGTAATGGGCATGTCGACCCGCTCTACGGCCTGGACCGCATGCCTGATCTGTTGCTGTTGCGCGTCAGCCATCTGTGGCGCGAAGAATTGGCGGCGCTGTTGCAGCGTCCGGCCCATGAGCGTCCGCCGATGTTGGTGTGCGGTCTGCTGACCGAGCAGGAAGGCATGCGCCTGGCGATGCAGGCCGGCGCCCGTGACGTGCTGCCGGAGCCTATCGCCGAGACCGAACTGGTTGCCGCCTTGAATCGCCTGGTCATGGAGGTTCGCACCGGCAGCGGGACAGAAGGGAAATTGATCGCCGTGATGAGCGCCAAGGGCGGCTCCGGCGGAACCTTGCTGGCCTGCAACCTGGCTCAACAGCTCAGCGTCAGGGGCGGCAGCACCCTATTGCTGGACATGGACCTGCAATTCGGCAGCGTGACGCATTACCTGGACGTGGCGCAGACGCACAGCCATCTCGAGGTGCTGCATCAGATCGATGGCATGGACAGCGTCGCGCTACGCGGTTTTTGCAGCCACTTCAGCCCGACCTTGCATGTGCTGGGTGGTCGGGCCGGTGAGCTGTGCCTGCCGCAGGATGCCCAACCCGAGCAACTTGACACCCTGTTGCAACTGGCCCGCGCCAGCTACGACTGGGTGGTGATCGACCTGCCGCGGCAAATCGACCACCTCACCGGCTCCGTGCTGGAACAGGTGGACCGGGTGTACGTAGTGGTGCAGCAGAGCGTCAGTCATCTGCGCGATGCCAGCTCCCTGGTGCGGATTCTTCGCGATGACCTGGGCGTGCGCGGCGATCAGTTGCAGATCGTGGTCAACCGCTATGACAAGGCCGCAGCGATAAGCCTCAAGGATATTGGCGAGGCACTGCGCTGCACCAATCTGTCGAAATTACCCAACGACTTCAACCTGGTCAGCCAGAGTCAGAACACTGGCGTGCCGTTGGGGCTGCATGCGCCGAGGGCCGCGATTACTACCGCCCTGCGCGACATGACCGAGGACCTGGTCGGTCAACAGGTGGCCGGGAACAAAGGCTTACTCAAACGCGCCTTCAACCGTTTTTTCGGGGGATGACCCATGATCAGCGACTTTCGTAACCGCTTGCGCAAACAGTCCGGTAAACCCGCAGCATCGTCAGCTGCTCAGGGCGACGACCTGCTGGATCCGGCAGAGGAAATAATGGCGTGGGAGCGTGCAACACCGGACGTTCTTTACGAAACCAGAAGCCAGGTCACCCCGGTGGAAGCCGAGTGGCGGGAAAAAATCTACCAGCAATTGCTCAAGGTCATGGACCTGTCCTTGCTGGACTCCCTTGAACAGGCCGAGGCCTCACGGCAGATCCGTGATATTTGCCAGCGCCTGCTCGACGAGCATTCGGCACCGGTGAGTACCACCAGCCGCCAGTTGATCATCAAGCAGATCACCGACGAGGTGCTCGGCCTGGGGCCCCTGGAACCGTTGCTGGCCGATCACAGCGTGTCCGACATTCTGGTCAACGGCTATGCCTCGGTCTATGTCGAACGCTTCGGCAAACTGCAACGGACCGATGTGCGTTTTCGCGATGATCACCATTTGCTGAATATCATCGACCGCATCGTGTCCAGCCTGGGTCGGCGTATCGACGAGTCCTCGCCATTGGTGGACGCCCGGCTCAAGGACGGTTCGCGGGTCAACGCGATTATCCCGCCGCTGGCCATCGACGGCCCGAGCATGTCGATTCGCCGTTTTGCGGTGGACCTGCTCAATACCGACAGCCTGATTCAGGTGGGGACATTGACCCCGGCCATTGCGCTGCTGCTCAAGGCGATTGTCCGCGGGCGCCTGAACGTGCTGATTTCCGGCGGTACCGGTAGCGGCAAAACCACCATGCTCAACGTGTTGTCCAGTTTCATCCCGCACAACGAGCGGATCGTCACCATCGAAGACTCGGCCGAACTGCAACTGCAGCAGCCCCACGTGGTGCGCCTGGAAACCCGGCCTTCGAACATCGAAGGGCGTGGCGAGGTGAGTCAGCGGGAGTTGGTGCGCAACAGTTTGCGGATGCGCCCGGACCGCATTGTGATCGGCGAAGTGCGCGGTGCCGAGGCGTTGGACATGCTGACGGCCATGAACACCGGCCATGACGGTTCATTGACCACGATCCACGCCAACACCGCGCGCGATGCGTTGGGGCGAGTCGAGAACATGGTGTCGATGAGCGGGGCGACCTTCCCGATCAAGGCCATGCGTCAGCAGATCGCGTCGGCCATCGATGTGGTGATCCAGCTGGAACGTCAGGAGGACGGCAAGCGCCGGCTGGTCAGCGTGCAAGAGATCAACGGCATGGAAGGCGAGATCATCACCATGACCGAAATTTTCTCCTTTGCGCGCCAGGGCATGGGTGAAAACGGTGAAGTGCTTGGCGATTATCGTCCCAGCGGCATGATTCCGGCCTTCCGCGATGTGCTGGCCAAGCGCGGCATCGAGTTGCCGCTGACGATGTTCAGGCCTGAATGGATGGAGGCACGGCAGCCATGAGCCATATTCCTGCTGAATTCATTGTGATGTTCCTGGGCATGGTGTTTATCGCCGTGTTCCTCTTGTCCCAGGGCGTGGTGGTGCCGGTGTTCGGCGAAGCGGGCAAGATGCGCAAGCGCATCCGCGGCCGTTTGCATGTACTGGAAAAAGCCAACAATTTGCCCAACATGCAGACGGTGTTGCGGCAGAAATACCTGACACGTTTGTCGCCACTGGAGGCCATGCTCGAGCAGTTGCCGTTCATGGCGAGCCTTACGCAGATGATCGAGCAGGGCGGCCATGAATACCGCGCTTATCGAGTGATCTTGCTCGGGCTGTTCCTGGGTGCGTGTGCGGGCATCTCGATCTGGATGGTCGTGACCGTCTGGTGGATGGCGTTGCTGGCAGGCTTCGGGGTGTTCTGGTTACCCCTGCTGAAAATTTCTCGTGACCGTAGCAAACGTTTCGCTGCGTTTGAGGAAGGCCTGCCGGATGCGCTGGATGCCATGTGCCGGGCCTTGCGTGCCGGGCACCCGTTCAACGAAACCCTGCGTCTGGTCGCCGAGGAGCACAAGGGGCCTGTCGCTCATGAGTTCGGCCTGACCTTTGCCGACATCAACTATGGCAACGATGTTCGCCGGGCCATGCTCGGCCTGCTGGAGCGCATGCCCAGCATGACGGTGATGATGCTGGTGACTTCGATCCTCATCCACCGCGAGACTGGCGGCAATCTGACGGAAGTGCTGGAGCGTCTGAGTCGGCTGATCCGCGGGCGTTTCCGCTTTCAGCGCAAGATCAAAACCCTGTCGGCGGAAGGGCGCATGTCGGCCTGGGTGCTGGTGGCGATTCCCTTTGTGCTGGCTATTGCGATCGTGCTCACAAGCCCCAGCTACATGCCTGTGCTGCTCAATGATCCCATAGGCCACAAGCTGATCATCGGGGCTTTCTGCGCCATGTTGATCGGGATTTTCTGGATACGAAAAATCATCCGGATTCAGGTTTAAGCGATATTCGCTACCGGGAGGTACAGGTCATGGACTTTTTACTCGGGTTGTTCAGTCGGTTCACGGGGAACGAGGAAGTAGCGCGCCTGTTGTTCCTTGGCGCGATCGGTTTGAGTACGGTGCTTGCGGTCGTCGCCTTGATGTTGCTGATGCTGGGTCTCCAGGACCCGGTACAGCGTCGTCTGGCGCTGATCAAGCGCGGTTATTTGGGCAATACGGCAGGGCAGGAAGCGCCGAGTAATCTGCAGCTGTTGCTGGAGCGGGTCGGCCAGCGCTTTGCCTCGGCTGAATCGGCCCAGGCGTCAGTTACCCAGACTCTGTTGACGCATGCGGGTTACCGCTCCTCTTCGGCGGTGCAGATGTACTGGGCGGTGCGCTTGATGTTACCGCTATTGATGGTCGGCCTTGCGTTGTTGCTGTTGCCGCTGATTCCCAAGGTTTCCCTGGCTGTGGGGCTGTTGTTGGTGGTCATGGTGGCCGGTATCGGATGGTTGCTGCCAGCGCTGTATGTCGCCAAACGTAAGCAGGCGCGTCAAAACCGGCTGCGTATCGCGTTTCCAGATGCGCTGGATCTGATGGTGGTCTGCGTGGAGTCAGGCCTGTCACTGCCTACGACCATTGAACGGGTGGCTGAAGAGATGTCGGTCAGTCATGTTGAACTGGCTGAAGAGCTGGCCCTGGTCAATGCGCAGATCCGCGCGGGCATCACCAGTACCGAGGCGCTCAAACAACTGGCCATACGCACCGGTCTGGAGGACGTGCAAGGGTTGGTCAGCCTGTTGGCGCAGAGTATTCGCTTTGGTACCAGCGTGGCCGACACCCTGCGCATCTATGCCGATGAATTCCGTGATCGGCGTACGCAGGCCGCCGAAGAGGCGGGGGCGAAAATCGGCACCAAGCTGATATTTCCACTGATTTTCTGCCTGTGGCCGAGCTTCTTTCTGGTCGCCATCGGCCCGGCCATGATTGGCGTAATGAAAGCATTCGGAAATATGTAAGAGGATCGGGTGGGGGGCTGTCGAATCAGATGGCCTTGCCACCCGAACCTGATCTGTACTTCCCCTCCCAAGATCTACACCGCTCGCTCCTACGGGCAATGTTGTTCACTTAAGCCGTAATGCGATCTGTAGCAGCTGGCGAAGCCTGCGTTCGGCTGCGAAGCAGTCGTAAAATCAGCCATTGCGGTGCGTCAGGTACATCACGGCAGCCGGACTCACGACTGCTGCGCAGCCGAACGCAGCCTTCGGCAGCTGCTACAAAGAATGCGTCGCGGCTGAAACTGTTTAAGTGAACAGCATTGCGCTCCAGGGGGACTCGGTCAGAACTGAACAATGTGTAGATGCCAATACTTTCCAGCAGACGTGATTAAGCCTGGCGTTTTAGCCAGGCTACTCTGGACGATGCCAGAGGTTGATCATCCATTGACGTCCCTCAGTTGCTGCTGGAGGTCATTTTCCCCCCAGCCTTCTGCTCAAAGAACATCGGGATCGGGTAGGTGAAGCTGTTCAGCCAGCGCTGGAAGGACAGGTCACGCTCAGTGACCGATGCAGTTTGTCGAAAAGGGGAGGCAACCACACCACGAATCTGTAGCTGCATCCACTGTTCGGTGCCCTTTTGCGGCGCCGAGGAGGGACCTGGCTCAATAGCCCAGGCACTGGTGGACAGGCAAGCCATGCACACAATCAACAGCCCTTTGGTATTCATCTCGACTCCTCGTACGTTCTACTTGATCGCAGCATTGGCTGAGGCATCGACTACGGCCTCAGTCTTGCGATTCCCCTCGGAAGCCACCGCTTTTTTGGCAGAGGCCTTGAGTTTTTCCGCTCGGGTTTGAGCCTCTGCAACTTGCTGGGGACTCAAGCTGGCGCGGTTCGCGAGTTCGGCAGCCGCCTTCCAGTTATCCTGATAGATCAGCAGCGTCACCATGTTGAGTGCCGCCAGTGAATCCGCCTGCTTGAGCTCCATGGCCGTCATGAACTCGAAGCGTGCTTCAGGGATCCGTCGCTGATTGAGGTAGACGACCCCCAGGTCATTGCGCATCTTGTCGTCGGTGGGGGACATCTTCACCGCGCGTTCGAGGTGAGTGGTAGCGCCGGCGTTATCATTTTTGGCCGCGGCCAACTGGCCCAGGCCATGTTCCCCTTCAGCGGCCAGACAGGTGCCGAGCAGGCTTTGATACAACGGCTCCGCATCTTTACGCCCCATCAAGCGCAGCACCCGGGCCTTGCGCAGACGAACCTGGACCAGGTCATCGGGCAAACCTTCCAGGTTCGCCAGGCTGGCATACAAACGGCCTTCGTTGGCCATGTTGTCGGCCAGGTTCAGGGCCAACTCTTGCTCCGAAGCGGGTTTGGCACAACTGCCCGGTCGCGAAACAATACCGTTGGTGGCACAACCTGCGAGCATCAATGTCGCCGTTATTGCAATGACTGCTTTCATCGAGTGTCCTCTGGCTACAACACGTTGAACGCCTGGCCAATGGCAATACAGCTGGCCCGCCAAGCGCTCAAGGTCACCGTTAAGAGTGAGGGCGAAAGCCCGGTTCAGCGTCTGGCTCCGGTTCATTGCGAGAGCCCGGTCTTACTGTCGAAATCACCATTTTCTAGGAAGAACATGCGGTAGAAGTTCGGGTCGTAATTGCGCAGCTGCTCGCCAGGCAACGACGGCAGTTGTGCATTGGCCGCCAGGGGCTGGACCAGATGCGGGGTGACGATCATCAGCAGTTCGCGCTCCTCACGGTTGACGGAGTTGTCGCGGAAGAACGCGCCCAGAATCGGGATATCGCCCAGCCCCGGGAATTTGTTCACCTGGGAATTGTTGCGAGTGCTGATCAGGCCGCTGATGACGAAGCTTTCGCCGTCGGCCAGGGAGATGCTGGTGTCGGTACGGCGTATGGTCAGCGCCGGAACTATGGTGCCGGCGATGCTGACGGCGTTGGTGAAGTCCAGTTCACTGACTTCCGGCGCCACCTTCAGGGCGATACGGTTTTTCTCGATGATGGTTGGCGTCAGAGTCAGGCGGATACCGAACTCCTTGTACTCGATGGAGATGTTATCGCTGCCCGAACTGGGCACCGGAATCGGTACTTCACCGCCGGCCAGGAAGCTCGCACTCTGCCCGCTGAGCGCCACCAGGCTTGGCCGCGCCAGGGTATAGGCGAAACCGCTGCCTTCCAGCGCGTTGATCGCTACCAGGGTATTACCGGTAGCAAAGTTGAGGTTGAACATGCCGTTGTCCACCGGCACCGACGGTGTGACGACGCCGCCAATGGTAGGCAAGGTTCTCGGCGAGCCGAACAGGAAGTTGCCGCGGGTGCCGAAAATAGACGCTGAGGCTTCCTTGAGTTTGGTCCGGCTGACTTCAACGAAGCGAATATCGGTCTGTACCTGGCTCGGCAGCAGCGGGTCTTCGTAAGGTCCGGTCGACGCGCTGGTCAGCGCCGAGGTGGCCCGGCCCTTGACGAACACCATGCTATGGCGCGGCTCTTTCGAACAGCCGGTCCAGACCATCAGGCTGGTGGTGCCCGGTGTCAGACCAGTGAGCAGGAAGGCGTTGGGGTTGTTGCCGCTGGGTTGCACATCGGCAATTTTCGGGTCACCCACGGCCAGTTGCGTCACCGGAACCGGAGTGCGCAGTTCACTCTGAAGCCCCTGACCGACCTCGAACGTTGTCGGCATACTGTCCATCTGCGAACAATTGGCCGCCGCGGCCTGAGCCGCGTCCACGCTGAGGCCCATCCAGAACAGGCCATGGATAATTCGCTTGAAAGCGGGCACGGTACGATAGCTCATTAAGTGCATCCTCGCTGAATAGGCCATCTACAAGGCAAACCAAGTTGCCTTGGATCACTACAAGGGGCCTGAGTCGACCCTCAACCTCGCCAGAGCACTTACCACTAACGATTAATGCCCCCGGCAATATTCCTTGGTGCTACACGCAAGCAGGTGCAATACGCTGATCCGAATGAACAGCGAGCGACCTTCTAAAACGGCTTTTAGTGATCCAGATACCTGGGCTGCCGACCCGAGCGACAGGCTCAGGCTCGACAACCATCGCGGTTATAGGCGGCACTTCCCGCCAACCTGACTCCCCTAAAAAGCAACCGGCAATCACAGCTCTGCGCCGGTAAACGCCTGTCAGGATCATAGTGAGGTAACTCCTTTTGCCAATTCGCTATCTGATCTCTGAACCTAACGTCAAAATTCAAACCGTTATGACTTCTTCTTGTTTGAAGGTAGTTCAAACAAAGCAAAGCGCCACGATTTAAAACAAAACTTTCAGGGCAGAGTGTGGAGATAGCCATGTTGCTGGCGTTGGAGCGGCAAAAAAATGCGGTTCGGCGAGGCAACTAAGGCGGCAGGGCTTACATGGACAGAATCAGGCGCCCGGCGAACAGAATGAGGATCACCCCCATGGTTCGTTCGAACCAGTGCCCCATGCGCATGAACAGCAGTCGCACCCGGGCGCTGGAAAAGAACAGGGCCACGATCACGAACCACAAGGCGTTCACGAAACACATCCACAACCCGTACAGCGCCTGTATCTGCAACGGTGTCGAGGCACTGATGATGGTGGTGAAGATCGCCAGAAAGAACAGCGTAGCCTTGGGGTTGGTGGCGTTAGTCAGAAACCCCGTGCTGAAGGCCTTGAACAGGGTCTGCTGCTCAGTTGACGCTGCCGCGCCGTTGTCGCCTTCAGTCGCCACTTTGGGTTTGCTGCGCAACAGGCTCACACCGAGGTACAAAATGTAGGCCCCCCCGATCACCTTGGCCGCCGTCAATAGCCAAGGCGTGGTGTGCATCAATGCGCCGACGCCGAGCAAGGTGTACAGCACATGCACGGAAATGCCCGCGCCGATGCCCAGCGCAGTGCAGATGCCCACTAAACGCCCGAAACGCACGCTTTGGCGGATGGTCACGGCGAAGTCCGGCCCGGGAGCTACCACGGCCAGAAAATGGATGGTTGCCAGCGCCAGAAACTCGCCCAGGTAATTCGAAAACATCTCAACTCCAGAAAGTCAGGGGGGAAGCATTGCCGCGGTAGCCGACAAAGAAAGAAAGGCTCAATCGCGGATCGTCCACACCCGGCGTCACCGAGTGCATGCGGCGTGAATTGAACATGATGAAATCACCCGGCTCAGGGCGAATCTCCAGGGTCGGAGGGCCGAGCAAGGCCGGATCGATGCCGTAACTGTCGCCACGCATCTCGTCGAACTGGTCCGGGGAAATGTCGTGGTCCCACATCTGCAAAGCGCCGCCCTCGGTCGGCATGTTCAGGTAAACATTGCAGGCGAACTGCGCTTCCAGGCTTCTGGCCTGGAAGCTGTCCGGGGCGTCCTTGGCGAAAATGTCGTGATGGGCAAGGAAGCACACGCCGGGTTTGACCACGCGCGATAGCCCGACATACATCTTGCGGCCATAGAGATTTTCCAGATGCGCCCCCGCCGGCCAGGACTCATCGAGCATGCAGCGCAGGGTGTCGACAGGCGAGGAGTAGGGCGCACAACGGCTGCGCAACTCGGCAATGTTGCTGGTGGCGCGCTCGAAATAGTCTTCGATCAGCAGTGGCTGGTTTTCCGCTTCGTAAAACGCCATGCCGATACGACCGATGCTCGGTGCGTTGATGTAGCCTTCAAAGCCGGGGGCGAGGATCTTGTCGCCGATCTGGATCGCCAGTGGCCGAGGCAACAAGCCTCTGACGCGGATGGCGAGGACTTCTTCGTTGGCCAGTTTTTGTATGCACGTCTCATCGAGACGCTCGACGTCAAGCATCATGTCTTAGGTCCATCTATCAGATAGTCAACAGAGCCCGCGAACGCAGGCTCCTCCGGCGTCAGGCGATGACGGGGTCGACATCGCCCAAAAGCTCAATCCACGTGGTAGTGGACTGACAGCGTTCCCTTTTTCTGCGAAAGGGAAGCGATCGTGACCTTGCCCAAATCCTTCAGGCTACGTACATGGGTGCCGCCGCAGCCGTAGGCGGGCAGCTCACCGAAACCGATTTCACGGGCGCCTTCGCGCAACGACGTCAAGCGTGGCAGATCATGGGCGATCCATTGCTTGATGCCGTGCTGAATCGTCTGGGCATCAACCTCCTGCGCGCCATCGCCCGGTTTGAATTGCACACGTCCTTCATCCGGCCAGTGATGAGCCTTGATCGGCATCCAGCCCATGGCCTGGACGAAGTGACCGATCAGGTGCCCCGCCGAATGCATGCGCGTATTGAACTGGCGGCGTTGCTCGTCGACCCGAATCTGGATCATGCCGAGTTTTACCGGGTGGTCGACGAAATGGATGATCCGCTCCGTTTCCTGCACCACGCGCAGCACCTGGCTTTCGCCGATCCAGCCGGTATCACAGGGTTGCCCGCCGCCCTGAGGGTGAAACAGAGTGGCGCGCAGCACCACGGCGAACTCGTTCTCATAGGGCGTGCAATCCAGGACTTCCACGTTGGCCCTGAGGTCATCACTATGGAAAAAGAGGCGAAGCGTCATATTCCATGCCCTTATTAAAGTTTCTATTTTTATTATATGAACCGTGGAATTGCGTGATAATCCGTTCAACCATCAAAGGACTGTTGCGCTGTGAGCATAAATCTTCCCCTGCCGCTGCTCGGTGAAATGGCGATTTTCGTCAAGGTTGTCGAAACCGGCAGTTTCTCCGAAGCGGCGCGTCAGTTGGGGTCTTCCCCCTCGGCGGTGAGTCGCAGCATTTCGCGGCTGGAGAAGGCGCTTGCCACGCGTTTGTTGCAACGAACCACGCGCAAGCTACGCCTGAGCGACGGAGGCGAAGAGGTGTTCAAGCGCTGCCAGGAGATGGTCAGCGCGGCGAAGTCGGTGATGGAAATCAGCGGTCAGTTCACCCAGGAAGCGGAAGGGCTGGTGCGCGTCAGCGTGCCCAAGGCCGTCGGGCGATTTGTGATTCATCCACATATGCCGGAGTTTCTGCGGCGTTATCCCAAAGTGGATGTGGAGTTGTTGCTCGAGGACCGCCAGGTGGATTTGATCGATGACAACGTCGACCTGGCCATCCGTATTACCGATCGGCCCCCTGCGGGGCTGGTGGGGCGCCAATTGCTGACCATCGACCATTTGCTCTGCGCCACGCCGCAGTACCTGGCCGAGCACGGCACACCGACTCATCCCCACGACTTGCTCAATCACAGCTGCATCTATCTGGGCGAAACCCCGAGCGATGCGCGCTGGAAGTTCAAGAAAGGCAGTAAAGCCGTGACCGTCGGCGTGCGCGGACGTTACGCCGCCAATCACACGGGCGTGCGATTGGGCGCGGTATTGCAACACATCGGGATCGGTAGCCTGCCGTACTTCACCGCCCGTTATGCGCTGGAACAGGGGCTGATTGTGCAGGTATTACCGGACTGGACCTTTCTGGCGTCCTACCACGGAGGCGCCTGGCTGCTGCATTCGCCCACCCGCTATCTGCCGCCCAAGTTACGGGTATTCATCGACTATCTGGTGGAATGCCTGGAGAAGGAGCCGACCTTGAGCAATCCGGGCAAGCCAAGCGCGATGGGCAAGGGCGCGGCAGCGTATGAGTTGCCGGAGAGTGATGGGTTGTTTTGATCTTTACCCGGCCAACAAAAAAGGCCCGCATGATTAACCATGCGGGCCTTTTGCGTTACTGATTGGAGATCAGTGCTTGCTGTCCTGGTTCGACATCGCCAGCAGCTGTTTTTCCTGATTCCAGTCGAACGGTTCATCGTTCTGTTCGGCTTCGAAGCGACGTTCTTCCAGTGCCTGGTACAGGTCGATTTCATCATCGGGCATGTAGTGCAGGCAGTCACCGGCGAAGTACCACAGCAGATCGCGCGGCACCAGGTGGGCGATTTGCGGATAGCGGGTGATGATCTGGCACAGGATGTCCTGGCCCAGGTATTGGCTTTCGATCGGGTCGACCGGCAGCAACGCACGCAGTTCGTCGAAGCGCTCCAGGAACAAGGCATGGCTTTCTTCGGGAACCTGTTCGGCCTCACCTACGGCGACCAGGATACTGCGCAGGTGGTCGAGCAAGACGAGATGATCGGCAACGACATTGGACACGAGATAAGTCCTCAAGAGCAAAACGGGCGCAGGAGTATAAAGCTCCCGCGCCCCTTTTTCACAGGGTAAAGCGCCCCATGATGGTAAGGCGACACACGGTCCTCTGGATTAGCGGACCTTGCCCTTGCCCAGCACCAGCACCTCTTTATCGAAATCATCGACGTCGATCACCTTGCGCCGCGCCACCTCCACCTCACGCAAGGTCTCCGCTTCAACCGGTTGCAAGACGCCAGCCTCCAGTGCGGCATCGATGACAGACTCCCCGACAGTGGGTTTGACCTGGCGACTTCTCAGCGCCGTGTTGAGTTTTTTCTGTAGCGGTTTGGCGGCGTTCAGCAAGTCGCAGGCGTGCTGCAAGGCGCCGACCGGATCCTCTATCGATTGCGGGCGATAGCAGCCCGCCAATAACTCCTCAAGGGTCGGGTCGCCCTTGGCGCGGCCGAGGACTGCGGCGACTTTGGCCGCCAGTCTGTCCGACGGGCCTCTGTGCCGGCGACCGAACGGGAACACCAGTACCCGCAGCAGGCAGCCGAGTACCTTGTTCGGAAAGTTGGTCAGCAGTTCGTCCAGCGCACGTTCGGACTGGCCGAGGCTCTCTTCCATCGCCCAGGCGAACAACGGACGCATATGCTCCGGCGAATCGAGATCGTGATATCGCTTGAGCGCAGCGGAAGCCAGATACAGGTAGCTGAGCACATCGCCCAGACGTGCGGACAAGCGTTCGCGGCGTTTCAGGTCGCCGCCCAGCAGCATCATGCATTGGTCTGCAAGCATGGCAAATGCCGCGGCCTGACGGTTGAGGGCGCGCACGTAGCGTTGGCTGAGCTTGTCCCCGGGCATGTGTTCGAAATGCCCGAAGCCAAGGTTCAGCACCAGGGTGCTGGCGGCGTTGCTCACGGCAAAACCAATGTGATTGAGCAGCAGGGCGTCGAATTCGATCAACGCCTGTTGTTTGTCTTCGCGGTGGACAAGGGCCATTTCCTTGAGCACGAACGGATGGCAGCGAATAGCGCCCTGGCCGAAGATCATCAGGTTGCGTGTCAGGATGTTCGCACCTTCGACCGTGACGGAAATGGGCGCACCTTGCCAGCTACGCGCGAGATAGTTGTTCGGGCCCATGATGATGGCCTTGCCGCCGTGAACATCCATGGCGTGGCTGATGCACTCGCGACCGCGTTCGGAGAGGTGGTATTTGATGATGGCGGAGGGCACCGACGGCTTTTCGCCGAGGTCGACGGCGTTGGCGGTGAGCATCCGCGCGCTGTCCATCAGCCAGGTACTGCCGCCGATCCGCGCCAGTGCTTCCTGAATCCCTTCGAAGGCTGACAGCGGTGCGTTGAATTGCTCGCGAACCTGCGCATATTGGCCTGTCACCAGGCTGCTGAACTTGCCCGCGGCGGTACCGATGGCAGGCAGCGAAATGGAACGCCCGACCGACAGGCAGTTCATCAGCATCATCCAGCCTTCGCCGAGCATTTCCTGACCGCCAATGATGAACTCCAGCGGTATGAACACATCCTTGCCGGCGTTCGGGCCGTTCATGAAGGCGGCGCCCAGCGGCAAGTGACGGCGACCGATGTCTACACCGGGTGTCTGGGTTGGAATCAAGGCGAGACTGATCCCCAGGTCGACTTTGTCACCCAATAGATGGTCCGGGTCATAGGCCTTGAAGGCCAGGCCGATCAAGGTCGCCACCGGACCGAGGGTGATGTAGCGTTTTTCCCAGTTCAGGCGCAAGCCAAGGGTTTCCTGGCCTTCCCATTCACCTTTGCAAATCACCCCGGTGTCGGTCATGCCCCCGACGTTGGAACCGGCCATCGGGCCTGTCAGGGCAAAGCAGGGGATATCGTCGCCGCGGGCCAGCCGTGGCAGGTAATGATTGCGTTGTTCGTCGGTGCCGTAGTGCAGCAGCAGTTCCGCCGGGCCGAGGGAGTTGGGCACCATGACGGTGGAGGCCAGGTCACCGCTGCGGGTCGCCAGTTTCATCGCGATCTGGGAGTGC
The DNA here is from genome assembly GCF_001655615.1 of Pseudomonas sp. GR 6-02. Lineage (GTDB taxonomy): Bacteria > Pseudomonadota > Gammaproteobacteria > Pseudomonadales > Pseudomonadaceae > Aquipseudomonas. The sequence goes on from NZ_CP011567.1 coordinate 1,653,998, forward strand.
GCATAAGCCGAGAAGCCTTTGCCGCCGTACTCCTTGGGAATGATCAGGGCAAAAAAGCCATGCTGCTTGATGTGATCCCAGGCCTTGGGCGGCAGATCCATCAACTGGCCGATCTGCCAATCGCTGACCATGGCGCAGAGCTCTTCGGTCGGGCCATCGATAAACGCCTGTTCCTCTTCACTCAGTTGCGCTTTTGGATAGGCCAGCAGCTTGTTCCAGTCAGGACGACCGCTGAACAGCTCGCCATCCCACCAGACCGTGCCGGCTTCAATGGCTTCACGCTCGGTTTGCGACATGGGCGGCAGGTTTTTTTGAAACCAGTTGAATATGGGCGCCGTGAACAGTTTTCGGCGCAGGTCCGGCAGCAACAGGGGGGCGGCCACGGCCGCGAGCAACACCCAGAAAATCAGCAGCAGCCAGACGGGGGCATGGCTCGCATGTCTGAAGATGCCCATCGCCAGCAGATAGACAGCGATGATGCCCAAAGCGGGCAGAGGCGCGGTGCGGCGATGTGCCAGCCAGGCAATCCCGACCACCAGAACCAGTATCCACAACAGCAGCATAATTAATTCTCCTGAAGCCAGGGGCAAAACCACTCTCAGAGCTTAGACGGCATCCATAAAAGTGGGTGGTCGGAGCGATCGGGTTGAGCTTGTAGGACGAAACGGCCGGACTTCGTCAGTTATTTCGATGGAGGGCTCGTCAACAGGGCGGGCAAGCGCTGATATTTGGCCGAAACGTCGTTATCTCTGTGCTGAAGGTGTCGCTAGACTCGTGGCTTCCCCCAGGAGATAGCTCCCATGCACGCGTATCTGAGCCCCGGCCGCTTCATCGACAGTGACCATCCCTCGGTGGTGGAGTTCGCCGAAAAACATCGTGGCGCCGGGCGCGATCCGCAGGAGCAGGCGATCAATCTCTATTACGCCGTGCGCGAGGCCGTGCGCTACAACCCCTACACCTTCAGCCGTGATCCGCAGACCTTGCGCGGCAGCTATGCGCTGGCGGCCGGGGAGAGTTATTGCGTGCCCAAAGCCACGCTGCTGGCAGGTTGCGCTCGGCATTGCGGGATCCCGGCGCGTATCGGTCTGGCGGATGTGCGCAATCACCTGTCGACGCCGCGCCTGCTCGAACTGCTCAAGAGTGATGTGTTCGCCATGCACGGCTACACCGAGCTTTATTTGAACGAGCGTTGGGTTAAAGCCACGCCGGCTTTCAATCAACAACTCTGCGAGCTGTTCAATGTCGCGCCGCTGGAATTTGACGGGATCAATGACAGTGTGTTCCATCCCTTCAACCGTGACGGCGAGCAGTTGATGGAGTACCTGGTTGATCACGGCCAGTTCACCGATGTGCCTGAAGCGTTCTTTTTCGAGCACCTCGAAAAGTGCTATCCGCATTTGTTCGGCGAGTGGCTGCCGCTGCAACTGGGTGACATGCAGAGCGATTTGAGTCGCGCCTGATCCGGCGTATGCTGCCTGCGCATTCATCCAACAAGGGGCGGTCATGCTGAAAATCTGGGGTCGGAAAAATTCGTCGAATGTCAGAAAACCGTTGTGGGCCGCCGAAGAGCTGGGCCTGGCCTATGAAGCCATCGATGCCGGCGGTGCCTTTGGCGTGGTCGACACGCCTGAGTACCGGGCGATGAATCCCAACGGTCGCGTGCCGGTGATCGAAGACGACGGCTTCGTGCTGTGGGAATCCAACACCATCGTGCGTTACCTGGTGGCTCGCCATGCCAGCGGCACTGCCTGGTATCCGACGGACCTGCAAGCCCGTGCCTCGGCCGAAAAGTGGATGGACTGGACCACCTCAAGTTTTGCCGCGCCGTTTCGCACGGTGTTCTGGGGCGTGTTGCGCACCCCGCAAGAGCAGCAGGACTGGCCGGCCATCAAAGCTGCGATCAAGGAGTGCGACGATCTGCTGTCGATGGCCGATCAAGCGTTGGCGGTTAAGCCATACCTGTCGGGCGATGAGATCGGCATGGGCGACATTCCCTTGGGCAGCTTCATTTATGCCTGGTTCGAGATGCCGATCGAGCGCGCGCCGCTGCCACATCTAGAAGCCTGGTACGCACGGTTGAAACAGCGTCCGGCGTATCGCAAAGCCGTCATGACCGCGTTGACTTAATACTCACTATCAACACGCGTGACTGTACTTGTGTGGCGGCGACAAGCACCATTGCGCTCATGCGCCGCGGTTGCATTGCTCGCCGCCCGCCCTTATTTATTCCTTTCTTCCCTTCCTGGTGCGTAAATCCGATATGAGTTCCGCTCTGTCCATCCGGCAGCTAACCAAAACCTACGGCAACGGTTTCCAGGCCTTGAGTGGTATCGATCTGGACGTCGCCGAAGGTGACTTTTTCGCTTTGCTCGGCCCGAATGGCGCCGGCAAATCCACGACCATCGGCATTATCTCGACCTTGGTGAACAAAACCAGCGGCACGGTGAATGTGTTCGGTCACGACCTGGACAAGGAACCAGCGGCGCTCAAGCGCTGCATTGGTGTGGTGCCCCAGGAGTTCAACTTCAACCAGTTCGAAAAGACCTTCGACATCGTCGTGACCCAGGCCGGTTACTACGGCATCCCGGCGAGAATCGCCAAGGAACGCGCCGAGCAGTACCTGACCCAACTGGGGTTGTGGGACAAGCGCGATGTGCCGTCACGCTCCCTGTCCGGCGGCATGAAGCGCCGACTGATGATCGCCCGGGCGCTGGTTCACGAGCCACGCCTGCTGATCCTCGACGAACCGACGGCGGGGGTGGACATCGAATTGCGTCGCTCGATGTGGACCTTCCTCACTGAACTGAACAAGAAAGGCATCACCATCATCCTCACCACCCACTACCTGGAGGAGGCTGAGCAGTTGTGCCGCAACATCGGCATCATCGACCACGGCACCATTGTCGAGAACACCAGCATGAAGCAGTTGCTCAGCCAACTGCATGTCGAGACGTTCCTGCTGGACCTGAAGAACACCTTGCAAGTGGTGCCGCAGTTGCTTGGTTACCCGGCCAAACTGATCGACAGTCATACCCTGGAAGTCCAGGTCGACAAGGCCATGGGCATTACCGCGCTGTTTACCCAGTTGGCGCAGCAGAACATCGAAGTGTTGAGCCTGCGTAACAAAACCAATCGCCTCGAGGAGTTGTTCGTGTCCCTGGTGGAGAAAAATCTGTCGAAGGTGGCGGTATGAGTTCCGAGCTGCAACCCAACCTCGTCGCCCTCAATACCATCGTTTACCGTGAGGTCAAGCGCTTCACCCGGATCTGGCCGCAGACTTTGCTGCCGCCAGCCATCACCATGGTTCTGTACTTTGTGATCTTCGGCAATCTGATCGGTCGGCAGATCGGCGGCATGGGTGGCTTCACGTACATGGAGTACATCGTGCCGGGGCTGATCATGATGTCGGTGATCACCAACTCCTATGGCAACGTGGTGTCGAGTTTCTTTGGCAGCAAGTTCCAGCGCTCCATCGAAGAACTGATGGTGTCGCCGGTGTCGCCCCATACGATTCTGATCGGCTACACCCTGGGCGGCGTGCTGCGCGGGTTGATGGTCGGGCTCATCGTGACGCTGCTGTCGCTGTTCTTCACCACGCTACAGGTGCATCACCTGGGCGTGACCGTTCTGGTGGTGCTGCTGACGGCGACGATCTTCTCGTTGCTGGGTTTCATCAACGCGGTATTTGCACGCAATTTCGATGACATCTCGATCATCCCGACCTTCGTGCTGACACCGCTGACGTACCTGGGCGGGGTGTTCTACTCGATCAGCTTGTTGCCACCGTTCTGGCAGACCGTTTCGCTGGCCAACCCGGTGCTGCACATGGTCAACGCCTTCCGTTACGGCATTCTTGGCGTGTCGGACATCAAGATCAGCGTGGCGATCGCTTTCATGCTGGTAGCGACTGTTGTGCTGTACATCGGTTGTGCGCGGCTGCTGGTGAGTGGGCGCGGGATGCGTACCTGATCAAGACCGTGTCACGGCCTTCGCGGGCAAACACCGCAAAAAGAAACGGCCTCCCAAGTGGAGGCCGTTTTTCATTCCTGCATCCGGCTGCGCTTACGCCGTGCCCACTGCCGACTCACCCACCAGCGCCAATACATCATCACCAGACAATAAGCCAACGCCCCAAGCACCAGCCCCGTTACCACCGAACCCAGTAAAAACGGTTGCCACAAAGTCGAGAGCTCGCCGCTGATCCATGCCCAGGTCAACTCGTCCGGCAAGCTCCTGGCGGGGACGTCCATCAACCAGGCGCCGGTCTGGTAGGTGCAGAAGAACACCGCCGGCATGGTGATCGGGTTGGTCAGCCAGACCAGGCTGACCGCTATCGGCATGTTGCCGCGCACTACGATGGCGAGGATGGCCGCCAACAGCATTTGCAACGGGATGGGCAGGAACGCCGCGAACAGGCCGACGGCCATGGCCCGCGCGACGGAATGACGATTGAGGTGCCAGAGGTTCGGGTCATGCAGCAGGGTGCCAAGAAAGCGTAAGGATTTGTGTTCCCTGATGCTGGTCGGGTCTGGCATGTAGCGTTTGAATAAGCGCCGGGGCATAAGGCTTCTCGGTCGGTTAAGGCGGCAAGTATGTCTGGATTCTACGAACCGCCCATTCAGACTTTGTGACAATTGTTAACGACGCCTGTGCGGCGCGACGGCTAAGCCTAGGGAGGGGACTCTCAAGGACGGGCTTATGCGCACAGGGATGATGGCGCTGGCGTTGGGTCTGCTGGCCCTGCGTTTTTTGCCGGCACTGCCGCCGGCAGGGTTGTGGCTGTTGTTGCCGGTAGTGGGTTTGATGTTGTTGCCGTTTCGAACCTTTCCACTGGCATTTTGGTTGTTTGGCTTCAGTTGGGCGTGTGCGAATGCGCAGTGGGCGCTGGATGATCGCCTGGCGCTGAAGCTCGATGGCGAGACTCGCTGGGTCGAAGGCCGGGTTACCGGGTTGCCGCAGCAGGCCGAGGGTGTAGTGCGTTTCGAACTGACAGACAGTCAGTCGCGTCGCACCCAACTGCCCCGGCACCTGCGTCTGGCCTGGTATGGCGGGCCGCCCGTCAACAGTGGCGAGCGGTGGCGGCTGGCAGTCAAATTGAAGCGTCCTGCCGGGCTGCTCAACCCTCATGGTTTTGATTACGACGCCTGGTTGCTGGCCCAACGTATTGGCGCCACTGGGACCGTCAAGGACGGTCAGCGACTGGGGCAAGCGCAGTGGGCCTGGCGCGACGGCATTCGTCAGCGTTTGCAGGCCGTGGATGCGCACGGGCGAACGGGAGCGCTGACGGCGTTGGTGCTGGGGGACGGCGCCGGGCTGAGCCGTGAGGACTGGCAGGTGCTGCAAGACACCGGCACCGTGCATCTGTTGGTGATTTCCGGGCAACACATTGGTTTGCTGGCGGGGCTGGTGTATCTGCTGATCGCCGGGCTGGCGCGCTATGGCTTATGGCCTAGGCGCTTGCCGTGGCTGCCATGGGCGTGTGGGCTGGCGTTCGCGGCGGCGCTCGGTTATGGGCTGCTGGCCGGTTTCGAGGTGCCGGTGCGTCGGGCCTGCCTGATGATTGGTCTGCTGTTGTTGTGGCGGCTACGGTTTCGTCACCTCGGCGCCTGGTGGCCGCTGTTGCTGGCGCTTGACGGTGTTTTGCTGCTGGACCCGCTGGCAAGCCTGCAACCGGGTTTCTGGTTGTCCTTTGCGGCAGTAGCGGTGCTGATTTTCACCTTTGGCGGGCGATTGGGCCCGTGGCGTTGGTGGCAAACCTGGACCCGTGCCCAATGGCTGATCGCAATCGGTCTGTGCCCGCTGCTGTTGGTACTGGGGTTGCCGATCAGTCTCAGCGGGCCGCTGGCCAATCTTCTGGCGGTGCCCTGGATCAGCCTGCTGGTCTTGCCGCCGGCCTTGCTCGGAACGCTGCTGTTGGCCGTTCCCTATGTGGGCGAGGGGTTACTGTGGTTGGCTGGCGGTCTGATCGACCTTTTGTTCAAGGGGCTGGCGTTGGTGGCCGGGCAATTGCCCGCGTGGGTGCCGGTGGCGGTTCCGTTGTGGGTTTGGGCGTTCGGCGCACTGGGCGCATTTCTGCTGTTACTGCCACCGGGCGTGCCGTTGCGCCCGCTGGGCTGGCCGATGTTGCTGTTGCTGGTTTTTGCGCCCCGGCACACGCTGCCTGAAGGCGTCGCCGAAATCTGGCAGCTGGATGTCGGCCAGGGGTTGGCCATTCTGGTGCGCACCCGCCATCACACTCTGCTGTATGACGCCGGGCCACGGTTCGGCGATATCGACTTGGGTGAGCGGGTGGTGTTGCCAACATTGCGCAAACTGGGGGTGAATGGACTTGATTTGATGCTGATCAGCCATGCCGACGCCGATCACGCCGGCGGTGCGCGAGCGATTGCCAGCGGTGTGCCGGTGACTCGGGTACTGAGTGGCGACCCACTGGCCCTGCCGGACGAGCTACATGCCGAGGGCTGCGAGAGCGGTCAACAGTGGACCTGGGACGACGTGCGGTTCCAGCTCTGGCAGTGGTCGTCGGCCAGCGACAGCAATCAGAAATCCTGCGTGCTGCAGATCGAAGCCAACGGCGAGCGGTTGCTGCTGACCGGCGATATCGATACCGCGGCCGAGCGGGTGCTGCTCGACAGTCCACTGGCGGTGCCGACGGACTGGTTGCAGGCCCCGCACCACGGCAGTCGCAGCTCATCTTCGATGGCGTTGCTCAGCGCTCTGCTGCCTAAAGCGGTGCTGATTTCCCGTGGCAACGGTAATTCTTTCGGTCATCCCCATCCCACAGTCGTGGCGCGTTATCAAAAGCGTGGCATGGCGATCTACGACAGCGCCGAGCAGGGTGCCATTCGTCTACAACTGGGGCGCTTCAAACCACCTTGGACGATGCTTCAGGAACGGCGTTTCTGGCGCGATCCGCCAGTATTGCGCCAGTAGCCCGCGTCATTAAAGCCCGACCGGATGCGACATCGCGGTCTTCGGTGCGCCCACCCCCTATGTTAGAGTGGCGCACTTTTTCGAGGGGACTGTCACTGTGTGGGAATTGGTCAAATCCGGCGGCTGGATGATGCTGCCGATCATTCTGAGTTCCATCGCGGCCATGGCGATCGTCGCCGAGCGTCTCTGGACCCTGCGCGCCAGCCGCGTGACCCCGGAGCACTTGCTCGGGCAGGTCTGGGTCTGGATCAAGGACAAGCAACTCAATAAAGAAAAACTCAAGGAGTTGCGCGCCAACTCTCCGCTGGGCGAGATCCTCGCTGCCGGTCTGGCGAACTCCAAGCATGGTCGCGAGATCATGAAAGAGTGCATCGAAGAGGCCGCCGCGCGGGTGATTCATGAGCTCGAACGTTACATCAACGCCTTGGGCACCATCGCCGCCATGGCTCCGTTGCTGGGGCTGCTGGGTACGGTGCTGGGCATGATCGATATTTTCAGTGCGTTCATGGGCACGGGCATGGGCACCAACGCCGCGGTGCTGGCCGGGGGTATTTCCAAGGCCTTGATCACCACCGCCGCGGGCCTGATGGTCGGTATCCCGGCCGTGTTCTTCCACCGTTTCCTGCAACGCCGGATCGATGAGCTGGTGGTGGGCATGGAGCAAGAGGCGATCAAACTGGTCGAGGTTATTCAGGGCGATCGCGACGTGGACCTGGCCGAGGGTAAAGCGTGAAGTTCCGTCGTAAACCACGGGAAACGGTAGACATCAACCTCGCGTCGCTGATCGACGTGGTGTTTATCCTGTTGCTGTTTTTCGTCGTGACCACCACCTTCACCCGTGAAACCCAGTTGCGCGTCGACCTGCCGGAAGCGGTCAGCGGCTCCCCGGCCGAAGACCAGCAGCTCAAGCAACTGGACATCGCCATCAGCGCCGACGGGGCGTATTCGGTCAATAACCAGCTGTTGCCGAAGAACGACCTCACCAGCCTGATGGAAGCGCTACAGAAAGAATCCAATGGCGACACCAATCTGCCGTTGTCCATCAGCGCCGATGGCAAAACCCCCCATCAGTCCGTCATCACCGCGATGGACGCTGCCGGCAAGCTCGGTTTCAGCCACTTGCGCATGACCACTGTCGAGGCGGCGCCGGCGTCCTGATGGCCATGTCCGATCGATTGCTCGCCGCATGGTACGAAGGTCATCCGGCGTTGAAGCTGTTGCAGCCTCTTGAATGGCTGTATCGACGCGTGGTCAATGGCAAGCGCGAGCGCTTTTTGGCGGGCGAGGGCGAGATCTATCAGTCGCCGGTGCCGCTGATCGTGGTCGGCAACATCACGGTGGGCGGCACAGGCAAGACGCCGCTGATTCTGTGGATGATCCAGCACTGCCAGCGCAGCGGTCTGCGGGTCGGAGTGGTCAGCCGTGGTTACGGCGCCAAACCGCCGCAATTGCCGTGGCGGGTCGCGGCGGATCAAGGCGCGGACGTGGCGGGCGATGAGCCGCTGTTGATCGTCCAGCGCACCGGCGTGCCGCTGATGATCGACCCGGACCGCAGCCGTGCGGTCAAAGCCTTGCTGGCGAGTGAGCCGCTGGACCTGATCCTTTCCGACGACGGTATGCAGCATTACCGGCTGGCTCGAGACCTGGAACTGGTGCTGATCGACGCCGCTCGCGGCTTGGGCAACCGCCGTTGTCTGCCCGCCGGACCATTGCGCGAACCGGTCGAGCGCCTGCAAAGCGTCGATGCAGTGCTGTACAACGGCGCTGCCAATGATCGCGAAGACGGTTTTGCCTTTCAATTGCAACCCACCGAACTGGTCAACCTGCACAGCGGCGAACGGCGGCCTCTGGACCACTTTCCCGCCGGTCAGGCCCTGCACGCCGTGGCCGGGATCGGCAATCCCCGGCGTTTCTTCACGACCCTCGAAACGCTACACTGGCGGCCAGTGCCCCATGCATTTGCCGACCACGCCGAATACAGCGTGCAGGCCTTGAATTTCACACCGTCATTGCCAGTGGTGATGACAGAAAAGGACGCGGTGAAGTGCCGTGCCTTCGCCGCCGCCGATTGGTGGTACCTGGCGGTCGATGCTGCGCCATCGCCGGCCTTCGTGGCCTGGTTCGATACGCAGCTGATGCGCCTGTTGCCGGCTCGTCTTTTGCCTTAACTCCGTTTCTATCCAGGGAATGTACATGGACACCAAATTGCTCGACATCCTCGCTTGCCCGGTCTGCAAAGGCCCGCTCAAGCTCAGCGCCGACAAAACCGAGCTGATCAGCAAGGGCGCCGGCCTCGCGTACCCGATTCGCGACGGCATCCCGGTGATGCTCGAAAGTGAAGCGCGCACCCTGACCACCGATGAGCGTCTGGATAAATGACCACAGCCTTTACCGTTGTCATTCCATCGCGTTACGCCTCCACCCGCTTGCCGGGCAAGCCGCTGCTGCTGATCGCCGGCAAGCCGATGATCCAGCACGTCTGGGAACAGGCGAGCAAAAGCAGCGCCCAGCGCGTGGTGGTTGCCACTGACGATGCGCGCATCGTCGAGGCCTGCAAGGGCTTTGGTGCCGAAGTGGTGCTGACTCGCGAAGATCACAACTCCGGAACTGACCGCCTGGCTGAAGTTGCGGCGAAACTGGGCCTGGCCCCGGACGCGATCGTGGTCAATGTTCAGGGCGACGAGCCGTTGATCCCGCCAAGCGTGATCGATCAGGTCGCCGCCAACCTGGCTGCTCACACCGAAGCACGCATGGCCACCCTGGCCGAGCCGATCGAAGACGTCGAAACCCTGTTCAACCCCAATGTGGTCAAAGTGGTCAGCGACCTCAATGGCCTGGCGCTGACCTTCAGTCGTGCCACCTTGCCGTGGGCTCGGGACGCGTTTGCCAAGAGCCGCGAGCAATTGCCGGAAGGCGTGCCATATCGCCGCCACATCGGCATTTATGCTTACCGTGCCGGCTTCCTTCAGGACTTCGTCACCTGGGGCCCGTGCTGGCTGGAAAACACCGAGTCTCTGGAACAGCTGCGTGCCCTCTGGCACGGCGTGCGGATTCACGTCGCCGATGCGCTGATCGCACCGCCCACCGGCGTCGACACCGTTGAAGATCTCGAGCGCGTTCGTCGCCTGCTGGAGGCCTGATGCGGGTTCTGTTCGTCTGCCTGGGCAACATCTGCCGTTCCCCCACGGCTGAGGGCGTATTGCGGCACAAGCTGCGTGAGGCGGGGCTGGCCGATCAAGTCGAAGTGGCTTCTGCCGGCACCGGTGACTGGCACGTCGGCAAGGCCCCGGACAAGCGCAGCCAGGCTGCGGCGAAACTGCGCGGCTACGACCTGTCCGCCCAGCGCGCCCAGCAAGTGACCCGCGCCGATTTCGCCACTTACGACCTGATTCTGGCGATGGACAACAGCAACCTGCGCCACCTCAAGACCATGCAACCGGCCAAGGGCAAGGCCGAGCTGGATTTGTTCCTGCGTCGCTACCAGTCGGAAGTCGATGAAGTGCCGGATCCTTATTACGACGGCGACCAAGGCTTCGAACAGGTACTGGACCTGATCGAGCGCGCCAGCGATCTGCTGGTGATCGAATTGAAGGGACGGCTATGAGTTTGCAGGTTCAACCCCGGGTTTCGCTCAAACCGTACAACAGCTTTGGCGTGGACGTTCAGGCGCGGCTGTTTGCCGAAGCCCATAGCGATGCCGACGTGCGCGAAGCCCTGGCCTACGCGGTGGAACACGAAGTGCCGGTGCTGGTGATCGGTGGTGGCAGCAATTTGTTGCTGACCGCCGATGTGCCGGCACTGGTGTTGCGCATGGCCACACGGGGGATTCGCCTGCTGAGCGATGACGGCAACCAGGTGGTGATCGAAGCCGAGGCGGGCGAGCCGTGGCACCCGTTTGTGCAACACACCCTGGCGCAAGGGTGGTCGGGGCTGGAAAACCTCAGCCTGATCCCCGGCACCGTCGGCGCGGCACCGATGCAGAACATCGGCGCTTACGGTGTCGAGATAAAGGACGTATTCGCCGGCCTGACAGCCCTCGATCGCCAGACCGGCGAGCTGCGGGACTTCACACTGGCCGAGTGCAACTTTGCCTACCGCGACAGCCTGTTCAAACAGGAGCCGGGGCGCTGGTTGATCCTGCGGGTGCGTTTCACCCTCACGCGCACCGCGCACCTGCACCTGGAATACGGCCCGGTGCGTCAGCGCCTGACCGAGCAGGGTATTGATCACCCGACGCCGACCGACGTCAGCCAGGCCATTTGCAGCATCCGCAGCGAAAAACTCCCGGACCCGGCGGTGCTCGGCAATGCCGGCAGCTTCTTCAAGAATCCGTTGGTGCCCGCCGCACTTGTGGCACAACTCAAGGGTGAATACCCGGATCTGGTGGCGTATGCGCAGCCCGATGGGCAAATGAAGCTGGCGGCGGGCTGGCTGATCGAACGCGCCGGCTGGAAAGGCTTTCGCGACGGCGATGCCGGTGTGCATAAATTACAGGCGCTGGTGCTGGTCAACTACGGCAGCGCAACGGGCCTGCAATTGCTGAATCTGGCGCAGCGCATTCAGAAAGACATTGCAGAGCGTTTCAAGGTCGACCTGGAAATGGAACCCAACCAGTATTGAGGCTACGCTTCAGGCTGATTAAAAAGCCCTGCACATTTTCAAATGTGCAGGGCTTTTTTGTTAATGCTCAGTTAACTTAGCCAGCTAACGATGCAAGCATTTGCTCCATCAAAGGCCCGGTGCAGACGTCGCGTCTACATAAGAGAGCCGATTAGCCTGAGTCGATCTGCGTGTAGTGAACCGCGAACCCCAAGCGGCAGATTGCTCGACCCCATAACCTCTATAACTATGCGGGCGTGCCCATGATTACCCTGAAACTCAATGGTCAAGATCATCAACTCGATGTCACCGAGGACATGCCGCTGCTCTGGGCGATCCGTGACGTGGCTGGCTACAACGGCACCAAATTCGGCTGCGGCATGGGCCTGTGCGGCGCCTGCACCATTCATATCGACGGCGCGCCAGCGCGCAGTTGCATCACACCGATCGGCTCGGTGGTCGGCCAGAACGTCAGCACCATCGACAACCTGCACGCCGACCCGGTGGGCAAAGTCGTCCAGCAAGCCTGGCTCGACAGCGCCGTGGCTCAGTGCGGTTATTGCCAGGGTGGACAGATCATGTCGGCCACCGCGCTGCTGAAAACCAACCCGAACCCCAGCGACGAGCAGATTGAAGAGGCGATGGTCGGCAATATTTGCCGTTGCGGCACCTACAACCGGATCAAGACCGCCATCCGCCAGGCATCCACTTACCTGAAGGAGGCCAAGGCATGAGCCAGCTACCGAATGATTTTGCGCTGAGTAATCTCAGCCGCCGCGGTTTCCTCAAGGGCGTGGGCGCCACCAGTGCGCTGGTGCTGGCCGCCAGTTGGGGCTGGCAGGATGCATTAGCCGCCGAAAAAGAGCAGAAATTCGGTGCCGACGGCATGCCCAACGGCTGGATCGATGATCCGAAGGTTTACATCAGCATCGCCGCCGATGGCAGCGTGACGGTGATTTGCAACCGTTCGGAAATGGGCCAGGGCGTGCGCACCAGTCTGTCCATGGTGGTGGCCGATGAACTGGAAGCCGACTGGGCACAGGTCAAAGTGCAACAGGCGCCGGGCGATGAAGTACGTTTCGGCAATCAGGACACCGACGGCTCGCGCAGCATGCGTCATTGGTACGAGCCGATGCGCCGTTGCGGTGCTGCCGCGCGGACCATGCTTGAGCAAGCTGCTGCCGCGCAATGGAAAGTGCCGGTCAGCGAGTGCCATGCGCAACTGCACAAGGTCATCCATAAATCGACTGGCCGTGAATTGGGCTACGGCGCGTTGGCCGCAGCAGCCAGTGCGCTTACGGTGCCGGCTCGCGACAGCCTGCGGCTCAAGCAGCCGTCGGAGTTTCGCTACATCGGCAAGGAAGGCACCAAGGCCATCGACGGTGCGGACATCGTCAACGGTCGCGCGGTCTACGGCGCCGATGTGCATTTCGACGGCATGCTTTTCGCCACCATCGCCCGTCCGGCGGTCTACGGCGGCAAGGTCAAATCCTTCGATGCCAGCGCTGCGATGAAAGTCCCGGGGGTGATCAAGGTTCTGCAAATCGAAAGCCGTCCATTGCCGTCCGAGTTCCAGCCTCTTGGCGGTGTGGCTGTGGTGGCCAGCAACACCTGGGCGGCGATCAAGGGCCGCGAAGCGCTGAAGATCGAGTGGGATGACGGCCCCAACGCCAGTTACGACTCGATCGCCTACCGCAAGGAACTCGAAGCCGCGTCGCTCAAGCCCGGCAAAGTGGTGCGCAACACCGGCAACATCGACCAGGCCATGAGCGCTGCCGACAGCACCCTTGAAGCTTCTTACTATCTGCCGCACCTGGCGCAATCGCCGATGGAGCCGATGGTCGCCATCGCCCGTTTCAAGGACGGTGTGTGTGAGGCCTGGGCGCCAAGCCAGGCGCCGCAAGTCACCCGCGAGCGGATTGGCGAGCGCCTGGGCATTCCGTTCGATAACGTCACGTTCAACGTCACCTTGCTCGGCGGCGGTTTTGGTCGTAAGTCCAAGCCGGACTTCGTGGTTGAAGCGGCGATCCTGGCCAAGGAATTCCCGGGCAAAGCGGTGCGGGTGCAGTGGACCCGTGAAGACGACATCCACCACTCGTATTTCCACACCGTGTCTGCCGAATACCTCAAGGCCAGTCTGAACAAGGACGGCTTGCCGTCTGGCTGGCTGCACCGCACGGTGGCGCCAAGCATCACCGCGCTGTTCGCGCCGGGGATGAACCATGAAGCGGCTTTCGAGCTGGGCATGGGTTTTACCAACATGGCTTATGCGATCCCCAGCGTGCGCCTGGAAAACCCTGAAGCAGCGGTCCACACGCGGGTCGGCTGGTATCGCTCTGTGTCGAACATCCCTCATGGCTTTGCGATTCAGAGCTTTGTCGATGAACTGGCGCATAAGGCCGGCCAGGACCCGCTCAAATACCAGATCAAGCTGCTTGGCCCGGACCGTCAGATCGATCCGCGTACCTTGAGTGAAGAGTGGAACTACGGCGAATCCCCCGAGCGGTATCCGATCGATACCGCGCGGATGCGCACCGTGCTGGAAACCGCCGCTAAAGCCGCCGGATGGGGGCGTAAGCTACCCAAGGGCCGTGGCTTGGGCCTGGCGGTGCATTACAGCTTTGTCACTTATGTGGCAGCCGTGATCGAAGTCGAAGTCAAAGACGATGGCACGCTGATCGTGCACAAAGCCGACATCGCCGTGGATTGCGGCCCGCAGATCAACCCCGAGCGAATTCGCTCGCAGTTCGAAGGCGCCTGCGTCATGGGCCTGGGCAACGCGGTGCTGGGGGAAATCAGCTTCAAGGACGGCAAGGTCCAGCAGGACAACTTCCACATGTACGAAGTGGCGCGCATGTCCCTGGCACCGAAGGAAGTCGCCGTGCACCTGGTCACGCCACCGGGCAATGTACCGTTGGGCGGGGTCGGTGAGCCGGGCGTGCCGCCGATTGCGCCAGCGCTGTGCAACGCGATCTTCGCGGCCACCGGCAAGCGCATCCGTGACTTGCCGGTTCGCTATCAGCTGCAAGGCTGGCAGAAGGCTGGCGCCTGATGGATAGCGTCGATCTGAACGTCCTGCGCAGCGTGCTGGAATGGCGCCGCGCCGGTCAGCGGGTGATGTTGTACAGCGTGGTTCAGACCTGGGGTACCGCGCCCCGGGCACCTGGCGCCATGCTCGCCTTGCGTGGCGATGGCGTAGTGATTGGCTCGGTGTCCGGTGGCTGTGTCGAGGATGACCTGATTGCCCGGCTGCACGATGGCCGTATCCCGGCCGATGGGCCTCCGGTGCAGTTGATTACTTATGGCGTCACTCGTGAGGAGGCCGCGCGGTTTGGTTTGCCCTGCGGCGGCACGTTGCGCCTGACCGAGGAGCGCGTCGGCGATCCGGCGTGGGTCGCCCAGTTGCTGGCGCGCTGCGAGGCGCATGAAATTGTTGCGCGCTCGCTGGATATTGCGACCGGTGAAGTGGTTCTGCAGCCGGCGAACAAGCACGATGTGCTGAGTTTTGATGGCAACACACTGCGCGCCATTTACGGCCCGCGTTGGCGATTGTTGTTGATCGGCGCGGGGCAGCTATCGCGGTATGTCGCCGAGATGGCACGGCTGCTGGATTTCGAAGTGCTGATCTGCGATCCGCGCACCGAGTTCGTCTACGGCTGGGAAGAACAACACGGTCGCTTCGTTCCGGGCATGCCCGACGAAGCAGTGCTGACCATCCAGACCGACGAACGCACCGCCATCGTCGCGCTCACCCACGATCCGCGCCTGGATGACATGGCGCTGCTCACGGCCCTGGATTCCAGGGCATTTTATGTCGGTGCGCTGGGTTCGCGAGTCAACAGTCAGAAGCGCCGGGACAACCTGGCTCAGCTAGGCTTGTCCCAACAGGCCATCGAACGCTTGCACGGCCCGATCGGCTTGCACATCGGCAGCCATACTCCGGCGGAAATCGCTTTGTCGCTGCTGGCCGAGATTGTGGCGATCAAGAACGGCATCGAGCTCAAGCAGAAGAGGCCGTTGCAGGAGGGCGTATGAGTGACTCCATTGGCGTTATCGTTCTAGCCGCCGGGCAGGGCAGCCGGTTTCGACAGGTAGCGGGTGACGATAAGGACAAGTTGCTGGTGGACTGCACCGCCCGTGATGGCATCACCGTGCACTCAATGATCGAGCAGGTGCTGGTGAATCTGCCAGCCACACTCGAGAAGCGTGTGCTGGTCACCACCGCGGACCGCCCGCAAGTGATTCGCATGGCGCAGGCTTATGGTTGCGAGATTGTGCGAATCGAGACGACCGGCCTGGGCGACAGCATTGCGGCGGGTGTGGCGGCCTGTTCGCACCTCGGTGGCTGGCTGATCATGCTGGGGGATATGCCGTTTATCCTGCCGTCGAGCATTGAGCAGGTCGTCGCGGCCATTGCGGATGACACCATCAGCGTGCCGGTGCATGAAGGGCAATATGGGCATCCGGTGGGGTTCGGGCGAAGCTTCGGTCCGGGATTGATGGCGTTGACCGGCGATCAGGGCGCCAAATCACTGTTTGCGCAGGCGAGGGTGGTCGAGGTGGCGGTGGAGGATCCGGGTGTGTTGTGGGATGTGGACATACCAGAGAGGTTGGTCTTCGCCTGATGCACCGCCATCGCGGTTTTCCTGCGAAGCAACCGACATAAAAAAGCCCCGCCTGGGATCACCAGGCGGGGCTTTTTAGTGGCCGATGGAATCAGGCGAGGGGTTTAGGCTCGTGCTCTTTTTCCAGGGCTTGCTCGTGTTGCTCTACCGCTTCCTGTACGGAGCGCGGTGCTTCGTCGATCACGGATTCAACCGGCTCGGCAGACACTTCAGCGGCCGGGGCAGGGGCTGCCTCGACGACTTCAGCAACAACCGGTGCTGGCTCGGCAGCGGCCGGAGCAGCAGCGGCAGCCAGTTCGGCTTCCTTCTGCAGACGCTCGGCTTCACGCTTGCGACGACGTACTTCACGTGGGTCGTTCGGCGCACGGCCACTTGGAGTCAGAGCGCTGACAGGGGCAGCTTCGACCACGGGTGCAGCTTCGGCAGCCACCGGTGCTTCAAGCAGCGGAGCAGGCTCGGCAGCCGCAACCACTGGCTCGGAGACCGTGGCTTCAGCCGCTGGGGCTTCAGCAACCGGAGCCTCAGCGACTGGCGCTGGAGCTTCGACAGCAACCGGTGGCTCGGCAACCCAGTTGAACGTGGTTTGTTCTTCACGAACTTCGCGAACTTCACGTGCCGGTTCAGCCACTGGTGCTTCAACGACAGGTTCTGCAGCAACCACTGGTTCGGCGGCAGCTTCAACTTCCGGCTGTGCTTCACGAACCGGGGCCACTTCGATTTCCGGAGCGGCGATGACTTCCACCGGCGTGGTCGCTTCAACCACTGGCGCTTCAACCGGAGCGGTTTCCAGAGTGGCAGCAGTAGCGCGTTCGGCTTGCTCGTTGGCTTGTGCTTCAGCAGGTGCGCTGATCACGGTGCTGGCAACGGCTGCGGTAACAGCCAGGCCGGCGGCCAGATCGGCAGCGCTTGGGGCTTCGGCGTTTTCAGCGGATTCGGATTCTTCCGAACCTTCGATCACGTTGCCGTTGGCATCGCGCTGACGCTCACGACGGTTGCTGCGACGACGCTGGCCACGGGAGCGGCGGCGTGGACGATCGCCTTCGGCGACTTCCTGACCGTCTTCCTGCAGTTGCTCTTCGTTGGTTGGCAGCTCTTCTTCGGCAGCGGCAGCCGCGGCTTGCTCGGTGCGTGGTTGACGTTCTTCACGCGGTGGGCGTGGAGCGCGCTCTTCGCGTGGCTGACGGGCCGGACGCTCTTCAGCGGTGGCAGCGGCGGCCGGAGCGGCATCCAGAGGCTCGCGCAGTTCACGAACCGGACGTTCTTCACGCTCGCCACGAGGCTTGCGATCTTCACGCGGTGCGCGCGGTGCACGTTCTTCACGAGGGGCACGTGGAGCGCGTTCTTCGCGGGCGACTGCTGGCGTTTCTTCGCGGGCTTCGCGTGGTTGACGCTCTTCGCGTGGCTCACGTGGTGCGCGCTCTTCACGCGGTGCACGTTCCTCACGAGGCTTGCGCTCTTCATCGCGGCGACCGTTACGGTTGCGGCTCTGCTGACGACCGTTGCGACGCTCTTCGTTGCGGGCAGGGCGCTCGGTAGTCGCTGGTTTTTCAACCACGACCGGCGCAACTGGCTCTTCCTTGGTCGCGAACAGGCTGATCAGCGACTTCACCAGGCCCTTGAACAGGCTTGGCTCAGGCGCGGCAACCGGCGCAGCTACTGGGGCGGCGACGACTTCGGTCGGCACCGGAGCATTGGCGCGAGCCGGTGCAGTCTTGACTGCGGCTTCCTGGCGAACCAAGGTGCGGGTCGCGGCGGCTGGCTGGACTTCTTCGACTTCCGCAGCGGCAGCAGCGATCTCGTAGCTGGACTGGTTGATGCTGGCTTCCGGGCTGTCATCACGCAGACGCTGAACTTCGAAGTGCGGCGTTTCGAGGTGATCGTTCGGCAGAATGACGATGCGGGCGCGGGTGCGCAGTTCGATCTTGGTGATCGAGTTGCGTTTTTCGTTGAGCAGGAACGCTGCCACCGGGATCGGCACTTGTGCGCGAACTTCGGCGGTGCGGTCTTTCAGGGCTTCTTCTTCGATCAGGCGCAGGATCGCCAGCGACAGCGATTCAACGTCACGGATGATGCCGGTGCCGTTGCAACGCGGGCAAACGATGCCGCTGCTTTCGCCCAGCGATGGACGCAGGCGCTGACGGGACATTTCCAGCAGGCCGAAGCGCGAGATGCGACCGACTTGCACGCGGGCGCGGTCGGCTTCCAGGCATTCGCGGACTTTCTCTTCCACGGCGCGCTGGTTCTTGGCAGGGGTCATGTCGATGAAGTCGATGACGATCAGGCCGCCGATGTCGCGCAAGCGCAACTGACGGGCGATTTCTTCGGCGGCTTCAAGGTTGGTCTGCAGAGCGGTTTCTTCGATGTCGCTGCCTTTGGTGGCGCGCGCCGAGTTGATGTCGATGGACACCAGGGCTTCGGTCGGATCGATGACGATGGAGCCGCCGGAAGGCAGTTCGACGACGCGCTGAAAGGCGGTTTCGATCTGGCTTTCGATCTGGAAGCGGTTGAACAGCGGAACGCTGTCTTCGTACAGCTTGATCTTGCTGGCGTACTGCGGCATCACCTGGCGAATGAAGGTCAGGGCTTCGTCCTGGGCTTCAACGCTGTCGATCAGCACTTCGCCGATGTCCTGGCGCAGGTAATCGCGAATGGCGCGGATGATCACGTTGCTTTCCTGGTAGATCAGGAACGGCGCGGCGCGGTCCAGCGAGGCTTCTTTGATGGCGGTCCAGAGTTGCAGCAGGTAGTCGAGGTCCCACTGCATTTCTTCGCTGCTGCGGCCAAGGCCGGCAGTGCGAACGATCAGACCCATGTCGGCCGGGGCAACCAGGCCGTTGAGGGCTTCACGCAGTTCGTTGCGCTCTTCACCTTCGATGCGACGGGAGATACCGCCGGCACGCGGGTTGTTCGGCATCAGAACCAGGTAACGACCGGCCAGGCTGATGAAGGTGGTCAGGGCGGCGCCCTTGTTGCCACGTTCTTCTTTTTCGACTTGAACGATGACTTCCTGGCCTTCGCTCAGGACGTCCTTGATGTTGACGCGGCCTTCGGGAGTTTTCTTGAAGTATTCGCGGGAGATTTCTTTGAGGGGCAGGAAGCCGTGGCGCTCAGAGCCGAAATCGACAAAGGCAGCCTCAAGGCTTGGTTCGATGCGAGTAATCCGGCCTTTATAGATGTTGGCCTTCTTCTGCTCGCGTGCACCGGATTCGATGTCCAGGTCGTAGAGGCGTTGGCCATCTACCAGTGCAACACGCAACTCTTCAGGTTGAGTCGCGTTAATCAGCATTCTTTTCATGTAGTACCGTCGGTTTCCGGGCTGCCGGAAACGGCGTTCGGCACACACGACTTCTCACGGTCGGTGTCAGGTGCGTCGGGAGCGGTTGGCCATTCCCGTGTCCAGCGATGTCCGACCAATTGGGCCGGTATCGCGACGTACGCGTCCTGCTTGCTGTGGCTACTTAAGCACTCAGTCAGGAGGAGGAATCAACCGGCGGCTGTGGACGAGATGAAGCGTCTTGATAAAGCCTATTGCTACACAGTCCAGCGGTTGTGCATCTCCACCCTACACGTATCCCTGATAATTCGGGTGCTGCCGCGCGCAGAATCCGCAGCGGGTTGGCATTTACCGTGAGCTCCGAAAGGGGAGGTCACGCATCATGGCTAATTTAGGCGTTGTTTCCGAAGCGTTCGCTCGGGGTCGTTTGCAGCTGACTGCACTTTGTGAACTGGCCGTGAATATTTGCTCGGAAGGCGAGTGAAAACTCTGCTTTGCGGCATGATTCAGGCCTTATGTCACCTGCGCTTGTTACAACTGCAAACTCTGCCGTTACGTAGCGAAAGCCCCGTAGGACGGCCTCTCGTCCTCGTGAATTGCGTTGGTCAGGGCCGGTTTTTGACCGTTAGTCCGCTGTCCAGGCCACTTTTGGCGGCGTTCGCGACTATAGCAGCAATGATTAAGTGCTTCAATTCCATAAAAAATTGTTATCATCCGCACCATGACGACTACTGCCCCTTCGACCCCAGGCGTACAACTGCTTGAGGTCTCGCCGGAATATGCCGGCCAACGTATTGATAACTTCCTTCTCGCTCGGCTCAAAGGCGTGCCCAAGACCTTGATTTACCGCATTTTGCGTAAAGGCGAAGTGCGGGTGAACAAAGGTCGGATCAAGCCCGAATACAAGCTGCAGGCGGGCGACATCGTGCGCGTGCCGCCGGTTCGCGTGCCCGAACGCGACGAGCCCGTGCCGCTGGCGCAGGGGCTGCTGCAGCGGCTCGAGGCCTCGATTGTCTATGAAGACAAGGCGCTGATCGTGATCAACAAGCCCGCTGGCATCGCGGTTCACGGCGGCAGCGGCTTGAATTACGGCGTCATCGAAGCCTTTCGTCAGTTACGTCCTGATGCAAAAGAGCTCGAGTTGGTTCACCGCCTCGACCGGGACACGTCCGGCCTGCTGATGATCGCCAAAAAGCGCAGCATGTTGCGTCACTTGCACGCCGCATTGCGCGGTGATGGCGTCGACAAGCGCTATATGGCGCTGGTGCGCGGCAACTGGGCGACCTCGATCAAACAAGTCCGTGCGCCGTTGCAAAAGAGCAATCTGCGCTCCGGCGAGCGCATGGTCGAAGTCGACGAAGAAGGCAAGGAGGCTCTTACCGTGTTCAAGGTGCTGCGCCGCTTCGGTGACTTTGCCACCATGGTCGAAGCCAAGCCGATCACCGGTCGCACTCACCAGATTCGCGTCCATACTTTGCATGCCGGGCATTGCATCGCCGGCGACACCAAGTACGGCGATGAAGATTTCAGCAAGGAAATTCGTGACCTGGGCGGCAAGCGTCTATTCCTGCATGCCTACATGCTGACCGTGCCGCTGCCTGATGGCGGCGAGCTGAAGTTGCAGGCACCGGTCGACGAGATGTGGGCCAAAACCGTGGAGCGATTGAGTGCGCCCATCTGATTACAAGCTGCTGATTTTCGATTGGGACGGTACGCTCGCAGACTCCATTGGTCGGATTGTCGAGGCGATGCACGTGGCGTCCAGGCGCTCTGGCTTCCCGTTGCGCGATGATTTTGCGGTCAAAGGCATTATCGGTCTCGGGTTGCCGGAGGCGATTCGGACTTTGTATCCCGAGATCGGCGATGGCGAGCTTATGGCTTTCCGTGACTATTATGCGGAGCACTACATCGCGGCAGAGGCTGTTCCTTCGCCGTTGTTCGAGGGCGTGCTTGAGTCGATGGAGGCGTTTCGTGCTGACGGCTATCACCTGGCGGTTGCCACCGGCAAGGCTCGGCGCGGGCTGGACCGGGTGCTGAAAGCTCACGGTTGGGAAGATTATTTTGATGTCACTCGCGCAGCCGATGAAACGGCCAGCAAGCCCCATCCGTTGATGCTTGAGCAGATTCTCGCCCATTGCGAGGTTCGTCCGGAGCAGGCGCTGATGGTCGGGGATTCGTCCTTCGATCTGCAGATGGCGCGTAACGCCGGCATGGATTCGGTGGCGGTCAGCTATGGCGCTCAATCGATTGAGGCGTTGCGGCAGTTCGAACCGCGGCTGTCCATTGATCGTTTTTCAGAATTGCGCGCCTGGCTGAGTCAGCGGGCATAACGGTTTTTTGCAGGGGTAGATGTCATGACCGACGAATGGAAAGCACCCGCCAAGGCGAGCGCGGAGAGCGGTGACGAAAAAAGCTGGAAGCTGCTGGAAAAGACCCTGCTGGCTAGTGTGCAGGAGCATCGCCGATCCCGTCGCTGGGGGATTTTCTTCAAGCTGCTGACCTTTGCATATCTGTTGCTTGCGTTGTTCTTGTTCTCGCCGCTGATGGATATGGAAAAAAGCGCCACTCGCGGTTCCGCTTACACGGCGCTGATCGATATAACCGGCATGATCGCCGACAAAGAGCCGGCGAGTGCAGATAATATCGTCGGCAGTCTGCGTAAAGCCTTCGAGGACAATAAGGTCAAGGGTGTGATCCTGCGGATCAACAGTCCGGGCGGCAGTCCGGTGCAGTCGGGTTATGTCTATGACGAGATTCGTCGTTTGCGCGGCTTGCATCCGGATACCAAGGTTTACGCGGTGATCTCGGATCTGGGAGCTTCCGGTGCCTATTACATTGCCAGTGCGGCAGATCAGATCTATGCCGACAAGGCGAGCCTGGTGGGTTCCATTGGTGTGACCGCGGCCGGTTACGGTTTTGTCGGCACCATGGAAAAATTGGGTGTCGAGCGTCGTACCTACACCTCTGGCGAGCACAAATCATTCCTCGATCCGTTCCAGCCGCAGAAGCCTGAAGAAACTCAGTTCTGGCAGGGTGTGCTCGACACCACTCATCAGCAGTTCATCAGTAGCGTCAAGAAGGGGCGTGGCGATCGTCTCAAGGACAAAGATCATCCGGAGCTGTTCTCCGGGCTGGTCTGGTCCGGTGAGCAGGCGCTGCCGCTGGGCTTGATTGATGGTCTGGGCAGTGCCAGTTCGGTGGCGCGTGACGTGATTGGCGAGAAAGAGCTGGTGGACTTCACTATCGAGGAGTCGCCGTTTGATCGCTTCTCGAAAAAGCTCGGTGCCAGCGTGGCTGAGCATTTGGCGATGTGGATGGGCTTCCAGGGGCCGGCGTTGCGCTGATCGTTGTCTGCATAAAAAAACCGGCCTGTGTGGCCGGTTTTTTTGTGCGCGCGCAGCGGTTCAGGGTATTTGCACGCCTTCAGCCAGTAACATGTCAACCAGGCGAATCAGTGGCAGGCCGATCAGGCTGGTGGCGTCAGGGCCTTCGGTGCTTTGAAACAGGCTCACCCCTAATCCTTCAGCCTTGAAGCTGCCAGCGCAGTCGTAGGGCTGCTCGGCGTGCAGGTAGCGTTCGATGCGTGCTGCGTCGAGTGCGCGCATGTGCACGGTAAACGGCACGCAGTCGACCTGGCAGTGGCCGGTCTGGCTGTTGAGCAATGCCAGCCCGGTGAGGAATGTCACACTGGCACCGCTCGATGCGAGCAGTTGTTCGCGGGCCTTTTCGAAGCTGTGTGGCTTGCCGATAATTCGCTGGCCAAGTACCGCGACCTGGTCCGAGCCGATGATCAGGTGAGCAGGATGGCTGGCGGTAAGTGCCCGGGCTTTTTCTTCGGCGAGGCGCTTTACCAGTTCGATGGCTGACTCGTTCGGGCGATGGCTTTCGTCAATATCCGGCGAGCTGCAAGTAAACGGCAGCTGCAGGCGGGCCAGCAATTCCCGGCGATAAACCGAGCTTGAAGCGAGTAATAAAGGCAGCATGCGCATCTCCAAAGGGCAAGGGGCGAATTCTAACGCAGGCTCAAGTGGCGGACAGGGCTGAATTTCCTTTGACATGGCTGGGGGCATCCCTATAATGCTGCGCCTATGTTGAATGACCCGATTCCACCTCACGTTGACCCGCGCAAATTGGCTGACCGTGGCACCACCCTTCAAGGTGAAATGCTGCTGGCCGATTTGGAGAGACTCTGCGACCCGCTTTCCGACAATGTCGGTACGGTGCAGGCTAAATTCGTTTTTGAACGAGATGAACGTAAGTCTGTGGTAATCCACAGCTTTATCGACACCGAAGTCAAAATGGTTTGCCAGCGTTGTCTTGAGCTGGTCACCCTGCCGATCCATAGCGAATGCAGTTATGCTGTGGTGAAGGAGGGTGCGAATACCCAGTCGTTGCCGAAAGGTTATGACGTGCTGGAACTGGGCGAAGATCCATTGGATCTGCAGTCACTGATCGAGGAGGAGCTTCTGCTCGCCTTGCCCATTGTGCCTGCTCATCATCCGGAAGAATGCCAGCAGCCGGCGGGAGCAGATGAGCCCGAACCGAGCGAGGACGAGGTAACGCGGTCCAACCCGTTCAGTGTATTGGCGCAGTTAAAGCGTGACCCAAACGTTTAGGAGTTAATCAATTATGGCTGTTCAGCAGAACAAAAAATCCCGCTCTGCCCGTGACATGCGTCGTTCGCACGATGCTCTCGAGGCTAGCACCCTGTCTGTAGAAAAAACCACCGGTGAAGTTCACCTGCGTCACCACGTATCGCCAGAAGGCGTATACCGTGGCCGTAAAGTGATCGACAAGGGCGCTGACGAGTAATCCTTGTCCGCTCAAGTCATCGCGATTGACGCAATGGGCGGGGACTTCGGTCCCCGCAGCATTGTTCAGGCCAGCCTTGCTTGTCTGTCAGCTACGCCCTCGCTGCACCTGACCCTTGTCGGTCAACCCTCCCTACTTGAAGAACTGATCGCTGGCCAATCGGCAGCGGATCGCTCGCGCCTGTCGATTGTGCCGGCGTCCGAAGTCATCACCATGGACGAAAAGCCTGCCCAGGCCCTGCGCGGCAAGCCTGATTCGTCGATGCGCGTGGCGCTGGAGTTGTTGCGTGATGGCAAGGTCCAGGCGTGCGTCAGTGCCGGCAATACCGGTGCGCTGATGGCGTTGTCGCGGTTTGTGCTCAAAACCTTGCCGGGGATCGATCGGCCGGCCATGGTCGCCGCCATTCCGACCGAGAAAGGTTTCTGCCAGTTGCTCGATCTGGGCGCCAATGTCGATTGCAGTGCCGAGCATCTGTTGCAGTTTGCGGTGATGGGGTCTGTGGCGGCGCAAGCCCTGGGCGTCGTTCGTCCACGGGTCGCGTTGCTGAACATCGGCACCGAAGACATCAAGGGTAATCAGCAAGTCAAGCTGGCGGCGACCCTGCTGCAAAATGCGCGTGGCCTGAACTACATCGGGTTTGTCGAGGGCGACGGTTTGTACCGTGGCGAGGCGGATGTGGTGGTGTGTGACGGCTTTGTCGGCAATATCCTGCTCAAATCCAGCGAAGGCCTGGCGACCATGATCGCCGGGCGCATCGAGGCCCAGTTCAAGAAAAATTTCGCGTCGAAACTGGTAGGCGCACTGGCGCTGCCGCTGATGAAGCGCTTGCAGGCCGAGCTGGCGCCGGCACGCCATAACGGCGCAAGTTTTCTCGGTTTGCAGGGAATTGTCGTGAAAAGTCATGGTTCGGCGGGGGTTCAGGGCTTCCAGAGTGCGATTCAGCGCGCCTTGATCGAGATCCAGGAAAACTTGCCGGAACGTCTTCATGGGCGCCTGGAAGATTTGTTGCCTTAGGCGTTTTCGTCAGACAATGCTTAAATGTGACCGCTCAGTTCAATGAGCCATCCAACTGTCAGTTTCTTGCGTTCCCCTGGCGGGACGTCAATTCTCCGACGACAAGATCATTAGGGGCTTGTTACATGTCTGCTTCCCTCGCATTCGTCTTTCCAGGACAGGGTTCGCAGTCCCTCGGCATGCTGGCCGAGTTGGGCGCGCAACACCCGGTGGTCCTTGAAACATTCAAAGAAGCTTCCGATGCTCTGGGTTACGACCTGTGGGCGCTGACCCAGCAAGGGCCGGAAGAACTACTCAATCAAACCGATAAAACCCAACCGGCCATTCTGACCGCCTCGATCGCCTTGTGGCGTCTGTGGCTGGCTGAAGGCGGCGCGCGTCCGGCTTACGTTGCCGGTCACAGCCTGGGTGAATACAGCGCCCTGGTGGCTGCGGGCAGCCTGAGCCTGGGCGCCGCGGTGAAGCTGGTAGAGCGTCGCGGTCAATTGATGCAGGAGGCCGTTCCGGCCGGGCAGGGCGGCATGGCCGCTATCCTCGGTCTGGACGATGCTGATGTGCTGGCAGCCTGCGCCGAAGCGGCGCAAGGTGAAGTGGTCAGCGCAGTCAACTTCAACTCGCCGGGCCAGGTAGTGATTGCCGGCGCCAAGGCTGCGGTCGAACGCGCCATCGAAGGCTGCAAGGCGCGTGGTGCCAAGCGCGCCATGCCGTTGCCGGTCAGCGTGCCGTCCCACTGCGAGTTGATGCGTCCGGCCGCCGAGCGATTCGCCGAGTCGATCGCAGCGATCGACTGGCAGGCGCCGCAGATTCCGGTAGTGCAGAACGTCAGTGCCGACGTACCAGCCGATCTGGAAACCCTCAAGCGCGATCTGCTTGAGCAGCTTTACAAGCCTGTGCGCTGGGTCGAATCGGTCCAGGCACTGGCTGCCAAGGGCGCGACCCAACTGGTCGAGTGCGGTCCGGGCAAGGTCCTGGCCGGTCTGAACAAACGTTGCGCTGAAGGCGTGTCGACCTCTAACCTCAATACCCCAGATGCTTTCGCTGCCGCCCGTGCAGCGCTGGTCTGATCAAGGAGAAGCTTGCATGAGTCTGCAAGGTAAAGTTGCACTGGTCACCGGTGCCAGCCGTGGTATCGGCCAGGCTATCGCTCTGGAGCTGGGTCGTCAGGGTGCCATCGTTGTTGGTACTGCGACCTCCGCATCGGGTGCCGAGCGTATCGCCGCCACTCTGAAAGAAAACGGTATTCAGGGCACTGGCCTGGAACTCAATGTCACCAGCGACGAGTCCGTAGCGGCCGTGCTGGCGAGCATTCAGGAGCAGTTCGGTGCGCCGGCGATCCTGGTCAATAATGCCGGTATCACCCGCGATAACCTGATGATGCGCATGAAAGATGACGAATGGCATGACGTTGTCGACACCAACTTGAACAGTCTGTTCCGCCTGTCCAAGGGCGTTTTGCGCGGTATGACCAAAGCCCGTTGGGGACGAATTATCAGTATTGGCTCGGTTGTGGGTGCCATGGGCAACGCAGGCCAAGTAAACTACGCAGCCGCCAAGGCCGGTCTGGAAGGTTTCAGCCGTGCGCTGGCGCGTGAAGTCGGTTCGCGTTCGATTACGGTAAACTCGGTGGCCCCAGGGTTCATCGACACCGATATGACCCGCGAACTGCCCGATGCGCAGCGTGAAGCCTTGCAGACGCAAATTCCGCTGGGTCGTCTGGGGCAAGCTCAAGAGATCGCATCTGTGGTCGCTTTTCTTGCGTCCGACGGTGCGGCTTACGTTACTGGGGCTACAATCCCGGTGAACGGCGGGATGTACATGAGTTAAATGTGACGGATTGCTTCAAAAAAATGTCATACGAGCTGTCTAAAATCCGTTATAAAGCTGCAATCTATTTTATCGGCAGAGGGCCGCAGGGTTTGAGGAGTGAAGCTTTCAGTTGAAAAACTGAAAAGTCTTTCTATACACTTACCCACTGGCCAGCTGCCTGAATTTGTCCATTAGGAGTGAAAACAAGGTATGAGCACCATCGAAGAGCGCGTCAAGAAAATCGTTGCTGAGCAACTGGGCGTTAAAGAAGAAGAAGTGGTCAACACCGCTTCCTTCGTTGAAGACCTGGGTGCCGACTCCCTTGACACCGTTGAGCTGGTGATGGCTCTGGAAGAGGAATTCGAGACCGAAATCCCTGACGAAGAAGCTGAAAAGATCACTACTGTACAAGCAGCAATCGACTACGTTACCAGCCATCAGGCGTAATAGTTTTTAGTCGTCGCTCGCTGTCATGGAAAAACCGCACTGCCATCATGGCGTGCGGTTTTTTCTTTAGGCCTTGTGCGAAGTCGTCATTTGAAAAAAGGAGAGTGCTGTGTCGCGTAGACGCGTCGTAGTCACCGGTATGGGTATGTTGTCGCCACTGGGCACGGATGTGCCGAGCAGCTGGCAGGGCATTCTGGCTGGCCGCAGTGGCATTGGTCTGATCGAACACACCGACCTTTCTGCCTATTCCACCCGCTTTGGCGGCTCGGTAAAGGGCTTCAATGTCGAGGAATACTTGTCGGTCAAGGAAGCCCGCAAACTCGACCTGTTCATTCAATACGGTCTGGCTGCAGGTTTTCAAGCCGTGCGTAACGCAGGTCTTGAGGTTACCGATGCCAATCGCGAGCGTATCGGCGTGGCCATGGGGTCGGGTATTGGCGGTCTGACCAATATCGAAGACACCAGCCGCACACTGCATGATTCCGGCCCACGGCGGATTTCTCCGTTTTTCGTGCCTGGCTCGATCATCAATATGATTTCCGGTTTCCTGTCCATTCACTTGGGTGCACAGGGACCTAACTACGCCATCGCCACGGCGTGTACCACCGGTACGCACTGCATTGGCATGGCGGCACGTAACATCATGTACGACGAAGCCGACGTAATGATCGCCGGTGGCGCCGAGATGGCTGCATGTGGTCTGGGCATGGGCGGCTTTGGTGCCTCCCGTGCACTGTCGACCCGCAACGACGAGCCGGCCCGTGCCAGCCGTCCATGGGACAAGGGTCGTGATGGCTTCGTGCTGTCCGACGGTGCTGGCGCACTGGTTCTCGAAGAGCTGGAGCACGCCAAGGCCCGTGGCGCGACCATTTACGCCGAGCTGATTGGTTTCGGCACCAGTGGCGATGCCTACCACATGACCTCGCCACCGGCCGATGGCGCGGGTGCTGCGCGTTGCATCACCAATGCCTTGCGCGATGCGAAGATCAATGGTGATCAGGTGCAGTACATCAATGCCCATGGCACCTCGACCTCGGCTGGCGACCTCGCCGAAGCCTGTGCGATCAAATCGGTGTTCGGCGATCACGCCTACAAGCTGGCCGTCAGTTCGACCAAGTCCATGACCGGTCACCTGCTGGGTGCCGCAGGGGCGGTCGAGGCGATTTTCAGCGTGCTGGCAATCAACAGTCAGGTAGCCCCGCCGACCATCAACCTCGATGAGCCGGACGAAGGCTGCGACCTCGACTTCGTACCCCACACCGCGCGCGGCATGGATATCGACGTGGTGCTGTCCAACTCCTTCGGATTTGGCGGTACCAATGGCTCGCTGGTGTTCCGCCGGTTCGCTGACTGATGGACAGCTGGGTCGACGGTCAACCGGCTGACGCTTTGTCGCTGAAAGATCGCGGCCTGGCTTACGGCGATGGTCTGTTCGAGACCATCGCCGTCAAGGGCGGGCAGCCGTTGTTGCTGGATCGACATTTGTCGCGTCTGGCCGAGGGCTGTTCGCGCCTGGCGATTGCCGCCGATCATGAGCTGATCCGCGCGGAGCTGCTGGCCTATGCCGCCGCACTGGGCGAGGGCGTGCTCAAACTCATCCTCACCCGCGGCGACAGCCTGCGCGGTTACGCCCCCGATCCCTCGGCCCAGGCCCGGCGCATTCTGCAAGGCAATCCTCCTGCTGCCTATCCGGCTGTGCATGCGAAGCAGGGCGTGCGCCTGTTCCCTTGTACAACACGGCTTTCCAAGCAGCCATTGCTTGCCGGTCTCAAGCACCTGAATCGTCTGGAGCAGGTTATCGCCCGTTCCGAATGGCAGGACACCGAGCATGCTGAAGGCTTGATGCTGGATCAGGTCGGGCGGGTGATCGAAGGTGTGTTCAGTAATCTGTTCCTGGTGCGCGATGGCGTGCTGGTGACCGCCGATCTCAAACGTTGTGGCGTGGCAGGCGTGATGCGTGCCGAATTATTGTTTCAAGCCGAGTCATTGGGGATTCCCACACAAATCATCGACATTACCCTCGAACAGCTGCAATGGGCTGATGAGGTCTTTGTCTGCAACAGCGTTTATGGCGTTTGGCCGGTGCGCGCCTATGCCGCACTGAGCTGGCCGGTTGGGCCGCTCACCCGTAAACTCCAAACCATTGCCCGTGCGCTACTGGATGCCTGATTCGTGAGACGTAAATTATTGCTGCTGCTGGAAACCGGACTGGTTCTGGCGGGGCTATTGGCGGGCGCTTCTGCCTGGAAAATCCATTCGGCGCTGGAACAACCGCTGAACATCGCCCAGGAACAGCTGTTGGAAGTGCCCAAAGGCACTACGCCGAACCGCACTTTCATTCGACTTGAAGCCGATGGCGTCATCAAGGACGCTTTCTGGCTGCGTGTGTACTGGCGCTTCAACCTGGCGGGCCAACCGCTGCACAGCGGCGAATACCGCATGGTTCCCGGCATGACAGTCGAAGGGCTGATCGACCTGTGGAAGCGCGGGGAAATGGTTCAGTACAGCCTGACGCTGGTCGAAGGCTGGAATTTCCATCAGGTCCGCGCAGCCCTGGCCAAGGATGAAAAGCTCGAACAGACCCTCAACGGTTTGAGCGACAGCCAGGTGATGGACAAGCTCGGGCACGGCGGGATTTTCCCCGAAGGGCGCTTCTTCCCCGACACGTACCGTTTCGTGCGTGGCATGACTGACGTCGATCTGCTCAAGAAGGCTTACGACCGCCTCGACGAAGTCCTCGCCAAGGAATGGAGCCAGCGTGCTGCCGACGTGCCTTATACCGAACCCTATCAGGCACTGATCATGGCCTCGCTGGTGGAAAAGGAAACCGGCGTGCCGCAGGAGCGCGGGCAAATCGCCGGCGTGTTCGTGCGGCGCATGGAGATGGGCATGTTGCTGCAGACCGATCCGACGGTGATCTACGGCTTGGGCGATCGCTATAACGGCAAGTTGACCCGCGCCCATCTCAAGGAGCCGACGCCGTATAACACTTACCTGATCGCTGGCCTGCCGCCGACACCGATTGCGATGGTCGGCCGCGAGGCGATCCATGCGGCGTTGAATCCGGCGGACGGAAACAGCCTGTATTTTGTTGCGCGCGGTGATGGCAGTCACGTGTTCTCCGATGATCTGGACGCCCATAACAATGCGGTGCGGGAGTTCCAGCTCAATCGCCGGGCCGATTACCGTTCCAGCCCGGCACCGACTACCACGCCGCTGACGGAAGATGCCCAGGCGCCAACCCCGGCGGCTTCGCCTGATACGGCAGCCGAAGACGTGCCACAAGTAGCGCCGCAAAACTCTGCACAAGAGCCTGCGCCAGCACCCGAGCGGGATGCTCCGGCGCCGCAAAGCCCGCAATGACTCTGATTAAGGACTGCCTGTGACTGGCTTGTTTATTACCCTGGAAGGCCCGGAAGGTGCCGGCAAGAGCACCAATCGCGAATACCTGGCCGAGCGTCTGCGCGCCGCCGGGATCGAGGTGGTGTTGACCCGGGAGCCGGGCGGCACGCCCCTGGCCGAGCGGATCCGCGACGTGTTGTTGGCGCCGGTCGATGAGGTCATGAACCCTGACACCGAGCTGCTGTTGGTGTTCGCTGCGCGAGCCCAGCACCTGGCCGAGGTGATCCGCCCGGCGCTGGCCCGTGGCGCGGTGGTTCTGTGTGATCGTTTTACCGATTCGACCTATGCCTACCAGGGCGGTGGTCGCGGTTTGTCGCTGGAGCGTATCGCGACCCTCGAAACATTCGTCCAGGGCGATCTGCGCCCGGACTTGACGCTGATCTTCGATCTGCCGGTGGAAGTGGGCCTGGCCCGCGCCAGCGCCCGCGGTCGCCTGGACCGTTTCGAGCTTGAAGGCCGCACGTTCTTCGATGCCGTGCGCAGTGCCTTCCTCGAGCGTGCCAAAGCGGATCCTGCGCGTTATGTCCTGGTGGATGCCGCTCAACCGCTGGCGCAGGTTCAGCAGTCTCTGGATGTCTTGCTGCCACGTCTGCTGGAGTTGACCCGTGGCTGAAGCCTATCCGTGGCAGGACAGTCTCTGGCAGCAATTGGCCGGTCGTGCCCAGCACGCCCATGCCTATCTGCTGCATGGCCCGGCCGGGATCGGCAAGCGTGCGCTGGCCGAGCGGTTGATGGCCAGTTTGTTGTGCCAGCGTCCGACCGCCCAGGGCGCCTGCGGTGAATGCAAATCCTGCCTTCTGCTCAAGGCCGGTAGTCATCCCGACAACTACGTCCTGGAACCGGAAGAGGCAGACAAGGCGATCAAGGTCGATCAGGTGCGTGACCTGGTCAGCTTCGTGGTTCAGACTTCGCAGATGGGCGGTCGCAAAGTGGTGCTGATCGAGCCGGTCGAGTCGATGAACATCAACGCCGCCAACGCCTTGCTAAAAAGCCTTGAAGAGCCGTCCGGCGACACCGTATTGCTGCTCGTCAGCCACCAGACCAGTCGTCTGCTGCCGACCATCAAGAGCCGTTGCGTACAGCAGGCCTGTCCTTTGCCGAGCGAAGCCATGAGTCTGGCGTGGCTGGCCAAGACGTTGCCGGACTGCTCGGAAGACG
Organism: Pseudomonas sp. GR 6-02; assembly: GCF_001655615.1. Lineage (GTDB taxonomy): Bacteria > Pseudomonadota > Gammaproteobacteria > Pseudomonadales > Pseudomonadaceae > Aquipseudomonas. The sequence continues at coordinate 1,686,068 of NZ_CP011567.1, forward strand.
AGCGCATTGAACTGCTGACCCTTGCTGCCGGTTCGCCATTGGCCGCGGTCAAATTGCAGGCCCAGGGCGTGCGCGAGCAGCGGGCGCTGGTGGTCGAGGGCGTGAAGAAGTTGCTCAAGCAGCAGCAATCGCCGACGCAACTGGCCGAGGAATGGAAAACCATTCCCATGTTGCTGCTGTTCGACTGGTTCTGCGACTGGTCGAGCCTGATCCTGCGTTATCAGTTGACTCAGGATGAAGCGGGGCTGGGGCTGGCGGACATGCGCAAGGTGATTCAATACCTGGCGCAGAAAGCCGCTCAGGATAAAGTCCTGAATATTCAGGACTGGATTCTAGCCCAGCGGCAGAAAGTGATGAGCAAGGCCAACCTCAATCCGGCGCTGTTGCTGGAGGCGCTGTTGGTGCAATGGGTATCCTTGCCTGCCCAGAGGTGACTAGACTCTGATCATCAGAAATGGAGGTCAGCATGAATGAACCCATCAGTCCGGGGCCGCGCAATGGCATTTTGTCCTTGACCATCAAGGACAGGTCCGTGCTCTATGCGGCCTACATGCCATTCATCAAGAACGGTGGCCTGTTTATCCCGACCAACAAGAGCTACAAGTTGGGCGATGAGGTCTTCATGCTGCTGCACCTGATGGACGAACCGGAAAAGATCCCGGTCGCCGGCAGGGTCACCTGGATTACCCCCAAAGGTGCCCAGGGCAACCGCGCCGCTGGAGTCGGCGTGCAATTCAACGAAGGCGATAACACCGCGCGCAGTCGAATCGAAACCCATTTGGCCGGAGCCCTGAAGTCCGACCGTCCCACTCATACGATGTAAGTTGCAGCCCTTTTATGCTTGTAGATTCCCATTGCCACCTTGATCGCCTCGACCTCACCGCCCACGACGGCTCCCTGGATGCTGCGCTCGACGCGGCTCGTCAGAGGGGAGTAGGGCACTTTCTGTGCATTGGCGTCAGCGCCGATAACGCCGCCGATGTCAAAGCCCTGGCCGAACGCTACGACGACGTCGATTGTTCAGTCGGTGTGCATCCGCTGGACGTGCAGCCCGGTGCCGCTCCGGCGCTGGATTGGCTGTTGCGCGAACTCAATCATCCGCGGGTGGTGGCGATCGGGGAAACCGGCCTGGATTACCACTACGAACCGGAAGCGGCAGAGTTGCAGCAGGAGTCGTTCCGCCTGCACCTGCAAGCGGCGCAACAGACCGGCAAGCCGGTAATCATTCATACCCGGGGCGCCCGGGCCGACACCCTCGAACTGCTGCGTGAGGCGGCGCTGCCTCAAGCAGGCGTTCTGCATTGCTTCACCGAAGACTGGGAGATGGCCAAGGCCGCGCTGGATATGGGTTATTACATTTCCCTGTCCGGTATTGTCACTTTTCGCAATGCCGATGCCTTGCGCGATGTGGCCAGCAAAGTGCCGGCCGACCGCTTGCTGGTGGAAACCGATTCGCCGTACCTGGCGCCGATCCCGTATCGCGGCAAACCGAACCTGCCGCAGTACGTGCGTGAGGTAGCGGAATTTCTGGCAATGTTACGAGGCGAGCCCTACGAGCGATTTGCCGAGCAGACTACCGAGAATTTCAAGCGGTTATTTCCGTTGGCGCACGTCAGGGCATCGGCGTAACGTTGGAAAAAGTCGCAACCTGTGGCGGGCTTTGCTCCCAAATTGCAGGCAAAAAAAACCCGGGTTCTGGGGGGTGAATCCGGGTTAAGACCATTAGGAGTAAAACAAAGGCACGCAATCCTTTGGTACCTTCATCGGCGCGACACTTGGGGGAGATGCCTCGCCGACAGTTGAAGTATTGATCAGTATCGCGCCGAGTCCAGTTTGGTTGGTCGGGTTTTTAAACAAATTTGGAATACGTGCGCTTCGGTTGAGTTCTCATCAACCGGCGAGGTCGCGTGAATTCATCAAGAAACACATATATGGTCGGATGATCCGTGCATTTTGGCGTAAGTTAGGCATAATACGCGGCTTCGAATTTTGACCCCTACAGACCTTTTCTTATGCATAAAGAACCTCGTAAGGTCCGTGAGTTTCGTCGCCGCGAGCAAGAAATTCTCGATACCGCGCTCAAGCTGTTCCTCGAACAAGGTGAAGACAGTGTCACCGTCGAGATGATTGCTGATGCCGTAGGTATCGGCAAAGGCACGATCTACAAGCACTTCAAATCCAAGGCGGAGATCTACCTGCGCCTGATGCTCGACTACGAGCGTGATTTGAACGAGCTGTTGCATTCCGCCGATGTCGATAAGGACAAGGAAGCCCTGTCCCGGGCCTACTTCGAATTCCGCATGCGCGATCCGCAACGCTATCGGTTGTTCGATCGCCTGGAAGAAAAGGTGGTCAAGGGCAACCAGGTACCGGAGATGGTCGAGGAACTGCACAAGATCCGCGCCTCGAACTTCGAACGCCTGACCCTGCTGATCAAGGGCCGGATCAGCGAAGGCAAGCTCGAAGACGTGCCTCCTTACTTCCATTACTGCGCAGCCTGGGCGCTGGTGCATGGCGCCGTGGCGCTGTATCACTCGCCGTTCTGGAGCAATGTGCTGGAAGATCAGGAAGGTTTCTTCCAGTTCCTGATGGACATCGGCGTGCGCATGGGCAACAAGCGCAAGCGCGATACCGACACTCCGAGCAGCTGAGCCATCCAGTTGTCTAATTGCGCCATGAGCCATGATTTAGCTACGTGGCGCAGTACCGCAGGAATATACTCAGGCATAGGGCTTGCTAAAACTTGATTTGTGAGTCAAGTTTTGCGCGTTCGAATCTTCTTTCGCCGGAGTGATCCATGATCGTTGACCGTCAAGGCAGGCGTTTTCGCAATTTGCGGATCAGTCTGACCTCCGCCTGCAACTACGCCTGTACCTACTGCGTGCCCAACGGCAAACGGCTGGTGGCTGCGCAGGATGAGTTGTCGGCCGAGGCGATGGCACGCGGCGTGGCTTATCTGATCGAAGCAGCCGGCATCGAGCGTCTGCGCATTACCGGTGGCGAGCCACTGGTCAGCCCCAAGCTCGAAGCCTTCATGACCGCCGTCGGGCAGATGGGGCTGGCGGACATCAGCCTGACCACCAATGGCCAGCTGTTGGCGAAGAAGCTGCCGCTGCTGGTGGATGCCGGCATTCGGCGCATCAACGTTTCCCTCGATACCCTGGACGCCGGGGCTTTCCGCAGCATTGCCCGCGGCGGCGATCTGGCGACCGTGCTCGACGGCATGGCCCAGGCCGCGGCAGCCGGCATGAAGATCAAGGTCAATATGGTGCCGCTGCGTGGGCAAAACCTCGATCAGGTGATGCCATTGCTCGATTACTGCCTGGAACGCGGCTACGAGCTGCGCTTCATCGAGTTGATGCGCATGGGTCACTTGGCCAGTGATTCCAACGCCTTCCTGCAACAGTTCGTCAGCCTTCAGCAATTGCTGAGCCTGATCGGCGAACACTACGAATATCTGCAGGCCGACGCGCCGGTCGATGCCACGGCGGTGCGCTACGAGATTCCGGGACAGGGCCACTTCGGCGTGATCGCCAACGAAAGCGTGCCGTTCTGCCGCACCTGCTCGCGTCTGCGCTTGTCGTCCACTGGCTGGCTGCATGGCTGCCTGTCGTCGAGCAATCGCCACTATGTCGGCGATCTGCTGGACAAACCCCGTCATCAGGCATTGCCGGCCTTGCAGCGACTGCTGGTGAAGGCTCTGGGGGACAAGCAGGAAGTGGCGTTCTCCGGTGGCGCGACCATCATGAAAATCATCGGCGGCTGACCGGGTCTTGCGGTGAAGGGCGCTTGCTGTGGCGAGGGAGCTTGCTCCCGCTGGGGCGCGAAGCGGCCCTAAAATTACCAAACGCTCCGCATTCCCTGGAACTTACGACTGCTGCGCAGCCGAACGGGAGCAAGCTCCCTCGCCACAGGTCTGTTCAGACTGAAAATGCACATGACCTGAGCTGGCGCGGAAGCTGCATCCCTCGGCCATTCGCCGGTTTTCCGTCACCGGCTTCTGGAGGGAAGGATGCGTAGCCTGGTTTTGCTGCTGGCCGTTTTGGCACTTGGCGGCTGCATGAATGTCAGCGATATGGCCGAAGGAACTCGCTACCACATGAGCGACGTGGGGCTGCTGGACCATAGCGACAGCCGTCGCGTGAATAACATCCGCATTCAGCCGGACTCCTTCATCTACATCGCCCAGGGCGCCTTCGCGCCACCGGGCATTGCTTCTCCGCGACCTAACGTGGTGGCCGAAGAAGCCTTCAACGGCTTTATCGAATATTTCCCGATGGTCCGCCGCGCCCGCGCGCCGGAAGGCCTCGACGCCGCCATGGGAGAAGCCCGTGCCGCCGGTGCTCACTACCTGCTCTATACACGTTTTGCCAAGGCCGACGACCGCATCGGCAACGCGGACGATTTGATCGACCAGGAGCGCTCGGATCGCCTCGGGATCGACAGTGGCGTCATTCAGATCATGTTGATCGAGACCAGCACCCAGTATTTGATCGATACTGCACGTATCAAGAGTCGTGGCGGTTTACTGACGTTCTACGATAACAGGCCAGAAGATCTTCTGGGCCCGCCGCTGGAGCAATACGCTCGTAGCCTGTTGGGGCTCAGCGATCAGTAATTAAAAGGAGAACGCCATGAGTGGCCCGCAAAAAGCCAATGACCTGTTGGGACAAATCCCCAAAACCAAAGGTTTGCCACCGGTCCACTTGTGGAACCCCGACTTCTGCGGCGACATCGACATGCGCATCTCCCGCGACGGCACCTGGTATTACCTGGGCACGCCGATCGGGCGCAAGCCGATGGTCAAGCTGTTCTCCACCATCATTCGCCGCGACGGCGATGATTACTTTCTGATTACTCCAGTCGAAAAGGTCGGCATCAAGGTCGACGACGCACCGTTCGTGGCGATAGCCGTGGAAGTCGAAGGCGAGGGTGAGGCTCAGGTCTTGCGCTTTACCACCAACGTCGATGAAACCACCGACGCCGGTGTCGAGCACCCCATGCGCGTGGTGATCGACTCGGTGACTCAGGAGCCCGCACCGTACGTGCATGTGCGCAGCAACCTTGAAGCGCTGATTCACCGCAATGTGTTCTATCAATTGGTAGAGCTGGCGGTGAGCCGTGAGATTGACGGGCAGAGCTGGCTCGGTGTCTGGAGCGGTGGCGAGTTTTTCCCGATCGGACTTGAGCCGTAAGCGCTGAACCCGAGAAACGAAACGGCCCGTTATTGCAGCGGGCCGTTTTTTATGGGCTTACAAACCCTTGCTCTTGAGCCGGGCGGCGTGTTCAAGGTAGAGCATCACCGGGCTCACGTTCCAACTGTTGATCCCGGCCATCTGGTTGACTGCATCAAAGTGGTCCATGGGGTAATCCGAGCGGATCACTTTGCCCAAATGAGAGCTGTAGCGGCCGACCAGCCCATCATTGGCGTGCTTCTCTTTATAAAATAGCTGCGACAGCACTTTACAGTTCAAATGGGTCGGGTCGAGGAGTTGCAGGCTTTGAAAGTTCTGCACGATCCCGCTCCAGGAGTAGTAATACACGCCGTTCTCAACTTCGTTGCCTTCCCCGCCCCAAACCTTTGGCAGCCCTTGCGGGTACTTGCGATTGAAGGCGGCCAGGCCTGCGCTGGTCAGCGATTCGAACGCCGCTTGAGGGTCGATGGGGTTTTCCGGATGGCCACTGATCAACGAAATGAAGGTGCCGACTGCGCCTAACAGGGCTAATACCAAGGCTTCGGGTAATTCTCCGGGTGTCAGTGCCTTGTGCAGTTGGTCGGCAATCTCGGAGCCGTGGTTAGGGCAACTGACCGAGGTGACCGACGCAACCTTTTCCGGGTACAGGGCTGCGACGTAGCGTGCGGCCAGCGGACCTTGGCTATGGCCGATCAGATTGACCTTGGCGGCGCCCGTTTCCCGCAAAATACGGTCGACGTGTTCGAGCAGTTTTTCACCGCGTTCCTCATTACCGTTGACGGTTGGAATATTCACGGCAAACACCTGGGCACCAGCACGTTCCAGGGCTTCCTCGATTTCGAAGAAGTACGGATAGCCGGCGATTCTGTCGAAGCCGAAAAGACCGTGAACCAACACAATGGGGTATTTCGTAGACGCATCCATGTCCATGTTCATACCTGGCAATAGCGGATTTTAGTGAAACAGCCTGATCTGTTGCGGGCTAACCGTAGTTTACAAAGTGGGTGGGTTCAAAGCGCCGGGGGAGTAATCGGACGAACAGTCATGCCTGTGTTGGCAAGAACTCCAGAAAAATCCAATTGACACCCAATCATATGATGATTAGCGTGGGCATCCATTGCGAACGGCTTTCGTGTCGTTTCATTTTTATTTTCACCGGGCGGTGAGGTACCCATGTCCAGCAGTTTTCACGCGTCGACGGTTGATTGGCTGGGGTGCTGGATTGCCGCTGGCCAGGTGAAGCCCGGTCAGACCATCAAGGTTGAAGCCGACTTGGGCGAGCAGCTTGGGGTCAGCCGTACGGTCATCCGCGAAGCGATCAAAACCCTGGTCGCCAAAGGCATGCTCGAAGTCGGGCCGAAGGTCGGCACGCGGGTGTTGCCGGTACGGCGCTGGAACCTCTTCGATCCACAAGTCGTCGGCTGGTTGTCGCGCAGCGGTTTGCCGGAAAACTTCGTCGACGACTTGCTTGACCTGCGTCGTACCATCGAGCCGATGGCGGTGCGTTGGGCCTGCGAGCGCGCGACGGTGGAACAAGTGCAAGCCGTGCTTCAGGCCTACAACGCGCTGGAACGAGCCGTAGACAGCGGCATCGATTACAACCGCGCCGACCAGTTCTTCCACGAGTGCATCCTCGCCGCCAGCCACAATCAATTCATCGAACAAATGGTCCCGGCCCTCGGCGCGCTGCTGGCGGTGTCGTTCGAAGTGTCTGCCGCCGACCCGGACGAACTGCGCCGAACCTTGCCGATTCACAAAGACATGGCCGACGCCATCGCCGCCCGGGATGCTGCGCGGGGTGTGTGGGCCTGCATGACCCTGATCGATAACGCCGACCTGGCGATCAAACGGTTTTACCCCCAAGTCATGGCCGACAAGAAGGCAAGCTGACCAGGCTCGCTCCCACATAAAAGCATAAAAAGGAGGTTTCATGACGTGGACTGCGGTTACCGAACACCGTGCGCGACTCGGTGAAGGTCCGTTCTGGGATGCACCGACCCAGGCGCTGTACTGGGTCGATATCGCCGGCCAACAGGCGCTGCGATTGATCGGCGCCAATGTGGAAATCTGGCAGATGCCGGAACACGTGTCCGCATTCATCCCCTGCGAAAGTGGCGATGCCCTGGTGACATTGAGCAGTGGGGTTTATCGGCTGGACCTGAACTCTCCCGGCCTGGAGCCTCGGCTGACCTTGCTCTGTGTGGCCGATCCGCAACCCGGCAATCGCGCCAACGAAGCCCGCTGCGATGCCTTGGGCCGGCTCTGGCTGGGCACCATGCAAAACAACATCGGCGAGCAGGGCGAAGATTTGCCGATCGTGCGCCGCTCCGGTGGCCTGTTTCGCATCGACCGCGATGCTCGGGTCACGCCGCTGCTTCGAGGGCTCGGCATCCCCAACACATTGCTATGGAGCGACGACGGCACAACCCTGTATTTCGCCGACAGCCTCGACGGTACGTTGTACCAACATTTCATCCATACCGACGGCAACCTCGACACCGCCTGCGTCTGGTTTGGCCCCCACGAACGGGGTGGCCCCGACGGCTCGGCGATGGATGCCGAGGGCTATATCTGGAACGCCCGCTGGGACGGCAGTTGCTTGCTCAGGCTGAGCCCGGACGGTCATGTCGATCGGGTGATCGAACTGCCTGTCAGTCGCCCCACCAGTTGCGTGTTTGGTGGCGAAGACTTCAAAACCTTGTACATCACCAGTGCGGCGAGCCCGCTCAACCATCCATTGGATGGTGCGGTGTTGTCGGTTCGAGTCGATGTGCCCGGAAAGCCCTGTCAGAGATTTGCAGGATAAATCCCAAAATATGGGATGCAAAATTATATATTGAGATTTGTTGGTGGCCGGGTTTATAGTCGGCCCCATCAGTTACACGCACTCACACTTAAAAAAACAAAACAGGTGAAGTGATGCAGCGATATTCCACCGTCCTCCCTTGGGGTGACAGTGCTTCAGGCCGCCCCGGCGCCCGGGCGTTTGCACGCCTGCCTGCCTATTCCAAAAAGCCTTTTGACCGGACATCGACAGATGTCCGGTTTTCGTCGTGCCCTCGAACAGGAGTGTTGATCCATGGCTGAACCCCTTTCCTTGCCACCGGTGCCCGAACCGCCGAAGGGTGAGCGCCTCAAAAACAAGGTCGTGCTGTTGACCGGCGCCGCTCAGGGGATCGGCGAAGCGATTGTCGCGACCTTTGCGTCCCAGCAAGCCAAGCTGGTCATCAGCGATATCCAGGCCGAGAAAGTCGAAAAAGTCGCGGCGCATTGGCGTGAACAAGGCGCGGATGTCGTGGCGATCAAGGCCGACGTATCGCGCCAGCAAGACCTGCACGCCATGGCCAAGTTGGCCATTGAGCTTCACGGTCGCATCGACGTGCTGGTCAACTGCGCCGGGGTCAACGTGTTCCGTGATCCGCTGCAAATGACCGAGGACGACTGGCATCGTTGCTTCGCCATCGACCTGGACGGCGCCTGGTATGGCTGCAAAGCCGTGCTGCCGCAGATGATCGAGCAGGGCATCGGCAGCATCATCAACATCGCCTCGACCCATTCCACTCACATCATTCCCGGCTGCTTCCCGTACCCGGTGGCCAAGCATGGCTTACTCGGGCTGACCCGCGCCTTGGGCATCGAATACGCACCCAAGGGCATTCGCGTCAACGCCATCGCGCCGGGCTATATCGAAACCCAACTGAACGTCGACTACTGGAACGGCTTTGCCGACCCTCATGCCGAACGTCAACGGGCCTTCGACTTGCATCCACCGCGCCGCATCGGTCAGCCAATCGAAGTGGCGATGACTGCCGTGTTCCTGGCCAGCGATGAGGCGCCATTCATCAACGCTTCGTGCATCACCATCGATGGTGGTCGTTCGGTCATGTACCACGACTGAATAACTTGGGTTTCAGGCGCAAAACTACGCCTGAAATACAATCATCATACGATATGACTATTGGCTACATGCTTCGACCGCAGTATTGGCTTTCAACTAACGCTCAAAAAAAATAACAAGGAGTCAGCTTATGAAACGTCGTCGTGGGATCCGTTCCCTGTGCTGTGCCGCTTTGGCGGTCACCGCGGTCAGCCTGAGCAGTACGTTGCTGGCGGCCGAGGAAGTGAAGATCGGTTTTCTGGTCAAGCAGGCCGAAGAGCCCTGGTTCCAGACCGAGTGGGCCTTCGCTGAAAAGGCCGCCAAGGACAAGGGCTTCACCGTCATCAAGATTGCTGTGCCTGATGGCGAGAAAACCCTTTCGGCCATCGACAGCCTGGCGGCGAACGGCGCCAAGGGCTTCGTGATCTGCCCGCCGGACGTCTCCCTCGGCCCGGCGATCATGGCCAAGGCCAAGCTCAACGGTTTGAAAGTGATCGCTGTCGATGACCGTTTCGTCGATGCCGGCGGCAAGTTCATGGAGGACGTGCCATACCTCGGCATGGCAGCTTTCGAAGTTGGCCAGAAGCAGGGCGCCGCCATGGCCGCCGAAGCGAAAAAACGCGGCTGGGACTGGAAACAAACCTATGCGGTGATCAACACCTTCAACGAACTCGATACCGGCAAGAAACGCACCGACGGTTCGGTTAAAGCCCTGGAAGACGCCGGGATGCCGAAAGACCACATTCTGTTCTCGGCCCTGAAAACCCTCGACGTACCTGGCAGCATGGACGCCACCAACTCGGCGCTGGTGAAGCTCCCGAGCGGGGCGAAAAACCTGATCATCGGCGGGATGAACGACAACACCGTGCTGGGCGGCGTGCGCGCCACCGAAAGCGCCGGTTTTGCCGCGGCTAACGTAATCGGCATCGGCATCAACGGCACCGATGCCATCGGCGAATTGAAGAAAGCCAACAGCGGCTTCTTCGGCTCGATGCTGCCGAGCCCGCACATCGAGGGCTACAACACCGCCAGCATGATGCACGAGTGGGTCACCACCGGCAAAGAACCGCCGAAATACACCGCCATGGACGACGTGACGCTGATCACGCGCGACAACTTCAAGCAGGAACTGGAAAAGATCGGCCTGTGGAATTGAGGGTCGGTTGATTTCATTGGCGGCCCCGGCGACGGGGCCGCCTGATCGGTGTGATGAGGTGGGTTATGCACGCACACGTACAAACAGATGAACAGCGCATTGGCGGCAGCCTGCGCTTCAACGGGATCGGCAAAACCTTTCCCGGGGTGAAGGCGCTGGACGGCATCAGCTTCGTCGCGCATCCGGGGCAGGTTCATGCCTTGATGGGCGAGAACGGCGCCGGTAAATCCACACTGCTGAAGATCCTCGGCGGTGCTTACATGCCGAGCAGCGGCGACCTGCGGATCGGCGAGCAGACGAGGGTCTTCAAATCCACTGCCGACAGCATTGGCAGCGGGGTCGCGGTGATCCATCAGGAGCTGCACCTAGTGCCGGAAATGACCGTGGCCGAGAACCTGTTTCTTGGGCATCTGCCGGCAAGTTTCGGCCTGATCAATCGCAGCGTTTTGCGGCAACAGGCACTGGCCTGCCTCAAAGGCCTGGCCGATGAAATCGATCCACAAGAGAAAGTCGGGCGCTTGTCCCTCGGTCAGCGGCAACTGGTGGAAATCGCCAAGGCGCTGTCCCGTGGCGCGCATGTGATTGCGTTCGACGAACCCACCAGCAGCCTGTCGGCGCGGGAGATCGATCGCTTGATGGCGATCATCGGTCGTCTGCGCGACGAAGGCAAAGTGGTGCTCTACGTCTCCCATCGCATGGAAGAGGTCTTCCGCATCTGCAACGCGGTAACGGTGTTCAAGGACGGTCGCTTCGTGCGCACCTTCGAGGACATGAGCGCGCTGACCCATGACCAGTTGGTGACGTGCATGGTCGGTCGCGACATTCAGGATATCTACGATTACCGCAGCCGCCCGCGTGGCGCGGTGGCGCTCAAGGTTGACGGTTTGCTGGGGCCGGGTTTGCGTGAACCGGTGAGTTTCGAGGTGCACAAGGGCGAGATTCTGGGTCTGTTCGGCTTGGTTGGCGCGGGCCGCACCGAGCTGTTTCGCATGCTCAGCGGACTTACCCGCAACACGGCCGGACGCCTGGAGTTGCGTGGACATGAACTGAAACTGCGTTCACCGCGCGATGCCATTGCGGCGGGGATTCTGCTGTGCCCCGAGGACCGCAAGAAGGAGGGCATCCTGCCGCTCGCCAGTGTCGCCGAGAACATCAACATCAGTGCTCGTGGTGCTCATTCCACCTTCGGTTGCCTGTTGCGCGGGCTGTGGGAAAAGGGCAACGCCGACAAGCAGATCAAGGCGCTGAAGGTGAAGACGCCCAACGCGGCGCAGAAAATCATGTACCTGTCCGGCGGCAATCAGCAGAAGGCGATTCTCGGTCGCTGGCTGTCGATGCCGATGAAAGTCCTGCTGCTCGATGAGCCTACACGCGGCATCGACATCGGCGCCAAAGCCGAGATCTACCAGATCATCCACAACCTGGCCGCCAGCGGTATTGCGGTGATTGTGGTGTCCAGCGACCTGATGGAAGTCATGGGTATTTCCGACCGCATCCTGGTGCTCTGCGAAGGCACGATGCGCGGCGAACTGACCCGCGAACACGCCAATGAATCCAACCTGCTGCAACTGGCTTTGCCACGCCAACGCGCTGCCGACGTGGCGAACTGAGAGGTGACTATGACCATCCAAAACAACGCTCTGCCAACCCCGCGCAAACCGCTGGACCTACGACGCTTTCTCGATGACTGGGTAATGCTGCTGGCGGCCGTCGGGATCTTCGTGCTCTGCACCTTGCTGATCGACAACTTCCTGTCGCCGCTGAACATGCGCGGTCTGGGCCTGGCGATTTCCACCACCGGGATTGCCGCCTGCACCATGTTGTATTGCCTGGCGTCGGGGCACTTCGACTTGTCCGTGGGCTCGGTGATTGCCTGCGCCGGCGTGGTCGCGGCGGTGGTGATGCGCGACACCAACAGCGTGTTCCTCGGCGTCAGTGCGGCGCTGGTGATGGGGCTGATTGTCGGGCTGATCAACGGGATCGTGATCGCCAAGCTGCGGGTCAATGCGTTGATCACCACGCTGGCGACCATGCAGATTGTTCGTGGCCTGGCTTACATCTTTGCCAACGGCAAAGCGGTGGGCGTGTCCCAGGAGTCGTTTTTCGTCTTCGGTAATGGCCAGTTATTCGGTGTGCCGGTGCCGATTTTGATCACCATCGTTTGCTTCCTGTTTTTCGGCTGGCTGCTGAATTACACCACCTACGGGCGCAACACCATGGCCATCGGTGGCAACCAGGAAGCGGCGTTGCTGGCTGGGGTAAACGTTGACCGAACCAAGATCATCATTTTCGCCGTGCACGGGGTGATTGGTGCATTGGCCGGGGTGATTCTGGCGTCGCGCATGACCTCGGGTCAGCCGATGATTGGCCAGGGTTTCGAGCTCACAGTGATCTCGGCTTGCGTGTTGGGCGGGGTGTCGCTGAGCGGCGGGATCGGGATGATTCGGCATGTGATTGCCGGAGTGCTGATTCTGGCGATCATCGAGAATGCGATGAACCTGAAGAACATCGATACCTTCTATCAGTACGTGATTCGCGGTTCGATCCTGTTGCTGGCGGTTGTGATCGACCGACTGAAACAACGCTGATTTTCCCGGGGGAGCGGGATGCCCGGCACATGGATACTGGATGTGCCGACGCCTTCGCGGGCAAGCCTCGCTCCTACAGTACCGTGCAGATCCCCCTGTAGGAGCGAGGCTTGCCCGCGAAAGCGGTCTGTCTGTCACACAATCCAGCCACAAAATATCCCTTGCTCGCCCTAATCCCTTTCGGTTATCACTTTGTACATGGTTAGACAGGTACGATTTGACAAGAAACAACGGATTATCGATGAGCTTGTCCGGCGCATCGAAAGCGGCCTCATGGAGGACGGCTTGCTATTGCCGGGTGAACATCAGTTGGCTCAAGAATTCAAGGTCAGCCGCGGCACGCTGCGTGAAGCCCTGGCCGAACTGAAACGGCGTCATTACATCGCCACGCAAAGCGGAGTCGGTTCCATCGTTACTTACGACGGCGTAGTGCTCGATCAGAGCAGCGGCTGGGCCCAGGCACTGGCGGACAGCGGGGCGTTGATCAATACCGAAGTGCTGCGACTGGAGGCGGTGACCCGTCCTGACCTGCTGTCGCGGTTCGGCACCGATCAATTCATCACCCTCGACCGTCGCCGGCGCGCCACCGACGGTACGCTGGTGTCTCTGGAACGCGCGTTAATGCCCGCGACCGGAGGCCTGGAAGGCCTGCCGCGAGTGGGACTGATTGATAACTCCCTGACCATCACGTTGGCTGCCTACGGCTATGTCGGCGAGCACGGCGATCAGTGGATCGGTGCCGAACCCTTGAACGCCGAAGACGCCGAACTGCTCGGGCGCCCGGTCGGCACGGTATTTCTCAAGGCCCTGCGCACCACCTACGACCGTCAGAACCGTTTTATGGAGCAGGTCGAAAGCCTGCTCGATCCGGTGCACTTTCGTCTGCATTTGCAGTTTGGAGCTCCAAAATGACCGCGCTCAACCGTGCCCTCGGCGCGTTCTATGGACTGGCCCTGGGCGATGCGCTGGGCATGCCGACCCAATCCCTGAGCCGCGCCGACATCAAGGCGCGCTTCGTTGAAATCACCGATCTGCAAGACGCAGGCCCCGATCAACCGATTGCCGCGAACTTGCCCAAAGGTTCGATCACCGACGATACCGAGCAGGCGATTCTGGTCGCTCGGTTGTTGATCGAAGGCGAGGGCCGGATCGAACCGGCGGTACTGGCCCAACGATTGATCGAATGGGAAGCCGGGATGCAGGCCAAGGGCTCGCAAGACTTGCTCGGCCCTTCGACCAAACGCGCGATCGAAATGATCCTCGCCGGCCACTCGCTGGAAGAGGCGGGGCGCTATGGCGCCACCAATGGCGCAGCGATGCGCATCACCCCGGTGGGGATTGCGGCCGATGTCGCCGATCCTGAGCGTTTCATCCGCTCCGTGGTGCAAGCCTGTCAGGTGACCCACAACACCACGCTGGGGATTGCCAGTGCGGCGGCGGTGGCGGCAGTGGTTTCCGCCGGGATCAACGGCATGGACCTGGGCGAGGCGTTGAACCTCGGCCAGCAATTCGCGCAGCAGGCAGAAAGTCACGGCCACTGGGTCGCCGGCGGGCGGATTGCCTCGCGCATCAGTTGGGCGCGGAGTATCGGCATCGACAGCGACAAGGCGTTGCTGGCGGATTTGCTGTACGACGTGATCGGCACTTCGGTGGCCGCACAGGAATCGGTGGTGGTGTCGTTTGCGCTGGCCCAGCAAGTGGCCATCGGCGAGATGACGGCCTTTGAAGCGCTGTGCATGGCCGCGAGCCTGGGCGGTGACACCGACACCATCGCGGCGATGCTTGGCGCCATGCTCGGGGCCTGTCTGGGGCTTGAGAGTTGGCCGGTGGCGATGATCGAGCAGGTTAAAACGGTTAACTCGTTGGAGTTGGAACCGTTGGTAAAAGGACTGTTGGCTTTACGTTGACTGGACTGGCCCCATCGCGGGCTGCCCGCGATGAATACGCCGCATACTTGAATTATTCACCCGCAATGGAACGCACAAACACGGGCAGGACGGCCGGCTGTTGTTTTGTCCTCCGAGATTGCCCACACCATAACAATTGCAAGGAGCATTTTCATGAGTTCATCGAACGCCGGGCAAAGCGCCGGACAACTGGAAACCCGTGGTATAGAACCGGTGCCGGAGGGGGAGTGCAACGGTCATCCGCTGCAACTGTTCTGGGTCTGGTTTGCGGCCAACATTTCCATTCTCGGCTTGCCGTTGGGTGCCACGCTGGTGGCCTTTCGCGGCCTGGCGATCTGGCAAGCGATCATCGTCGCGATCCTTGGTGCCGCCGGTTCTTTTGCGGTGGTGGGGATCATCTCCATTGCCGGTCGTCGTGGCCGCGCACCGAGCCTGACACTGTCGCGAGCGATCTTCGGCGTACGTGGCAATATCGGCCCGACGCTAGTCTCGCTGATGTCGCGCCTGGGTTGGGAAACGGTCAATACCACCACCGCCGCGTTCGTCCTGCTGTCGCTGTGCTCGATAGTGTTCGGCTCGCCGGTGGAAGCCAAAAGCGCGCCGCTGCTGACCCTGGTGTTCATCGCGATTTTCGTGCTGCTGACGTTGTCGGTGTCCGGTCTCGGCCACGCCACATTGTTGGTGATCCAGAAATGGGCAACCTATGTGTTCGGTGCGCTGAATATCCTGGTCGGTGGTTTCCTCTGCGCGACCATCGATTGGAGCGCCGTATTCAATGCCACGCCAGCACCGCTGAGCGCGATGATCATCGGCATCGGCACCATGGCCGCCGGTACCGGGATCGGCTGGGCCAACGCCGGCGCGGACATGTCGCGCTACCAGCACCGCAGCGTCAAAGCCGTGCGCCTGGTGGCGTCGGCGGCGTTCGGTGCGGGGATTCCGCTGGTGCTGCTGATCACCCTTGGCGGTCTGCTGTCGGTGGGTAACAACGATCTGGCCTCGGCCACTGACCCGATTGTCGCGATCCGCGACATGCTGCCGACCTGGATGGCGGTGCCGTACCTGATCACCGCGTTCGGCGGGCTACTGCTGTCGAACAACCTGTCGGTGTACTCCGCCGGGCTGACCACCTTGACCCTCGGCCTGAAGGTCAAACGCGTATACGCGGTGGTGGTCGATATCGTGGCGATCTTCGCCGGCTCGATCTATTTCATGCTGATCGCCGAGAGCTTCTACGGTCCGTTCATTACCTTCATTTCCTTGCTGGCGGTGCCCATCACGGCGTGGGTCGGGATCTTCGTGGTCGACCTGATCCATCGTCATTACTACAGCCCCAAGGACCTGCTGGACGTCAGCCCGAGCAGCGCCTACTGGTATCGCGGCGGCGTCGAGTGGCGTGCATTCGGTGCGTGGGCGGTGGCGATTGTGTTGGGTTTCAGCTTCACCACCATTGGCACCACTGAACAAGATGTCTGGTTCCGGGGCTTCCTGTCCGACTCATGGCTGGGCCACAACGGCTTGGGCTGGATCGTGACGTTCGTGGTGGCTGGCGGGATTTACTGGGTGCTCGGCGGCGCCAAGGACCGCCGCGCCGCGTTGCTCGAGCCTGTTCATGTCTAGGCTGCTGCATACCGGCCAGGTCATCATCGACCTGGTCATGGCCGTGGATAGATTGCCTCATTCGGGTGGTGACGCGCTGGCGCAATCCGCCCGTTTCGAGGCTGGCGGCGGTTTCAATGTGATGGCCGCGGCCCGACGGAACGGCTTGCCGGTGGTTTACCTCGGGCGCCATGGCAACGGCCGTTTTGGTGATCTGGCCCGGGAGGCGATGGCGGCAGAAGGCATTCGGATCGGCATCGCTCACCGTGCTGAGCGCGACACCGGGTTGTGTGTCGCACTGACTGAAGCCTCGGCCGAACGTACGTTCATTTCCTACATCGGTGCCGAAGGCGAATTGACCGCCGAAGACCTGGCCAGTGTGCCGGCCGAGGCGGGCGACTTTGTCTATGTCAGCGGCTACAGCCTGCTGCATGCCGGCAAGGCTCAGGTGCTGGTGGATTGGGTGCTGGAGTTGCCGGACGGGATCAAAGTGGTATTCGATCCGGGACCGTTGGTGGATTCGCCGGACGCACCGCTGATGAAGGCCTTGCTGCCGCGCATCGATCTGTGGACCAGCAACCGTGTCGAGGCGCTTCGGTTTACCGGGGCGTCGGACACTGCCGAGGCGTTGAATATTTTGGCGGATCAGTTGCCGACGGACGCCCTGATGGTGGTTCGCGATGGGCCGCAGGGTTGCTGGATCAGCCAGCATGGCGACCGTCAGCAGGTGCCGGGATTCAAGGTCTCGGCCGTCGACAGCAACGGTGCGGGGGATGCCCATGCCGGGGTGTTTGTGGCCGGGTTGGCGCAGGGCTTGTCGGCGGCTGAAGCGGCACGGCGGGCGAACGCGGCAGCGGCGTTGGCGGTCACTCGTTGGGGGCCGGCGACTTCGCCGGGGGCGGTGGAGGTGGACGCGTTGATCCGCGAAACTTTCAGCGCCTGATCAGCCGCCATCGGCCCTCAAATTCACCCTTAATCCTGACTTTCAACCCGCCTTGCGCAACGCCTCGATCAACTCTTGCTTGCGCATGCTCGAGCGCCCCGGAATCTTCTTCGCCCGGGCTTCCCTCATCAGGCTGTCCACCGTCTGGGTATCGCGTGACGCCTTGCTGTTGCGCGGTTTGCCCTCACGGGTGGCGACGGCACGGCGGGCTGATTCCTTGCGATCGGCAGACTTGGCAGCGGCCGGTTTCTTGCGTCCCGAGCCGCCGGCGCGCTCACCGCCACCCGACTGCTTGTTTACCGTCGCCCAGGCGCGGGCCTCGGCTTCATCTTTCGACACGCCTTTGCGTTCGTAGCTTTCTTCGATGTGTTCGGCCTTGCGTTTCTGCTCGGCGGTGTATTTGTCTTTGCTTCCACGAGGCATGGGATTTCTCCTGGCTATAGGAGCTGGCGCAGGCTTCGCCAGCTCCTGCTCGTTTAGTTATCCAGTTTGCGCGCCGCCTCAACCCCAGCGGCGCTGAGTTTGATCGGCAGGTTCAGCGAATGCTCGCCGGCTTCGTTGCAGATCACATGACCGTGCTGGATCAGCCCACGCTCTTGCAGCGTCGCAAGGGTGCTGGCCACGACTTTCTCCCCCCGGTAATTGTCCAGAACCTCCTTGCCCAAGCCACTTGGATGGGCATGCAGCAGGCGGGTCAGGACTTCTTTTTCCAGGTTTTTATCGACGTTCATGGTGACCTCTTGGTTGGGATGGACGAGTGTTGCTCCTCGCTCGCATTGGCGAGCCCTTACTCGATATTGGTCCGTCCCCGACCGGGATTGGTGCCTGATGAACGACGAGCGGTGTGGCTCTGGCTCCTCAGCCGACGCCGATTTCTTCCTTGAACAGCTCCATGAATCCCTTCAAGCGTTGATGGCGAACCTGTGCCAGACGCTGGCCGGTGGTCGTTTGGAAGCCGTCCGCCAGGTGCAGCAATTTGGTCTGGAAATGATCGAGGCAAAAGCGTTTGTCATCGTAGTCCCGCTCGTTTGCCTCCGGGTCCACAGGGTCGTACAGCGCGCTGTCCATGCGCCCGGCAATGTAGAAGGTACGCGCCACGCCGAGCATGCCAAGCGAGTCGAGGCGGTCGGCGTCCTGGATGATTCGGGCTTCGAGGGTCGTGGGTGTGATGTTGGCGCTGAAGCTATGGGCCTCAATGGCATGGACGACCGCGGTGATTTTTGCGTCAGGCCAATCCATGGCTGTCAGCACTGTCGACGCTTTCCGCGCCGCCAGCCGTGACGCCTGGGAACGCAGCGGCGAGTTCTTCTCCACCGCCACGCAATCGTGCAACAGCACGGCGGCCAGCAGCACCTCAAGATCACCGCTTTCTTCAGCATGAAGCGTGCGCACGTTGTGCCATACCCGTTGCAAGTGCGACAGATCGTGGGCGCCATCCTCGCCAGGTTCCAGCGCATGGGGCAGCAGTTCAGAGGCTAGATTCTGCAGAGGTGCGAAAGCAGCGGTGCTCATAAATGTCCTAAGTATGAAAACGCTTTTGTGGCGAGGGAGCTTGCTCCAATGCCAGTAAGTTAAACCGTAAATGCAATCCGTAGCAGCTGCCGAGCCTGCGAGGCAGCTGCTACGGAGAGTGTGTTACGGCTGAGATTACTTAGCGAATCGACATTAGCCACAAAGGCCCCCTCCATCATTTCAAATGTGACGAGCGCCGCGCGCGGACTTAGTATGGCGTTTTCAACTTTTGACAAGGCACGTCCATGACGATCGAAATCCGCCCGGCAACCCCCAGCGATGCTCCGCAAATCCTCGCGTTCATCACTGAACTGGCCGACTTCGAACGTGCCCGCCACGAAGTCATCGCCAGCGTCGCCGACATCGAGCGCAGCCTGTTCAGCGAAGGCGCCACCGCCCATGGCCTGATCTGCCTGCGCGATGGCCTGCCGATCGGCTTCGCGGTGTTCTTCTTCAGCTATTCCACCTGGCTGGGCAGCAATTGCCTGTACCTAGAAGACCTCTACATCACCCCTGAACAACGGGGCGGCGGCGCCGGTAAAACCTTGCTGCGCCACCTGGCAAAAATCGCCTGTGCCAATGACTGCGGCCGTTTCGAATGGAGCGTGCTGGACTGGAACAAACCGGCGATTGAATTCTACAAATCCCTCGGCGCACAACCGCAGGAAGAGTGGGTGCGGTATCGGATGGATGGGGCGGTGCTAAGGGATTTTGCCGAGGGCGGCTGATCGATTGATGGCGATCTGATACGCATCGGTTGTCTACACCGCTCTAGTCCTGCATTCTGTGCGCCTTTTGCGCGCTCACGGACGACACTTGCAATGCCTTTGGCACCCTTTCTCCACGCCCGTGGAGCCTTCGCCGCGTCAATGAGTGACTGGCGATGAGCGGACTTCGGGCGACGATGCGTTTGTATGGCCTGGTGAAAAAACTCGGCTCCACGGACGACCGCCATCGCCAGCCGGTGGACATCCTTTGCACCCTCAATCGCACGGGCGGTAAGGCGATCCGGGCGTTCGTCTCGCGTCTGGATGCCGAGTTGATGGCGCGCAGTCGCGGTCTTGAGGAGTACCGCGTTGTCCCGCTTCGCACGTTCGATCCAAATCAGTTGATCCAGGATCATCAGGGCTGGCTGACGCTGCACGTCTGCTGTGGCTTCGTTGTCCTGGCGGATCAATCGTTATTGAACGATGGCACATTGTTGCCCATGGGCTGGTACGTCTATTCCGACATCGGTCAATGGACCGCAGAGCATTACATCGACTTCGGCCCGCAAATGACTAGCCTGCTGCAGACGTCCTATAACCGGATCGGCTTGCGCGACTACAACGCTTGGCTCAATGACTTCGACAGCGTCTCGGATGCGGATATGGAATGGCAAGTCGCCGAAGCCTGGCAAACCCTTCACAACGTTTCATCTCCCGACAGCCATGACGATTGTCACGCGCTATTCGACCCGGTCGATAACCGCTGGCGCTTCGCCGCGGCCGACATTGATATCTATCAGCCTCACCCTGAACCTCAGTAGCAAGGAGCTTTGACTTGAGTGGAAAACCCGCTGCGCGCGTCACCGACCCGACCGCGTGCCCGTTGCCGGGCCATGGCACCAACCCGATCGTGTCTGGTTCCCCGGACGTGTTCTTCGACGGCCTCGGCGCTGCCCGAATGACCGATAAATCCGCCTGCGGCAGCCCGATCACCGGCGCGGTCTCCAGCACGGTATTTATCAATGGCCTCAACGCTGCAACGCTCGATAGTACGGGCGGGCATGGCAACGTGGTGGTTGGAGGCTCCGGCACCGTCATTATTGGGCAAAGCGGGGGAGGCGCCACGTTCAGTGGGTTGTTGCCGATGCCGGTGCATTTCACGGACAGGTTGCAAGTGGTCAATGAGGCGACTGGAGAGCCGGTTCCCTATCACCCCTACACCATTCAGCGTGGGGACGGCAGCGAAGAGCATGGCATCACGGATGCGTCCGGGTTTACCCATACTGTCAGTTCGCATTTGGCTGAAACCATTAAATTGTTTGTGGAGTAATTGGGGATGCCAGGTGAAAACGCGGCAGCGAAGGAAGCGTTGCCGAAAAGACAGGTTTGCGATCATCCACTGACAGACCCAAAAGACACTTCGGTGAAGCAGGTTGCCATTACGGTAAAGAAAATATTTATCTTTTTTATCGGTGGGGCTGGGGATCAGGAAAGTTACTACTTGAGTGGTCCTAACTGGAACGTCAGTTATGTTCGTGACGACGTGTTGGCGGATGCTGATGCTCTGAACTATCTCTGTCGGTGCCCTGTACGGGCAATGGCCTACAATAAATTTATAACTGATGAAGATTTGGCAAAAAATGTTCTGAGTGAAATTCCTGACACCTCCACAGCGGTTTATATTGTTGGACACAGTCTGGGTGGCTGGAACGGTGCACACCTCTCCAGTGTGTTGACGGATAAGGGGTACAAAATAAGGATGTTGATTACTCTGGACCCGGTGGGCGAAGGGAAAATTGTCTACGGCATTTCCAATATTTACAGGTTGACTCCTAAACCCAAAGCAGAATTCTGGATCAATGTCCGAGCTGCAAAAGTAAACGACCGGAACGTGTCTGACTTTGTTGCGGACTTCGGTGAGCAATGGGAGATTACGTCGGGTCCGAATGTAAGTGGCAGGGTGGATGTCAATCATGCAGATGCGAACATTATGTTCGCGAAGCCGTTAGACGGTGGAAAGTCTGCTCGCCAGTTGTTGGCGGAGTCCATACTCAGCTACTTTAAAGAGAAATAACTATGCGCAATTTTGTTTTTTGTCTTTTTATGGTGTTGTGTGCTTCGTGCTCTTCAAAACACGGAAGACCCATCGCGACGCTTCATTACGAGAAGGTGGAAACTTCACCGAGTGGTAATTCCTATCAGATAAGGTTTACCAGTGATACAGAGCTTTTGGGTTTGTTCAAGTCCAAGATCGGTGAGGGATTGGTATGTGCGCTGGAAGATGATCTTGACTTTTCCGTCGGGCATTACATAAAACGCTCTGGAAGAGGGACTGTCGAATTTGTGAAAGACTCTTCAGGTGAGCATTATATTTCAATGATCCTCTTCCGCGAGGCTGAGGAACTGCAAGGGAAAGAGACTATTCTCACCGGTCAAGCACTGCGTGAGATTCTCGATAAGCGTGAGTTCATGTTGTGCACGTTCAGAGTTCATACCACTCGTTACAAAACATACTTCTCAAATGTTATGCGCGTGCCGACAGCAGATCTGTTGAAGGCAGCTGCTAAAGAGTAATAGCGAACGGTTAGGCTTCTTGTCAGAAAGCAAGCAGCCTTACTGCACACTCGCTTCCCAGTTACCGCTCATCAAACCATCAAGTGCCTGCCTCACGGTGATCTTGAAAACCCCGGCCTTTCCCTCATCGAAGGCCGATTTCCAGTACGTATACCCCTGACTGAAATCAGCAATCTCGGCGGTCTAACCCACGCGGTGGGTGAGGCCGAGTTGCAGAGCTTTGGCGAAGAAAATCTAGCTATATTTGTAAATCCCATAATGTGGGAATGATATTTATATATTGAGATTTCTCTGCGTCCAGGTCTATAGTCCAGCTCACTCACTGCCAAAAAACAAAACAGGTGAAGCGATGCTGGCGCAATTGATCGCGCTCGATTGGGGGACAACCTCATTACGTGCTTACAAACTCGGCTTCGGTGGCCAGGTGCTGGAACAGCGTGCGCTGTCGTCCGGGATCATGCAGTTGCCCAAGACGCCGCGAACCATCGCCGGTCAGGCATGCGCCGACGGTTTTGAACTGGCCTTTGATGAGGCTTGCGGTGACTGGCTCGACGCGCAGCCCGACGTTCCGGTGATTGCCTGTGGCATGGTCGGCAGTGCTCAGGGCTGGCGCGAAGCGGCTTACTGCGACACGCCGGCGAACGTCGCCAATCTCGGAACTTCCCTACAAACCGTTCGCAGTCTTCGCGGTGTCGATGTGCACATCGTGCCGGGTGTGATTCAGCGTTCGCATTTGCCCAACGTCATGCGTGGCGAGGAAACCCAGGTCCTCGGCGTATTGCAGAATCTGCCGGACGAGGCGGGTAGCGATCTGTTGATCGGCCTGCCGGGCAGTCATTCGAAATGGGTGCAAGTGGCCGACGGCTGCATCGTGCATTTCGATACCTTCATGACCGGCGAAGTCTTCGCCGTGCTCAGCGAACACAGCATTCTGGGGCGCACTCAGCAGCGCGGCGGGTCTTTTGATGGCGAGGCGTTTGACCGTGGCGTGCAAGTGGCGCTGTCGGCGGACGGCGAGATCGGGCCGCTGTCGACGTTGTTCAGTGCCCGCAGTCTGGGGCTGACCGGCGAGCTGAGCGCCAGCGCTCAACCGGACTATCTGTCCGGCCTGTTGATCGGCCATGAACTGTCGGCCCTGGCCAATGTTCAGCGGCGTCGACGCAATAGCGTGCACCTGCCCTCGATCATCCTTATCGGCAATGCCCAACTCTGCACTCGCTACAGTCGGGCGCTCGACGCCTGCGGTTTTACCCGGGTGACCCTGGCCGAGCAGGCCACCGAACGCGGCTTGTGGCAGTTGGCGGTCGCCGCCGGACTGGTCACTGCAAACCCATCCCGTTAAACCTGACTGGAGGTCTGACATGCTCAAGCAAGCATTGGCACAAAACGGTCTGATCGCGATCTTGCGTGGCCTGCGTCCGCAAGAGGCGGCAGCCGTCGGCGAAGTCCTGTATTCGGCCGGATTTCGCGTCATCGAAGTGCCGCTTAATTCCCCTGAGCCGTACGAAAGTATCCGCATCCTGCGCAACACATTACCCGCCGATTGCCTGATCGGCGCGGGCACGGTGCTGACGCCGGAACAGGTCGAGCAAGTGAAAGCGGCGGGCGGGCAGGTGATCGTCATGCCCCACAGCGATGCCAAGGTGTTGCGCGCGGCGAAGGCAGCAGGGCTGTTCCTGTCGCCGGGCGTGGCGACGCCGACCGAAGCCTTTGCAGCCCTGGCCGAAGGGGCGGATGTGCTGAAGATGTTCCCGGCCGAGCAGATGGGCCCAGCCGTAGTGAAAGCCTGGCTGGCGGTGTTGCCGGCGGGGACGGTGCTGGTGCCGGTGGGCGGGATTACGCCAGACAACATGCAGGTGTTTGTCGAGGCCGGCGTCAAAGGTTTCGGTCTCGGCTCCGGGTTGTTCAAACCGGGCATGACGGCTGACGAAGTAGCGGTGCGCGCCAAGGCATATGTCGCTGCATGGAACGCTCTGCGTTAAGACTTTCTGGCGCTGTGAGCGCTGCATCTACAAGAGAGACAATAGAGATGAAAATCACCAAACTCACCACCTTCATCGTTCCGCCGCGCTGGTGCTTCCTCAAGGTCGAGACCGACGAGGGCGTGACCGGTTGGGGCGAGCCCGTGGTCGAAGGCCGCGCGCACACCGTCGCTGCTGCGGTCGAGGAATTGTCCGACTACCTGATCGGTAAAGATCCACGCAACATCGAAGACATCTGGACCGTGCTCTACCGTGGCGGCTTCTACCGGGGCGGGGCGATCCACATGAGCGCGCTGGCCGGTATCGACCAGGCATTGTGGGACATCAAGGGCAAGGCGCTGGGGGTGTCGGTCAGCGATCTGTTGGGCGGCCAGGTGCGGGACAAGATCCGGGTGTATTCGTGGATCGGTGGTGATCGCCCGGCGGACACTGCTCGCGCCGCGAAAGAAGCGGTCAGCCGTGGTTTCACCGCAGTGAAAATGAACGGCACCGAAGAACTGCAATTCCTCGATTCCTTTGAGAAAGTCGACCTGGCGCTGGCCAACGTTGCCGCCGTGCGCGATGCGGTCGGCCCGAATGTCGGCATCGGCGTGGACTTCCATGGTCGGGTACACAAGCCGATGGCCAAGGTGCTGATGAAGGAGCTCGACCCGTACAAACTGATGTTCATTGAAGAACCAGTGCTCAGTGAAAACTACGAAGCGCTGAAGGAGCTGGCGCCGCTGACCAGCACGCCGATTGCCCTTGGCGAGCGGTTGTTCTCGCGCTGGGATTTCAAGCGTGTGCTTAGCGAAGGCTACGTCGACATCATCCAGCCTGATGCGTCCCACGCGGGCGGCATCACCGAAACCCGCAAGATCGCCAACATGGCCGAAGCCTACGACGTGGCGCTGGCGCTGCATTGCCCATTGGGGCCGATTGCCCTGGCGGCGTGCCTGCAACTGGACGCGGTTTGCTACAACGCGTTCATTCAGGAACAGAGCCTGGGCATCCATTACAACGAGAGCAATGACCTGCTCGATTACGTGAAAGACCCGCGAGTGTTCGACTACGACAAAGGCTTCGTGAAGATCCCCAATGGGCCGGGTTTGGGGATCGAGATCAACGAGGAATACGTGATTGAGCGTGCTGCCGTCGGCCACCGCTGGCGCAACCCGATCTGGCGCCATGCCGATGGCAGTTTTGCCGAGTGGTGATACTCACGCGGTGATCGTTCCCACGCTCTGCGTGGGAATTCCTCGCCGGACGCTCTTGGCCGCATGGCTGCATTCCCGCGCAGAGCGTAGGAACGATCAACCACCATGACCTCAATAAACATAAGAAGAGGCACCCCCATGCAACCGCAAACCCTCACCGGGCAGGCGTCGTTGGTGACGCCCAGTCGCAAGCGTTTTTTCATCATGGTCCTGTTGTTCATCACGGTGGTGATCAACTACCTGGACCGCAGCAACCTGTCCATTGCCGCCCCGGCGCTGACCAGCGACCTGGGCATCGATCCGATTCATGTCGGGCTGATTTTTTCCGCATTCGGCTGGACCTACGCCGCCATGCAGATCCCCGGCGGCTGGCTGGTGGACCGGGTGCCGCCGCGTATTCTCTATAGCGTTGCATTGCTGCTGTGGTCGCTGGCCACGGTGATGCTCGGTTTCGCCGCCAGTTTTATCGCATTGTTCGTGCTGCGCATGGCGGTCGGAGCGCTGGAAGCGCCGGCGTACCCGATCAACAGCCGCGTAGTGACAACCTGGTTCCCCGAGCGCGAACGCGCCACAGCCATCGGTTTCTACACCTCCGGGCAATTCGTCGGCCTGGCGTTCCTGACGCCGGTGCTTGCCTGGCTGCAACACCAATATGGCTGGCACATGGTGTTTGTCAGCACCGGTGTGGTGGGCATCCTTTGGGCAGTGATCTGGTACGCGGTGTATCGCGAACCACGGGATTTCAAGGGCGCCAATGACGCGGAAATCGAGCTGATCCGCGAGGGTGGCGGGTTGGTGGATATTCAGGCCGAAGCCGCCAGGGCCAAGGCGAAATTCAGCTGGATCGACCTCGGGATTGTCCTGAGCAAGCGCAAGTTGTGGGGCATTTACCTCGGCCAGTTCTGCCTCAATTCGACCTTGTGGTTTTTCCTGACATGGTTCCCGACTTACCTGGTGAAATATCGTGGCATGGACTTCATCAAGTCTGGCTTGCTGGCGTCACTGCCGTTTCTCGCAGCGTTTGTCGGCGTGCTGTGCTCGGGGTTCTTCTCGGATTTTTTGATCCGTCGCGGCTACACCGTAGGCTTCGCCCGCAAGCTACCGATCATTGGCGGACTGCTGATTTCCACCTCGATCATCGGCGCCAACTTCGTCGAATCGACGCCGCTGGTGATTGCCTTCCTCGCGCTGGCTTTCTTCGGCAACGGTCTGGCCTCGATCACTTGGTCGCTGGTGTCGACCCTGGCCCCGGCGCGCTTGCTCGGGCTGACCGGTGGGGTGTTCAATTTCATCGGCAACCTGGCGGCGATTACCACGCCGATTGTCATCGGTTTCCTTGCCTCCGGTGATTCGTTTGCCCCGGCGATCACCTATATCTCGGTTCTGGCGTTGCTGGGCGCGCTGTCCTACGTGTTGCTGGTGGGCAAGGTCGAGCGTATCAAGTTGTAGTCGCAGCCGTCGGGCGACCATAATGCCGCCCGTTCCCTCGCTCAACGGTAAAGGCTGGATATGCAGGAAGACGCCCCAAAAATCGCCAAGGACGCCGCGCCGACCGGCACCCAGACACTGCTTCGCGGCCTGGGTGTGGTGCAGGCGGTGGCCAGTGGCGCCCGCGATCTCAAGGAAATCGCCCGGCTGATCGGCACGACGCGCAGCACCACCCATCGTCTGGCCAGTTGCCTGGTGGACGAGCGTTATCTGCGGGTGGTGCCGCAGGTCGGCTATCTGTTGGGGCCGAAACTGATCGAGCTGGGTTTTCAGGCGCGCGAAGAGCTGCCGTTGGTGACGCTGGCCGGGCCGTATCTGGATGAGTTGTCGGCATTGACCGGCGACACCATTCATCTGGCGATTCGTGAAGGCGACGAGGTGCTGTACCTGCTCAAGAATCCGGGGCGCAATGGCCCGGAAATGCGTTCGCGGGTCGGCCATCGCATGCCGTTGGCGCGTACCGGGATTGGTAAGGCGCTGATGCTTGATGACTCGCAGGAAGAATGGCAACGGCTGTATGAAATCAGCTTGCCGGTGGGCGGGAAAAATCAGTTCTGGCCACAGCACCCGGAGCAATCCTGGGAGCAGTTTCAGCAGCGCATGATCGAGTACGTGGCCGGCGGTTACGCCTTCGACCTGGAAGACAACGAACCGTCGATCCGCTGCGTGGCGGCACCGATTCGCGATGCCAGCAAGCGCATTGTCGCCGGCATCAGCATCGCCAGCACCGTGCCGTACATGCCGCTGGAAAAAATGGCCGAGCTGATTCCCCTGATCAAAGGGGTCACAGCCCGGCTGTCGGCGGAATTGGGCCTGAAGGTTTAGAGTTTCAGCGTCGCCATGTCGATCACGAAGCGGTATTTCACGTCACCGGCGATCATGCGGGTGTAAGCCTCGTTGATCTGGCGGATGTCGAGCATTTCGATGTCGCAGGAGATGCCGTGCTCGGCGCAGAAGTCCAGTACTTCCTGGGTTTCGGCGATGCCGCCGATCAGTGAGCCGGCCAGCATGCGACGACCCAATACCAGTTTGGCAGCATGCACCGGCGGATCGATCGGCTCGATCAAGCCCACCAGAATGTGCACGCCGTCGAAACGCAGGGTATCGAGGTAGGGGTTGAGGTCGTGCTGCACCGGAATGGTGTCCAGCAGGAAGTCGAATTGTCCGGCGGCGGCCTTCATCTGTTCGGCATCGGTGGACACGATCACGTGGTCCGCGCCTTGGCGACGACCTTCTTCAGCCTTGCTCGCCGAGCGGGTGAACAAGGTCACCTCAGCGCCCATCGCCTTGGCGAACTTGATCCCCATGTGACCGAGACCGCCCATGCCAAGAATCCCGACCTTGTCACCGGCCTTCACGCCGTAGTGCTTGAGCGGCGAGTAGGTGGTGATGCCGGCACATAGAATCGGCGCGGCGCTGGCCAGGTCGAGCTTCTCCGGGATGCGCACGACAAAGTGCTCGCTGACCACGATGCTGTCGGAGTAACCGCCCATCGTGTTGCTGCCATCGACCCGGTCCGGGGTGGCGTACGTCATGGTCGGGCCTTCGAGGCAGTATTGCTCCAGATCGGCCTGGCAGGCTTCGCAATGGCGGCACGAGTCAACCATGCAACCGACGCCGACCAGATCGCCGACTTTGTGTTTAGTAACGTTCGCGCCGACGGCGGTCACTTTGCCGACGATCTCATGGCCGGGCATCAGCGGGTAAACCGCAATGCCCCACTCGTTGCGCGCCTGGTGGATGTCGGAATGGCAGACGCCGCAGTAGAGAATCTCGATTGCGACGTCGTCGGGCCGTGGACTGCGGCGTTCGAATTTCATCGGGGCGAGGGGAGTGGTGGGCGACTGAGCGGCGTATCCGATGGCGGTGTACATGGTGAACCTCGCAAAGCAGTGACAGGTGAGGCGAGCCATTCTGGGCACCGCACGGGTGACCGGCCATGGCGATTCCTCCGGGTGTCATGCCTAATCCTCCGGTATGCGCCGTTGATTGGCCGCATTGGCGTTCAGACCTGCGATGATGTTTTCATCCCTTTTTTCGCGACTTTTTTGTGAAGAGCTCTCCATGTTGTTGACCCGTCATCTCGATGCCAATGCCACGCTGGTTTCGCTGATCCAGCCGCTGACCACCCGCGATGGTTTCACGCCTACCACGTTGCCGGGCGTGCAGATTTTGCGGGCCAGTTGTGATTTGGCCCGTGGCCCGCAAATCTACGAGCCAAGCCTGGTCATCATCGCCCAGGGCAGCAAGTTGGCGTATCTGGGGTCGCGTACTCTGGAATACGGTGCCGGGCATTATTTGATTCAGGCGCTGCCGGTGCCGTTCGAGTGCGAGACGTTTTCCGCGCCCGATGGCCCGATGCTGGGCATTTCCATCGCCATTGACCGGGTGTTGCTCGGTGAGTTGGTGCTGGCCATGGGGCTGGCGTCGGGGCGCTATATCGCGGCGCAGACGCCAGAGTCCATGACTTCGGCGGTGCTCGATGATGCGATGCGGGGTTGTGTTGAACGGCTGTTGCGCTGTCTGCACGACCCGCTGGAGAGCCAGGTTATGGGACAGGCGCGATTGCGTGAGTTGTTGTTCGTCGCCTTGCGTGGGCCGCAAGCCGATGTATTGCGGGCGCTGGTGGAGCAACAGGGGCAGTTCGCCCGGATCGCGGCCTCCCTGAGCCATCTGCATGCCCATTACACCGAGCCGCTGAACGTCGAAGCCCTGGCCAGCTGCGCCAACATGAGCGCATCGACGTTTCACGAGCATTTCAAACGCTGCACCTTGTTGTCGCCAGTGCAGTATCTGAAGCGTTTGCGCTTGCTCAAGGCCCAGCGCTTGCTGCAGGGCGAAGGATTGGGCGTGGCCCAGGTGGCGCATCGGGTGGGGTATCAGAGTACGTCGCAGTTCAGCCGTGAGTACAAGCGCTACTTCGAGCGTAATCCGGGGGATGAGCGCGCTGCCTGATCCACAGGTTCTTGTGGTGACGCTTGAATTGCGGGCAACAAAAAGGCCCCCGTTCAGGGAGCCTTGTTGTTCAGACGGTCGACTTACATGTTCGGGTAAGTCGGGCCGCCGGAGCCTTCCGGCGCCACCCAGGTGATGTTCTGTGCAGGGTCCTTGATGTCGCAGGTCTTGCAGTGAACGCAGTTCTGGGCGTTGATCTGGAAGCGCTTCTCGCCGTCTTCCTGGGTGACCACTTCGTACACGCCGGCCGGGCAGTAACGCTGGGCAGGTTCATCGTACAGCGGCAGGTTCTTGCTGATCGGGATGCTCGCGTCGGCCAGCTTCAGATGGCACGGCTGCTCTTCTTCGTGGTTGGTACCGGAGATGAACACCGAGCTGAGTTTGTCGAAGCTGATCTTGCCGTCCGGTTTCGGGTAGTCGATCTTCTTGCAGTCGGCCGCCAGTTTCAGGCACGCGTAATCCGGCTTGGTGTCGTGCAGGGTGAACGGCAGTTTGCCGCCGAAGATGTTCTGGTCGATCCAGTTGAAACCGCCGCCGACAATGGCGCCGAACTTGTGGATCGCTGGGCCGAAGTTTCGGCTGGCGAACAGTTCGTCGTAGAGCCAGCTCTTCTTGAAGGCGTCGACGTAAGTAGTCAGCTCTTGCGTGCCGTCCAGATCGGCGAACAGCGCGTCGGCCACCGCGTCAGCGGCGAGCATGCCGGACTTCATCGCCGTGTGGCTGCCCTTGATCTTGGCGAAGTTCAGGGTGCCGAGGTCGCAACCGATCAGAGCGCCGCCCTTGAAGACCATTTTCGGCAGCGAGTTCAGGCCGCCTTTGCAGATGGCGCGAGCGCCGTAGCTGACGCGCTTGCCGCCTTCCAGATATTGCTTGAGCACCGGGTGATGCTTGAGGCGCTGGAACTCATCGAACGGCGACAGGAAGGTGTTGCTGTAGGAAAGATCGACGATCAGACCGACCACCACCTGGTTGTTTTCCAAGTGATAGAGGAACGAGCCCCCGGTGTTCTCGGTGCCCATGATGTCCAGCGGCCAGCCGGCGGTGTGGACCACCAGGCCAGGCTGGTGCTTGGCCGGGTCGATTTCCCAGATTTCTTTCAGGCCGATACCGTAATGCTGGGCGTCGGCTTCGCTGTCGAGGTTGAAACGCTTGATCAGCTGCTTGCCGATGTGGCCGCGGCAACCTTCGGCGAACAGCGTGTACTTGGCGCGCAGTTCCATGCCTGGGGTGTACAGGCCTTCTTTCGGATTGCCTTCGCGGTCAACGCCCAGATCGCCGGTGATGATCCCGCGGACTACGCCGTTCTCGTCGAACAGCGCTTCCTGGGCGGCGAAGCCCGGGTAGATTTCCACGCCCAGGTTCTCGGCCTGCTGGGCCAGCCAGCGGCACAGGTTGCCCAGGGAGATAATGTAGTTACCTTCGTTGTGCATGGTCTTGGGCACAAAGAAGTCTGGAATCTTCTGCGCGCTGTCAGCGTTTTTCAGAACGAAGATGTCATCGCGGGTGACTGGCGTGTTCAGCGGCGCACCGAGTTCTTTCCAGTCGGGGAACAGTTCGTTCAGGGCCCGTGGTTCGAACACGGCACCGGACAGGATATGAGCGCCGACTTCGGAGCCTTTTTCGACCACGCAGACGCTGATTTCCTTACCGGCTTCGGCGGCCTTCTGCTTCAAACGGCAGGCGGCGGACAGGCCAGCGGGGCCGGCACCGACGATGACCACGTCGAATTCCATGTATTCGCGTTCCACAGGCTATCTCCTACTCAAGGCTCAACAGTTTTTTTTCTAATTGGAGGTTGGGTGTCGCATTCATGAATTCCCCATAGTGCGGTACAGAGGACAATCGATGAACCACCTTTCTCTTTGGGTGGCGCATTATATCTACACCACTCTTAGCGTCCAATACAAACGTTTGTTTGAATCGGCTCAAAGCCAGATAAATCAAAGTCACGCGGCTTATGACTGGCCATTTTGCCGTATTGACCGGAATAGGTGTTCCGGTCAAGATACGGGCGGTTTTGCGCTCGCCGTAGGCTGAATGTAGGTTTCAAGAGCACCTCTAAAGACAGGGCGATGGCAGTACAAGGTGAAGCGCCGCGCAGGTATCGCGCGCAGTTTACACGCCACGGTAATGAATGACTTGTCGGTCACCACTGACGAACGGTCATCAGCCTTGTGAGCAAGGTTCACCCAATACACCTGCCAGCGTTTTTAGAGGTGCCCTTGCGCCGATGAGCATCAACCGCCAGGTTCGCCTAGGCGACTTTCTTTTCACCGGAGAGTAACGAGGAATCCATGAAGGTTCTTGTAGCTGTCAAACGCGTTGTGGATTACAACGTCAAGGTTCGCGTCAAGGCGGACAATTCCGGCGTCGACCTCGCCAACGTCAAGATGTCGATGAACCCGTTCTGCGAAATCGCAGTGGAAGAAGCCGTACGTCTGAAAGAGAAAGGCGTGGCGACTGAAATCGTCGTCGTCTCCATCGGCCCATCCACCGCTCAAGAGCAACTGCGCACCGCGCTGGCTCTGGGTGCCGACCGCGCCATCCTCGTCGAATCCGCTGAAGATCTGACTTCCCTGGCCGTGGCCAAGCTGCTCAAGGCAGTGGTCGACAAGGAGCAGCCACAGCTGGTGATCCTCGGCAAACAAGCCATCGACAGCGACAACAACCAGACTGGCCAGATGCTCGCGGCATTGAGTGGCTACGGTCAGGGCACGTTCGCGTCGAAAGTCGAAGTGTCCGGCGATACAGTTGCCGTGACCCGCGAAATCGACGGCGGCGCGCAGACGGTTTCCCTGAAACTGCCGGCCATCGTCACCACCGACCTGCGTTTGAACGAGCCGCGCTACGCGTCCCTGCCAAACATCATGAAAGCCAAGAAGAAGCCTCTCGAAGTGCTGACTCCAGACGCTTTGGGCGTTTCCACCGCCTCCACCAACAAGACCCTGAAAGTCGAAGCGCCAGCTGCACGCAGCGCGGGTATCAAGGTCAAGTCGGTGGCTGAACTGGTCGAGAAACTGAAAAACGAAGCGAAGGTAATCTAATCATGACTATCTTGGTAATCGCCGAACACGACAACAAAGTGCTGGCCCCGGCCACGCTGAACACCGTTGCTGCTGCCGCCAAGATCGGTGGCGACATCCACGTTCTGGTTGCAGGCCAGGGCGCTGGCGCCGTGGTTGAAGCCGCTGCGAAAATCGCTGGCGTGAGCAAAGTCCTGAACGCTGACAATGCTGCTTACGCACATCAGCTGCCGGAAAACGTTGCTCCACTGGTAGCCGAGTTGGGCAAGGGCTACAGCCACATCCTGGCTGCCGCCACTTCCAACGGCAAAAACATCCTGCCGCGCGTCGCCGCTCAGCTGGACGTTGACCAGATCTCCGAGATCATCTCGGTAGAAAGCGCCGATACCTTCAAGCGCCCGATCTACGCCGGTAACGCCATCGCTACTGTGCAATCGAATGCTGCAGTGAAAGTGATCACCGTGCGTGCGACCGGTTTCGACCCGGTGGCGGCTGAAGGTGGTTCGGCCGCCGTTGAAGCTGTTGCCGCTGTTCACAACGCCGGCACTTCCAGCTTCGTCAACGAAGAACTGGCCAAGTCCGACCGTCCGGAACTGACCGCTGCCAAGATCGTCGTTTCCGGCGGCCGTGGCATGCAGAACGGTGACAACTTCAAACACCTGTACGCCCTGGCCGACAAGCTGGGCGCTGCCGTCGGTGCTTCGCGCGCTGCGGTTGACGCAGGTTTCGTACCCAACGACATGCAGGTCGGTCAGACCGGCAAGATCGTTGCGCCACAGCTGTACATCGCCGTCGGTATCTCCGGTGCGATCCAGCACCTGGCCGGCATGAAAGACTCCAAAGTGATCGTGGCGATCAACAAGGACGAAGAAGCGCCGATCTTCCAGGTGGCCGATTACGGCCTGGTGGCAGACCTGTTCGAAGCCATCCCTGAGTTCGAGAAGCTGGTCTAATCCGGCGGCTTGACTTATAAAGAGCCCGGCCTTTTGGTCGGGTTTTTTTTGTTCCGGATTTGAGTGGGGAGAGTGTTGCCATGGATCTGCGCCACTGGTTTGGCTGCTCTTTTTTGCCAGGATTGTGTTTAAGTCTGGCGCTGATGCCGGGGCTGTCCAGCGCTGCAGGCAAATGCGAACGCTTGATCGTGACCGGCAGTCCCGACGCACCGCCGTACCTGTGGCAAGACCCGCAAAACCCTAAGCACCTGATTGGCGCCAGCGCTGATTTGTTGCAACAAGTGGCGGGGGAGTTGGGCATCAAGGTTGAGCTGCTCTATGCCGGCAAACGCTCCCAGGCCCTGGATGAAGTGCGCAGCGGGCGGATGGACATGCTGGCCGATGCGCCGTTGATGGTCACTGAACTGGAAAATCTGGATTACATCCATCCTGCGATGCTGGAAAACGATTATCTGGTCTGGACTCGCAACGACTCGTTATTGGTTTACAACGAAGCGCAGGACCTCCACGGTCATCCCGGCGCGTTGTCGGAAAAGGCTCGAGTGAGCCCTTCATTCGGCACTTTCGCCGAGCAGCAATTGACCCTCTTGCGCACACCCAATCTGACTCAGGCCTTTCAGAAATTGCTGCTGGGCGAGGTGGAGTTTGTCCTCGCCGGTCGCTACTCGGGCATGGCCATGGTGCAAACGCTGGGGATGGCCAATGACTTGATGGCCCACTCACAACCCATCGACAAACCCGGCCTGTACCTCGCGGTTTCCCATAACTCCGCCTGTAACGATCCTTGGTTGCGCGGACAGCTGGCCAAAAAGATGACAGAATTGCCCGCCTCCGGACTGACGGAAGCTGCGTTGCTGCGCAATATCGAGCGTTGGAAAGCGCAAGGCTCACAGCCGCAGCCACAACCTGTCAGTACCCCAAAACAGTAGGGATTTTTAGTGAGTATTCGACCTCTTTTCGCTGCCCTGGCCGTTCTGGCTCTGGCGGGTTGTGCAGCCGATCCGGCGCCGAATGAACAAATACGCCTGACCGAACAGGCCCTCGAACAAGCCAAGGCCGTGGGCGCTACCGCCGAGGAAGTGCCGGAGCTGAAACTGGCCCAGGACAAGTTCAACCGTGCCAAGGGCAACATGGCCGACCAGTCCTTCAAGAATGCGCGCATGCGGGCCGAGCAGGCCGAGCTGGACGCGCGCCTGGCCGAAGCCCGGGTTCTGACCCTCAAGAGTGAGGCGCAGTTGAACGTGCTCAATACCCGCATCGCCCGCCTGCGCAAGCAACTGGGAGATGCTCAATGAACCTGAAGACCAAAGCACTCGGCGGCTTGATCCTGGCCGGCTGCGCAAGCCTTTATGGCTGCGCCGGTCAACACAGCGAAGTGGCGTTGCAGCAGGCCGGTGCCGACTTCCAGAAGGTCAAGGAAGACTCCAACGTGTTGCGTATCGCGCCCAAGGACGTGATTCGTGCCGGCGAGTCCCTGGCCCGCGCCGATCGACTGTCCAGCTACTGGGGCAGCGGTTCGGACGTGGCGCATTACGCCTACCTGAGCCAGCGCTACAGCGAAATCGCCCGGGAACATACCAATCAAGTGCTCAACGAAGAGCGCGCAGCGAAGCTCGAACTCGAGCGTCAGCGCCTGCAATTGGCGCTGCGTGAGTCCAAGTTGCTTAGCGTGCAGCAACAGGGCAAGTGGCTCGAAGAGCAGATCGTGGCGTTGGCGACCACCCAGACTGACCGTGGTCTGGTGATGACCCTGGGTGATGTGCTGTTCGATACCGGTGAAGCGGAGCTGAAGAGCTCGGCGAACCGCGTGGTGTTGAAAATCGTCCAGTTCCTGCAGCTCAACCCTAAGCGTGTGGTGCGGATCGAGGGTTATACCGACAGCACTGGCGGTAAACAGGAAAACCTCAAGCTGTCCCGCGACCGGGCGCAATCGGTAGCTGACGTATTGACGGACCTGGGCATCGACGACAAACGCATCCAGGTTGAAGGGTACGGCGATGAGTACCCGGTGGACGCCAACGCTTCTGAGCGCGGTCGTGCGCAGAACCGTCGGGTGGAAATTGTGTTCTCCGACGAAAAAGGCCAGCTCGGCGCGGCCCGTTAAGGGCTGCGTCACTGGAAAAACCCGGCCTGCTCAGCAGCGCCGGGTTTTTTTGCGCCCGTCAAATGCGTCGTAAAACAGTACAGCTTTTGCTGACACCGCACTGTATGGTCGACTATTGTAGTAACTGTCCCAGTACACTTCTAAACTGTTCCGGTATTGTTTCACACAAGAATAAAATGCCCGTGAAATCGAGTGCTGCGTCATGACCAATCTCTTGCTCTATCAACGTATTGCTCAGCAACTGGCCGAAGACATCCGCCGTGGCGTCTATCAGCCGGGAGAGCGCGTGCCTTCAGTGCGCAAGATGAGCTCGCAGCTCAACGTCAGCCATGCGACGGTGTTGCAGGCCTACGCCAACCTTGAAGATCAAGGGCTGATCCGTGCCCGGCCGCAATCCGGTTACTACGTGCACCAGACACCCGCCCTGACGGCACCGACCCCGGACATCGCCCGGGTCGAGCGCCCAGGCCTGGTCACCCGCAGCAGCATCATTCAGCAAGTCCTGGTCGAATCCCGCCGTGAGGGGGTCTTCCCGTTGGGCGCGGCTGTACCGAGTGTCGATTATCTGCCGGTGCGGGCACTGCATCAGCAACTGGCCAAAGTCACCCGTTTCCATAGTCCGCGCGCGTTCAGCTATATGTTCAGCCCTGGTTTCGAGCCGTTGCGTCGGCAAGTGGCGATCCGCATGCGCGATGCCGGCGTGGTGGTTGATCCGTCGGAAGTGGTAATCACCCACGGCTGCGTCGATGCATTGCAGATGTCTCTGCGCGTATTGACCCGGCCGGGCGATCTGATCGCCGCCGAGTCGCCGACCTATTACGGTTTGCTGCAACTGGCCGACCTGCTGGGGCTGAAAGTCATCGAGATCCCCAGCGATCCGGCCACCGGCATGAGCCTCGAGGCCTTGCAATTGGCGGCCAACCAGTGGTCGATCAAGGCACTGGTGCTGACCACGCGCCTGAGCAATCCCTTGGGCGGCACCATGCCCGAAGAGCGGCAGAAACAACTGCTGCGCCTGGCCTCGGATTTCGATATCCAGATCGTTGAAGACGATATTTATGGCGAGCTGATGTTCGAGCAGGGGCGCACCAAATCGCTCAAGGCCTATGACCGGCTGGATCGGGTGATTTATTGCTCCAGCTTCTCCAAAACCCTGTCGCCCGGCGTGCGGATCGGCTGGATGATTGCCGGCAAGTACCAGCAGGAAATTCAGCGCTTGCAGACGTTCAGCACGCATTCGGCCTGCAGTGTCACGCAAATGGGCATTGCCGCCTATCTGGAGAACGGCGGGTACGACCGGCATTTGCGTTACATCCGTCAGGAGTACCGCAAGAACCTCAGCGCTTTCCAACTGGCAGTG
Source organism: Pseudomonas sp. GR 6-02 (assembly GCF_001655615.1). Lineage (GTDB taxonomy): Bacteria > Pseudomonadota > Gammaproteobacteria > Pseudomonadales > Pseudomonadaceae > Aquipseudomonas. The sequence continues at coordinate 1,723,187 of NZ_CP011567.1, forward strand.
CAGCAATACTTCCCGGAAGGCACACAGATGACCCGGCCTACCGGCGGTTTCATTCTGTGGGTCAGTTTGCCGGGGCGGGTCAATACGCAAGAGTTGCATGTGCGTGCGCTGCAGCAGGGCATCAGCATTGCGCCGGGGCTTATTTTCAGTAACACCGAGCAATTCAATCACTGCATTCGCCTGAACTGCGGCATCCCCTGGAACCGCGAGGCCGAGCGTGCATTGATGACACTGGGGCTGCTGGCGACGCAATTGTGTCAGGAGACAACGAGCGGTTTTTGACTTGCGGGGCAGTTATGAACTGCCCGCTTGTCTTGTCGCCTCCAACAGGCGAGCATATAACCTTCTGCCGTTCGCGTCGTTGGGTCCATGAAGCCGATTTTTCCTTCTGCCTGGTTATTGATCTGCCTGTTGATGACTTGTCATGCGGAAGGTGTCATGGCGGCTTCCGTTCAGGAAAAACCGACAGCCGCCGCAACCGCGAAAAAACCGGCGACGGCTATAAAAACCGCTCCGGTCAAAAAAAAGGCTGCCCCGGTCAAAAAGCGTTCTCCCATTGCTTCCAAGTCAAAACCAGCCAGCGAAGTGTTGAAAACCAACCTCCCTCCCGCCAATCTCGACTTGAGCTTGCCCAAGGATAAGGTCGATGAATTGAAACCGGTCGGCACGGTACCGTTGCCTCGACACGATGCGGTGTTGCCGCAAATGTTCGGTGGCAAAAGCAGTCCGTTTCAGCTGAACGGTCGCCTGATCAGCAACGAAATGCAGCTGCAACGGCGCAACGAAGAGCGCCGGGACGTTGAAGGCGCGGCACTGGAATTCGAGTTCAAGCAGTAAATTTCCCCCTGTTCGTGACCCGCGAAACAGACGCTTTGTCGGAGACTGGTCAGTCACGTTCGTTTGAGCGTAAAAACCCGGGCCCGGGTAATTTAAAACAACTGTTTTAGCCGTTACTCTGTGCCGCGTCCCTTTAACACATTGCTCGTCGCGAGGAGCTTGTCGTCATGAGATGCCGTGAAGGCTGTGGCGCCTGTTGCATTGCCCCTTCCATCAGTTCGCCGATTCCCGGCATGCCCAATGGCAAAGCCGCCGGAGAACGATGCGTACAACTGTCTGCCGATAACCTGTGCAGCATTTTCGGCAAGCCGGAACGCCCCGCGGTGTGTTCGGCATTTGAGGCCGATGTCGAGGTTTGCGGAAGCAGCCGCGACGAAGCGATCAAATTGCTGGGCTGGTGGGAGCAAATGACGGCCGCGTGATGTGTTCAACGAACGGAACTTCAACAATAAGGAATAAGACTATGGGTTCGCTGCATCGTATCGCTGTGCTGTGTGGTTTGACGGTTTTGCTGGCCTCCACGGCCCAGGCCGAAGACTGGAAAACCGCCAAGGACGAAGATGGCATCAAGGTGTCCTTGAGTGAGGTGGCCGGTTCCCAATACAAGGCTTACCGTGGTGTAACGATCATGAAGACCACCATGGCCAAACTGCGTGCACTGCAGGAAGATGTTCCGGGAGCCTGCGCCTGGATTCACGAGTGCAAGGTCCAGAAGCTGCTCAAGCACGAAGGCAACCAGAGCTGGACCTACACTCAGTTCAATACACCCTGGCCGGTCACTGCTCGCGATTCGGTGTTGCATGTCACTACCGTTGACGGCGCTGATGGCAGCCTGACCCGCGAGCTGGAAGGGCAGCCGAAGTACCTTCCGGAAGAAAAGGGTTTTGTACGGGTCGCCCAGGTCAAGGGTTTCTGGAAGTTCGTGCCTAAAGGCGATCAAGTCGAAGTGACTTATCAGGTTCACACTGATCCAGGCGGCAGCGTGCCGTCGTGGTTGGCCAACAAGTTCGTGGTCGATGCGCCGTTCAATACTCTCAAAGCCCTGAAAGAACGCGCCGAGAAGTAGCCGCGTATCCAGTTGATGCGGCCTGTTCAACAACGCCCCGATCAAATCGGGGCGTTTCATTTCTACCAGGGGAGGGGAGTTATTTTGTTTCCGGATATGCGTTGAACGAAATTTTCACAATCTCTCCAAGACAATTCGCCTCAACGAATCAACCCCGCAACTTTGCGCCCACGCCGCTTGTCCCTGACCGCTATGAGCGGCAGTTTGGCTGTCGGGCAGTAATCAATGGCAATGCCGCGGTTGATCGTGCAACATTTGCGCACCGCGCACGCCCCGGGGCCGAGGATGGCCAACAGAGGGCAAGGCGCCACTGTATTTTTGTAACTTCAACTTCCAATGGGTCCTAAAACGACATGGCAAACCCGGACGCCCTGAATCAGCAGCGAGCTACTAGTCGCCTGCTGCAACCGACCGTCAAATCGCATCTGGCCTACACGCTGTTGTGCGCCCTGATCATGATGGTCATGTTCAGCCTGCTGCGCGTCGCGCTGCTGGTCTACAACCGCTCGATGATCCTCGACACACCGGCTTCGACCTTCCTGGAAGCGTTCGCCAATGGCTTGCGTTTCGACCTGCGCCTGGTGGTTTACCTCAGCGTTCCGCTGCTGCTGGCCCTGTTCAGCGCCCGGGCCATGGCGGCCCGCGGGTTCTTCCGGCTCTGGTTGACTGTTGCCTCGAGTATCGCGCTGTTCCTCGGCCTGATGGAGATGGACTTTTACCGCGAGTTCCACCAGCGCCTCAACGGCCTGGTCTTCCAGTATGTGAAAGAAGACCCGAAAACCGTGATGAGCATGCTCTGGTACGGTTTTCCGGTAGTTCGCTACCTGTTGGCCTGGGGTGTGGGCACGTTGATTCTGACCCTCGCGTTCAAGGGCGCCGACCGCGCCACACGTCCTCGCGGGCCGTTCAGCGGTGGCAGCATCGGCACGCGCCAGGTCGCTCCGTGGTATGCGCGCGGCGTGGTGTTCGTGGTCTGCCTGATGGTCTGTGTGGTCGCGGCGCGTGGCACCCTGCGCCAGGGCCCGCCGCTGCGTTGGGGTGACGTCTACACCACCGACTCGAATTTCGCCAACCAGTTGGGCCTCAACGGCACGCTGTCGCTGATCGCCGCGGCCAAGAGCCGGATGTCCGAAGAGCGCGACAACATCTGGAAAGCCACACTGGAACAACCTCTGGCCCAGCAGACCGTGCGCGATATGCTGCTGACTCCGAGCGACAAACTGGTGAACCCGGAGACCGCCGCGGTGCGTCGCAACTACACCCCCGACGCCAACAAGACACTGCCGATCAAGAACGTCGTGGTGATCCTGATGGAAAGCTTCGCCGGTCACTCGGTGGGCGCTCTGGGACGTCCGGGCGAGATCACGCCTTCCTTCGACAAACTGTCGAAAGAAGGTCTGTTGTTCGACCGTTTCTTCTCCAACGGCACCCATACCCACCAAGGTATGTTCGCCACCATGGCCTGCTTCCCGAACCTGCCAGGTTTCGAATACCTGATGCAGACCCCGGAAGGCAGCCACAAACTGTCCGGCTTGCCACAGTTGCTCAGCACTCGTGGCTACGACGATGTGTATGTTTATAACGGCGACTTCGCCTGGGACAACCAGTCGGGCTTCTTCAGCAACCAGGGCATGACCAACTTCATCGGGCGCAATGACTTCGTCAACCCGGTGTTCTCCGACCCGACCTGGGGCGTGTCTGACCAGGACATGTTCAACCGTGGCCTGGAAGAGTTGAAAGCCCGCGACGGCAAGGACAAGAAACCGTTCTATGCCTTGCTGCAAACCCTGTCCAACCACACGCCATACGCCTTGCCGACACCATTGCCGGTGGAGCGCGTGACCGATCGTGGCAGCCTCAACGAACACTTGACCGCCATGCGCTACTCCGACTGGGCATTGGGTCAGTTCTTTGAAAAGGCTCGCAAAGAGCCGTACTTCAAGGAAACCCTGTTCGTGATCGTCGGCGACCACGGTTTTGGCAATGAACAACAGATCACCGAAATGGACCTGGGCCGCTTCAACGTGCCGATGCTGATGATCGGGCCGGGCATACAGGAAAAATTCGGTCAGGTCGACCACACTGTGGGCACCCAGATCGACATCGTGCCGACCATCATGGGCCGCGTGGGTGGCGATGTGGTCCATCAATGCTGGGGGCGTGACTTGCTGAACCTGCCGGAAGGTGACAAGGGTTTCGGCATGATCAAGCCGTCGGGCAGCGATCAGACGGTCGCCTTGCTCACCGCGGACCGCGTGCTGGTACTGCCTAAAGAGATGCCGCCAAGGTTGTATCAATACGAACTGGGCGCTAACCCGAAAGGTGAAGTGATCCCGGCATCGGCTGACGAAGCGGCGCTCAAGCAGAAGCTCGAGTCGTTCATCCAGACGGCTACCAAGAGCCTGTTGGACAACACCGCCGGTGTGGTTGACGGCAAACCGGACTAAGTTTTTCCGGAATACAAAAGAGGCCCTTCGCAGGGCCTCTTTTTTTTGCCGGTAGAATCTCTATATCTTGCCAAGCAGCAATAGGATTAACAGCACCACCAACACCACGCCGATGATACCGGACGGGCCATAACCCCAACTTCTGGAGTGCGGGAAGACCGGCAGGCCGCCTATCAGCAACAGGATAAGAATAACGATAAGAATTGTGCCCATGTCTATTTCCTTGTTGGAAGCGTTGTGGGTTTGACCTGGCGTTTTAGCCATCAGCTGGACTTGTATTAATCCTAGCTGCTTAAAAAATCCGACTCATGGCTATGAAGAAAAATTCCAAGTTTTTTTAATGTTTTTGGAAAGTATGTTTATTTCTTTTGCTCTGTTTCGAAGTTGAAACAACCGCACCGCGCCGTGGTTCATCGCTGGCCATTCAGCACTCTGATGGAGCGTGGGTCGCGCATTATCCTTCGCTACACTCGGTGCATCTTCCCCGGAACAACAAGGCTGTTTGCTATGCAAAATCGCATGATGATCACTGGCGCGGGCTCAGGCCTGGGTCGCGAAATCGCGCTGCGCTGGGCGCGTGAAGGCTGGCAGCTGGCCTTGTCGGATGTCAGTGAGCCCGGCCTGCAGGAAACCCTCAAGTTGGTGCGCGAAGCTGGCGGTGACGGCTTCATTCAGCGCTGCGATGTGCGCGACTACAGTCAGTTGACCGCCTTCGCCCAAGCCTGCGAAGAGAAACTCGGCGGTATCGATGTCATCGTCAACAATGCCGGCGTGGCCTCGGGCGGGTTCTTCAGTGAACTGTCGCTGGAGGACTGGGATTGGCAAATCGCGATCAACCTGATGGGCGTGGTCAAGGGCTGCAAGGCCTTCCTGCCGCTGCTGGAGAAAAGCAAAGGCAAAATCATCAACATCGCCTCGATGGCGGCGCTGATGCAAGGCCCGGCCATGAGCAACTACAACGTGGCCAAGGCAGGTGTGGTGGCGTTGTCCGAAAGTTTGCTGATTGAACTGGCCCATGAGGAAGTCAGCGTGCATGTAGTTTGCCCGTCGTTCTTCCAGACCAATCTACTGGACTCCTTCCGTGGCCCGACCCCGGCCATGAAAGCCCAGGTCGGCAAATTGCTGGAAAGCTCACCGATCACCGCTGCTGACATTGCCGACTACATCTATCAGCAGGTCGCCGCTGGCGAATTCTTGATCCTGCCTCACGAGCAGGGCCGTATGGCCTGGGCGATCAAACAGAAAGACCCGCAATTGCTCTACAACGAAATGACTGTGATGGCCGACAAAATGCGCGCCAAGGCCAAACAAAACGCAGGCTGAACTTGCCTGTGCGCAACACCGTCGTTAGGGTGGCCGCCAACCGGCCATCCCAACGAGACGTCTGCATGCTCAATTACCTGTGGTTTTTCCTCGCCGCGCTGTTCGAAATCGCCGGCTGCTTCGCTTTCTGGATGTGGCTGCGCCAGGGTAAAAGCGTGTGGTGGGTCATCCCGGCCTTGCTCAGCCTGACGTTATTCGCGCTGCTGCTGACCCGGGTCGAAGCGAACTACGCCGGTCGCGCCTATGCCGCCTACGGCGGCATCTACATCATCTCGTCGGTTGGTTGGCTGGCGGTGGTCGAGCGGATTCGACCATTGGGCTCGGACTGGATCGGCGTGGCGCTGTGTGTACTCGGGGCGACTGTCATTTTGTTTGGTCCGCGCCTTACCGCTTCCTGACGGATCGGTCCTTCATTCAAGCGGTTTGTCAGACACGTCCGTCAGGGTGATGCAGCCTGCATTGTAGGGCGGGACTGTTTTGCGGTCGTTGCATTGAAGACCCGCTCTGCGCAGGGCATCTTCAGGGACCGGTAACCCTGAAGGATGAATGCCATGCTTGTACTCAGTCGCGTTGTGGGCGAATTGATATCCATTGGTGACAACATTTCCGTGCGGGTGCTCGCCGTCAACGGAAGCAGTGTGCGCTTCGGTGTTGAAGCGCCACAGCAGGTCAACGTACACCGCGCCGAAGTCTACGAGCGCATCCAGATCAAACAGGCAAAAGCCAAGGCTCGTTAAGGGCTTCAGTCGAACAGGTGCTTGGGCACGTCGTGCTTGAGCATCAACTGGCATTGCTCGCTTTCCGGATCGAAGACGATCAGCGCCTGGCCCTTGGTCAATGCCTGACGCACACGCAACACACGGGTTTCCAGCGGCGTGTCATCGCCGTTGTCCGTGCCGTCACGGGTCACGAAATCCTCGATCAGGCGGGTCAGGGTGTCGACTTCAAGTTGGTCGTGGGGGATCAGCATAAGGCACCTCGGTTAAACATTGGCGCGATGCTACGGCGGATATGAACACATCACCAGTGTTCGCCTCAGCTTTCTGTGCGCTGTCCCAGCAGGCTATCCACCGACGGTACCCGGGTATCGCTTTCCATCTGCGTCTCGTGCTCGATCTGGTGACTGAACCGCTCCAGCGATCCCGTGGCTGGTTGTGCATCGCTGGCGAATACCGGCGGGCTGAGAATGTAGGCGCCGAGCAAACGGCTGAGAGCGGCAAGGCTGTCGATGTGGGTACGTTCGTAGCCGTGAGTGGCGTCGCAACCGAAGGCCAGCAGGGCGGTGCGAATGTCATGGCCGGCGGTGACGGCCGAGTGAGCATCGCTGAAGTAATAGCGGAACAGGTCCCGACGTGCCGGCAGTTCGTTGTCAGCGGCCAGGCGTAGCAGATGCCGCGACAGATGATAGTCATAAGGCCCGCCGGAATCCTGCATCGCCACGCTCACCGCGTGTTCGCTGGAGTGCTGGCCGGGCGCGACCGGCGCGATGTCGATGCCGACGAATTCGCTGACATCCCAGGGCAGGGCAGCCGCCGCACCACTGCCGGTTTCCTCGGTGATGGTGAACAGCGGATGGCAGTCGATCATCAACTCTTCGCCGCTGTCGACAATCGCTTTCAGTGCCGCCAGCAGTGCGGCAACGCCAGCCTTGTCGTCGAGGTGACGGGCGCTGATGTGGCCGCTTTCGGTGAACTCCGGCAACGGGTCGAAGGCGACGAAATCGCCGACGCTGATCCCCAGCGAATCGCAATCGGCGCGGGTGGCGCAATAGGCGTCCAGGCGCAATTCGATGTGATCCCAGCTGATCGGCATTTCATCCACGGCGGTGTTGAACGCGTGCCCGGAAGCCATCAGCGGCAACACGCTGCCGCGGATCACGCCGTTGTCGGTGAACAGGCTGACGCGGCTGCCCTCGGCAAAACGGCTGGACCAGCAGCCGACGGGCGCCAGGGTCAGGCGTCCGTTGTCCTTGATCGCGCGAACCGCCGCGCCAATGGTATCCAGGTGAGCGGAGACTGCTCGGTCCGGACTGTTCCTCTTGCCCTTGAGAGTCGCGCGGATAGTGCCGCGACGGGTCATTTCAAAGGGAATGCCCAGTTCTTCAAGGCGCTCGGCGACGTACCGCACGATGGTGTCGGTGAACCCGGTGGGGCTGGGAATGGCGAGCATTTCCAGCAGGACTTTTTGCAGGTAATCGAGATCCGGTTCGGGAATTTTGCTGGTCATGGAAACTCCTGATGGTGTTGGTACAGACAACACATCACTAAGGGACTGCCGGCTGACTATGTGCAAACAACAAATCTACAAACCGCTCGGCCGTCGGCTGCGGTTCATGGTTGGCCAGGCCGGCGCGTTCATTGGCTTCGATAAACACGTACTGCGGCTGGTCGGCGGCCGGTACCATCAGGTCGAGCCCGACCATCGGAATATCCAGCGCTCGCGCCGCGCGCACCGCCGCGTCCACCAAGGCTGGATGCAGAATCGCCGTGACGTCTTCAAGGATGCCGCCGGTATGAAGATTCGCCGTGCGCCGTACGAACAAGTGCTCGCCGGCCGGCAGAATGCTGGCGTAGTCATAACCCGCCGCCTGCAAGGTGCGTTGAGTCTCCTGATCCAGCGGGATTTTGCTTTCGCCGCTGGTTGCCGCCTGACGGCGACGACTCTGGGCTTCGATCAGCGCACTGATGGAATGCTGACCATCGCCCACCACTTCCGCCGGCCGGCGAATGGCAGCCGCGACCACCTCGAAGCCGATCACCAGAATCCGCAAATCGAGGCCTTCGTGAAAACTTTCCAGCAGCACTCGACTGTCGAGTGCACGGGCGTTTTCGATGGCTTGCTGGACCTCCTCAATGCTGCGCAAATCCACCGCCACCCCTTGGCCCTGTTCACCGTCCAGCGGTTTGACCACCACCCGTTCGTGCTCGTCGAGAAACGCCAGATTGTCGTCCGCGCTTCCCGCCAGTTGTTGGGCGGGCAGTTTGAGGCCGGCGTTTTTCAGCACCTTGTGAGTCAGGCTTTTGTCCTGGCACAAGGTCATGCTGATGGCGCTGGTCAGATCGCTCAGGGATTCGCGGCAACGCACCCGACGACTGCCGTGGATCAAGGTAAACAGACCGGCTTGCGCGTCATCCACCTGCACCTCAATACCGCGCCGATGAGCCTCTTCGACGATGATCCGCGCATACGGATTGAACTCGGCTTCGGGGCCGGGGCCGAGAAACAACGGCTGGTTGATACCGTTCTTGCGCTTGATCGCAAAGGTCGACAAGTTGCGAAAACCGAGCTTGGCGTAAAGATTTTTCGCCTGACGGTTGTTGTGCAGCACCGACAGGTCCAGGTAACTCAGCCCACGGCTCATGAAGTGTTCGATCAAGTGCCGCACCAGCACTTCACCGACGCCTGGGCGGGAACATTGCGGATCGACCGCCAGGCACCACAGGCTGCTGCCGTTTTCCGGATCGTTGAACGCCTTGTGGTGATTGAGGCCCATGACGCTGCCGATAATCGCGCCGCTGTCCTCGTCTTCGGCCAGCCAGTACACCGGGCCGCCCTGATGATGGGGCGTCAGCAAACCTGCATCGATCGGCAGCATGCCGCGGGCCTGATACAGCTGATTGATCGCCTGCCAGTCCGCCTCGCTTTGCGCCCGACGAATGCGAAAACCGCGAAACACCCGGGTGGCCTGACGGTAATCGCTGAACCACAGGCGCAAAGTATCGGACGGGTCGAGAAACAGTTGCGCCGGTTCCAGCCCCAGCACTTGCTGGGGGGCGGCGACGTACAAGGCGATGTCCCGCTCACCGGGCTGCTCATTGAGCAACTCTTGGGCGAGGCTCGCCGCATCGGGAAAGGTATGGCCGATTAACAACCGGCCCCAACCGCAATGCACGGCGATGGGCGCGGCGCTCAATGCACTGCCGTCTTCGGCCAGGCGTGCCTGCAAGCGTTCGTAGGAGGGCGCCTGACCGCGCAACAGGCGTTGGCTGTAAGCCGTGGCGTGGGGTTTCATCGATCAGATTCCTTGTTCACTGAGCCACAGGTTCAGGGCCGCCAATTGCCACAGCTTGGAGCCGCGCAACGGGGTCAACTGGCCTTGCGGATCGGTCAGCAGGCGGTCGAGCATGGCGGGGTTGAACAAGCCGCGATCCTGACTCGGATCGAGCAGCAGTTCACGCACCCAGTTCAGTGTGTCGCCCTGCAAATGCTTGAGACCTGGCACCGGGAAGTAGCCTTTTTTGCGATCGATCACTTCGCTCGGAATCACCCGCCGCGCCGCCTCTTTCAGGACTTGCTTGCCGCCATCCGGCAGTTTGAATTTGCCCGGCACCCGCGCTGACAATTCCACCAGGCGATAGTCGAGAAACGGCGTGCGCGCTTCCAGGCCCCAGGCCATGGTCATGTTGTCGACCCGTTTGACGGGGTCGTCCACCAGCATCACGGTGCTGTCCAGGCGTAGGGCTTTGTCCACCGCCGCGTCGGCACCGGGCTGTGCGAAATGTTCCTTCACGAAGTCGCCGGCGGCATCGTTGGCTGTCAGCCATTTCGGCTGCACTGTGGCGGCATAGTCGGCATAGCTGCGGTCGAAAAACGCATCGCGATATGCCGCATACGGATCGCTCGCGTCGTCCACCTGCGGATACCAGTGATACCCGGCGAACAACTCGTCCGCGCCCTGGCCGCTCTGCACCACTCTGCAATGCTTGGCCACTTCCCGGGACAGCAGGTAGAAGGCAATGCAGTCATGGCTGACCATCGGCTCGCTCATGGCGCGGAACGCTGCCGGCAGTTGCTCGATGATCTCTTGTTCGTCGATACGCAGTTGATGGTGCCGGGTGCCGTAGTGTTTGGCGATCAAGTCCGAATACTGAAATTCATCACCGCGCTCGCCACCGGCATCCTGGAAACCGATGGAAAAGGTCGACAAGTCTTCTACCCCGACTTCGCGCAACAGCCCCACCAACAGACTCGAATCGACGCCACCGGACAGCAGCACACCGACATCCACCGCCGCCCGTTGACGGATCGCCACCGCTTCGCGGGTGCTGTCGAGCACGCGATCGCGCCAGTCTTCGAGGGTCAGATTCAGTTCGTCGGCATGTGGGCCGTAGGGCAGGGTCCACCAGGTTTTCTGCTCGGTGGTGCCGTCGGCTTCGATACGCATCCAGCTGGCCGGGGGCAGTTTTTCGATGCCCGCCAGCAAGGTGCGAGGGGCCGGGACCACCGCGTGGAAGTTCAGGTAATGATTGAGCGCCACCGGATCGAGGATCGGGTTGATGTCGCCGCCCTTAAGCAATGCCGGCAATGCCGAGGCAAAGCGCAGGCGCTGACCAGTGCGCGACAGATACAGCGGCTTCACACCGAGACGGTCGCGGGCGATGAACAGACGCTGGGCGTCACGTTCCCAAATGGCGAAGGCGAACATGCCGTTGAGCTTGGGCAACAGCGCTTCACCCCAGGCGTGATAGCCCTTGAGCAGCACTTCGGTGTCGCCACCGGAGTAGAAGGCATAACCGAGGCTTTCCAGCTCGGTGCGCAGTTCCGGGAAGTTGTAGATAGCGCCGTTGAAGGCCAGGGACAGGCCCAGTTGGTTATCGATCATCGGCTGCGCCGAGCCGTCCGACAGGTCCATGATTTTCAGGCGCCGATGGCCCAGGGCAATCGGGCCTTGGCTGTGGAAGCCCCACGCATCAGGGCCGCGAGGGGCCAGGTGATGGGTGATTCGTTCAATGGCTGCGAGGTCCGCAGGTTGATGGTCGAAACGTAATTCTCCAGCTAATCCGCACATAAGTCCTTACCGGTTTTTCCGTTGGGGAGGGTCAATCGATACCCGCCAAAAACGGCGGGTACCCGGAAACTGACCCGGCTGAATCCCTGGAGTTTTAGACCGATAAGTTATAAGTCGGTGTATCAGACTTTTCCGCGAATCAACTGGCGCAAGGCAAAACGGTTGGGATGGCAGGCCTCGGCCACGGCTTTGGGCAAGGGCAAAGGCTCGTTCTCAAGCCATGCCGCCAACAGTTCGCCGGACAATGGCGCGGTGATCAAACCGCGAGAACCATGACCGCTGTTGACGTAAAACCCATCAAGCCACGGGCAGGGCACATCGGGCACTTGCCGGGCATCTTTGCTCAGCGCGGCATAGGCATTGGCGAAGCTGGCCTGATCGGCCAACGGTCCGACAATCGGCAGGTAATCGGGACTGGTGCAGCGGAACGCCGCGCGCCCTTCAAGCTGCTGCGGGTCCAGGTCTTGAACATGCAGGCGGGTGACCAGGTCGGTGGAGATTTCTTCGAGCAACGCCAGGTTACCGAGGTGCTCGGCGACGGTCGGGGTCAGATCATCACTATTGAAATCGAAGCTGGCGCCGAGGGTGTGTTCGCCCAGACGAGCAGGCGCCACATAGCCTTCGGCGCAGACAACGGTCGCCAGGCTCTGGCTTTCAGGGGTTTGCGCCAGTCGGGTGATCTGGCCGCGAATGCGTTTGAGGGGCAGCTCGGCGCTCTGGGGGAAGCGTTTGATCTCGGAGGCACCGGCGAGAATCACCACGGGCGCGCTGGCCAGCAGTGTCTCGCCGTCCCAGGCCTGCCATTGATCCTCCACCTTGCGCAGTTCCAGCACCTCGCGATGGGGCAGCCACTGAATGTTCGTTGAAGACGCCTGCCACTGGCACAACGCAGGAGGATGAACCCAGCCGCCTTCGGGGAAGAACAGGCCGCCGTGCTCCAGTTCGATGCCGGCCCGGGCCTGTGCTTGCGGTTGATCGAGCAGGTGTACCAGGCCTGGCGAAAAAGCCGCGGCCAATTGCGCCTGACGTTCGGCTTCCTTGGCATTGAAGGCCAGTTGCAAGACCCCGCAATCGTCCCAGTCGACGCCGCGCTGCAACTGTTCCAGCAGGCGCCGGGTGTAACCAAAACCGCTGACGATCAATTGCGACAGCGCGGTGCCGTGGGCCGAAAGCTTGAGGTACAGCACACCCTGAGGGTTGCCCGAGGCTTCCTGCGCCAGTGCTTCGTGGCGCTCCAACAGGCTCACTTGCCAACCCCGCGCGGCGAGACTGGCGGCGCTGGCGCAACCGGCCAGCCCAGCACCGATCACCAGGGCGCGGCGCTCGCCGGTCGGCGGGGTTGGGCGAGCGAACCAGGGTTTAGTCGCGGCAGGTGGTGCGGTCTCTTCAGGCCAGCCAAGAAAGGTGCCCCGCAGGATCTCCCACTTGTGACCGATGCCCGGCGTGCGTTTCATCTTGAAGCCTGCGGCGTTCAACAGACGGCGTACCCAGCCGGTGCTGGTGAAGGTGCTGATGGTCGAGCCGGGTGCCGCCAGACGTGCCAGTTCGGCAAACAGCTCGGCAGTCCACATGTCGGGGTTTTTCGCCGGGGCGAAACCGTCGAGAAACCAGGCGTCGATCTGCGCGTCCAGTTGCGGTAACTGCTCCAGTGCATCACCAATCAGCAGGGTCAGTGTGACGCGGCCATTGCCCAGCACCAGGCGCTGGAAACCTTGATGAATCGCCACGTATTGCGCCAGCAATTGATCGGCGAACGGCTTGAGATCCGGCCATAACGCCAGGGCCCGTTGCAGATCGGCGGTGCTCAGCGGGTACTTTTCGACACTGACAAAATGCAGCCGCGCACCGGCCACTGCGTGCTGTTCGAACAACTGCCAGGCACAGAGAAAATTCAGTCCGGTGCCGAAACCTGTTTCGCCAATCACCAGTCGCCCACCCGCCGGCAATGCGGCGAAGCGGTCGCGCAAATTGTTTTGCTCCAGAAACACGTAACGGGTTTCTTCAAGGCCCGACTGGTCGGAAAAGTACACATCATCGAACACCCGCGAACGCGGGCGACCTTGGTCGTCCCAGTCGAGCTGGGCGTGGGGCAATACAGGTTTCATGGCAGGCTCGGCAACGGCAAGACCGCCATTCTAGCCGATCGCCACGGTGGTGCTTGATCCGTGGCAAGTGCCACATTCGGGGGGCAGGGAGAATCGTCGTTTTGTGGCGAGGGAGCTTGCTCCCGCTCGGGTGCGAAGCAGCCGCAAGTTGGTTGTCTATGTACCCCCGGAGTATAAGTTTTTTGATATCGGGACGGCTTCGCCGTCCAGCGGGAGCAAGCTCCCTCGCCACAGGGTTCGTATCAGTCTCAAAGGTGGATTTGTCCTGCGCATGAGACGTCAATCCGCTAGTCTTGCTCAATCCTGGAAGGAGCGTCTCCATGTTCGAATCCGCCGAAATCGGTCATGCCATTGACAAAGAAACCTATGAAGCCGAAGTGCCGGCCCTGCGTGAAGCCTTGCTTGAAGCGCAGTTCGAACTTCGGCAGCAACACCGTTTTCCAGTGATCATTTTGATCAACGGCATCGAAGGGGCCGGCAAGGGCGAGACGGTCAAGTTGCTCAACGAATGGATGGACCCGCGCCTGATCGAGGTCCGCACCTTCGACCAGCAGACTGACGAAGAGCTGGCTCGACCACCCGCCTGGCGCTACTGGCGGATGCTCCCGGCCAAGGGGCGCATGGGGATTTTCTTCGGTAACTGGTACAGCCAGATGCTGCAAGGGCGGGTTCATGGTTTGTTCAAGGATCCGCGACTCGATCAAGCCATCAACGGCGCCGAGCGACTGGAGAAGATGTTGTGCGACGAAGGCGCGCTGATCTTCAAGTTCTGGTTTCACCTCTCCAAGAAGCAAATGAAAGCGCGGCTCAAGGCGCTGAACGACGATCCGCTGCACAGCTGGCGCATCAGCCCGCTGGACTGGCAACAATCCGCGACCTACGACAAGTTCGTGAAGTACGGCGAACGGGTACTGCGCCGCACCAGCCGCGACTACGCGCCGTGGCACGTGATTGCTGGCCTGGATGCGCGTTATCGCAGCCTGGCGGTTGGCAAGATTCTGCTCGAGGGCCTGCAGAGCGCGCTCAAGAGACCCAGGATTCACCCGCACAAAGTCAGTGCCGCGCCCTTGTCTCCCAGCGTCGATCACGTGAATCTGCTCGACAGCCTGGACCTGACCCTGAACCTGGACAAGGACGATTACGAAGAGCAACTGATTACCGAGCAGGCACGGTTTTCCGGGCTGATGCGCGACAAACGCATGCGTCGTCACGCGTTGATCGCGGTGTTCGAGGGCAACGACGCGGCAGGCAAGGGCGGGGCGATCCGTCGGGTGGCCGCGGCACTCGACCCACGTCAGTACAACATCGTGCCGATCGCCGCGCCTACCGAAGAAGAACGGGCGCAGCCGTATCTCTGGCGGTTCTGGCGGCATATTCCGGCGCGGGGAAAATTCACTGTGTTCGATCGTTCCTGGTATGGCCGGGTGCTGGTGGAGCGCATCGAGGGTTTTTGCAGCGAGGCGGACTGGTTGCGTGCCTACAGCGAGATCAACGACTTCGAAGAGCAGCTCGACGATGCCGGGGTGATCGTGGTCAAGTTCTGGCTGACCATCGACAAACAGACTCAGATGGAGCGCTTCCAGGAGCGCGAAGAGATCCCCTTCAAGCGTTTCAAGATTACTGAAGACGACTGGCGTAACCGCGACAAGTGGGACGATTACCGCGCTGCGGTCGGCGATATGGTCGACCGCACCAGCACCGAGGTATCGCCCTGGACCCTGGTGGAGGCCAACGACAAGCGCTGGGCGCGGGTCAAGGTATTGCGCACCCTCAATGAGGCGCTGGAAGCAGCATTCGAAAAGTCCGACAAACGGGAGAAGAAACTGCAAAAGCGCAAGCGCTGAGCCGATGGTTACGCATACGCGGGGTGAATGATTGTCGCGGTCAGTCATGAGTCGGACTTATGCTCGGTCCAACTCCCGACTGACAACAACAATGAGGTGTATGCCATGCGTGAAGTGGTGATCGTCGACAGCGTGCGGACCGGCCTGGCCAAATCCTTTCGCGGCAAGTTCAACATGACCCGTCCCGACGACATGGCGGCCCACTGTGTCAACGCGCTGCTCACGCGCAATGACGTCGACCCGTCCAGCGTCGAGGATTGCATCGTCGGCGCCGGTTCCAACGAAGGTGCCCAGGGTTACAACATCGGTCGCAACGTCGCGGTGCTGTCGCACCTGGGCATCGGCACGGGTGGCATGACCCTTAACCGCTTCTGTTCGTCGGGCTTGCAGGCCATCGCGATTGCCGCCAATCAGATCGCTTCCGGTTGCAGCGACATCATCGTCGCCGGCGGTGTCGAGTCGATCAGCCTGACCATGAAAAGCGTCAACACCGACCACCTGATCAACCCGCTGCTGAAAGAGCAGGTGCCAGGTATCTATTTCCCCATGGGCCAGACGGCCGAGATCGTCGCGCGTCGTTACAGCGTCAGTCGTGAAGAGCAGGATCTGTACGCCCTGCAAAGCCAGCAACGTACCGCTCTGGCGCAGGCCGCCGGGTTGTTCAACGATGAAATCGTGCCGATGGCGGTGAAGTATCGCGTTGAAGACAAGGCCACCGGCCAGGTGCAGATCCTCGACGGCATTGTCGATCACGACGACTGCAACCGCCCCGACACCACCCTGCAAAGCCTGGCGGGATTGAGACCGGTGTTTGCCGAAGACGGCTCAGTAACGGCCGGCAACTCTTCGCAGCTGTCCGACGGTGCTTCGATGACCCTGGTGATGAGCCTGGAAAAGGCCCTGGCGCTGGGGCTCAAGCCCAAAGCCTTCTTTCGCGGTTTCACCGTGGCCGGGTGCCAGCCGGACGAGATGGGCATCGGCCCGGTGTTCTCGGTGCCGAAGTTGCTCAAGGCCAAGGGGTTGCAGATTGCCGACATTGATTTGTGGGAGCTCAATGAAGCGTTCGCCTCGCAATGCCTGTACAGCCGCGATCGGCTGGAAATCGACAACGACAAATACAACGTCAATGGCGGCTCGATTTCCATCGGCCACCCGTTCGGCATGACCGGTTCGCGTCAGGTCGGGCACATCGTGCGCGAGTTGCAGCGACGCAACTTGCGCTACGGCATCGTCACCATGTGCGTGGGCGGTGGGATGGGGGCTACGGGGTTGTTTGAGGCGGTGCGTTAATTCCGTGAGGTCGCCTTCGCGGGCAAGCCTCGCTCCTTGTATGTTGCGCTTACACCCCGCGAGAGCAGTTATGCTCGCGGGTGTTGTCATCTCGATGACATGTTCATGCTCAAAGCCTGCATCCGCTCGATATAAGCCTGGATCTCCTTCTCGGCCGTCGCCGGATTATCGAACGGCCCCTCCAGGGTCTGTTCCCGGGTGGTGAAATACAGCTCCCCATTGACACGACACAACCGGTCACAGCGAAAGTGCGTGGCGGGGGCGGTGTCCTGGGCGCGCATGCCGTACATGGGCGATCTCCTGCAGAGGGCGGTTTCAATGAGCTTATGCATGAACCCTTTGCAACGCCTGGCGAGCTGATCGACGGCATCCCGTCAATGTCATGGTGCGACCCGCACAGTTTCATTCGCGGCCCGAGGGCAACTGTCCCTGTGTCGCGCTTCGGTCTGAGCCTAGAATGAGCATTCTTGCCAATGGGCTTCGGGGGCAGCATGCATATTTCATCGGGTCGCTGGGTGTACGGTTTATTCCTGGCCTTGCTGACCGCGTTGTTGTGGGGAATTCTGCCGATCAAACTCAAGCAAGTGCTGTTGGTGATGGACCCAGTGACAGTGACCTGGTTTCGCCTGATGGTGTCCGGCGGGTGCCTGTTCATATATCTGGCGGCGACCAGACGCTTGCCGAGTCGCAAAGTCCTCGGCCCGCGCGGTGGCTGGTTGGTGTTGATGGCGGTACTCGGACTGGTCGGCAACTACGTGCTGTACCTGATGGGCCTGAACCTGCTCAGCGCCGGCACCGCACAACTGGTGGTGCAGATGGGCCCGATCATGTTGCTGATCGCCAGTCTGTTCGTGTTCAAGGAGCGTTTCAGCGTGGGGCAGGGGATTGGCCTGCTGGTGCTGCTGATCGGCTTTGCACTGTTCTTCAATCAGCGCCTGGGCGAGTTGCTCACCTCCCTGACCGATTACACCGCGGGTGTGCTGATGGTGCTGTTGGCGTCGACGGTCTGGACCTTCTATGCCTTGGGCCAGAAGCAGTTGCTCACGGTGTGGAATTCGTTGCAGGTGATGATGGTGATTTACCTGTTCTGCGCGCTGTTGCTGACGCCGTGGGTGCATCCGCTGGAAGCACTGCAACTGAGCCCGCTGCAAGGCTGGCTGCTGCTGGCGTGCTGCTTGAACACCCTGATCGCGTATGGCGCCTTCGCCGAAGCCCTGGCCCATTGGGAAGCGTCGCGGGTCAGCGCGACGCTGGCGATCACGCCGCTGGTGACCTTTGCCGCGGTGGCCGTGGCGGCCTGGTTATGGCCTGATTTTGTGCATGCCGAAACGATCAACGGTCTGGGTTATGGCGGGGCGGTGCTGGTGGTGCTCGGGTCGGCGCTGGTGGCGTTGGGGCCATCGTTGATCGCCGGGCTCAGGGCACGGCGGGTGCGGATGGCAGCCAGTTAGACCGCGTTATCGTTCATCGCGGGCAAGCCACGCTCCCACAGGTTTTGGGTCGCTCACGGGTGTTGTGATTGACACAAATCCTGTGGGAGCGTGGCTTGCCCGCGATGACTGACTGTCGGGCGCTAGAGAACTCAACCCTTGGCCCCTGCCTCCAGCATATTCTCCGGCCTCACCCACGCATCGAACTCTTCATTGGTCAGATACCCCAACTTCAACGCCGCCTCACGCAGTGTCAGCCCCTCGCTGTAGGCCTTCTTGGCAATCTCGGCTGATTTGTCGTAGCCGATGTGCGGGTTCAGCGCCGTCACCAGCATCAAGCCTCGTTCCAGATGCTCGGCCATTTTCTCGGCATCCGGTTCCAGGCCGGCGATGCAATGCTGCTGGAAGTTGCTGCAGCCGTCGCCCAGCAAGCGGATCGATTGCAGCAGGTTGTGGATGATCACCGGTTTGAACACGTTCAATTGCAGGTGCCCCTGACTGGCGGCAAAACCGATGGCGACGTCATTGCCCAACACTTGGCAGGCCAGCATCGACAGGGCTTCGCACTGAGTCGGGTTGACCTTGCCGGGCATGATCGAGCTGCCCGGCTCGTTGGCCGGCAGTTTCACCTCGGCAAACCCGGCTCGCGGTCCGGAGCCCAGCACGCGCAGGTCGTTGGCGATTTTCATCAGGGTCACGGCGAGGGTTTTCAGGGCGCCGGACAGCGTGGTCAGTGGCTCATGACCGGCCAGTGCGGCGAATTTGTTCGGCGCGGTGACGAACGGCAGGCCGGAGAGGGCGGCCAGTTCGGCGGCGATCGCTTCGCCAAAACCGTGGGGGGAGTTCAACCCGGTGCCGACCGCGGTGCCGCCCTGGGCCAGTTCACAAACCGCCGGCAACGCGTTGCGGATCGCCCGCTCGGCGTAATCCAGTTGTGCGATGAACGCCGAGAGTTCCTGACCGAAGGTAATCGGCGTGGCGTCCATCATGTGGGTACGACCGGTCTTGACCAGTTTCATGTGCCGCGCGGACAGCTCCGCCAAGCCGCCGGACAACTCAGCGATCGCCGGCAGCAAATGCTGTTGCACCGCCTGAACCGTCGCGATGTGCATGGCCGTGGGGAAGCAGTCGTTGGAACTCTGGGAGCGGTTGACGTGATCGTTGGGGTGCACCGGGCTCTTGCCACCGCGCGGGTTGCCGGCCAGTTCGTTGGCGCGACCGGCGATCACTTCGTTGACGTTCATGTTGCTCTGGGTGCCGCTGCCGGTCTGCCAGACCACCAGCGGGAACTGGTCGTCATGTTGGCCGTCGAGCACTTCGTCGGCCGCTTGTTCGATCAGGCGGGCGATGTCGGCGGGCAGGTCGCCATTACGATCGTTGACGCGTGCCGCGGCTTTCTTGATCAGGGCCAGGGCATGCAACACAGCCAGCGGCATGCGTTCGTTGCCAATGGCGAAATTAATCAGCGAGCGTTGCGTCTGAGCGCCCCAGTAAGCGTCATCCGGGACTTCCACCTGGCCCAGGCTGTCGGTTTCGATACGGCTCATCATGCACACTCCTGTAGGTCTGATAGCGCAGTTTAGGCTGTGATCGCCGGTTGTGGTTCCATCAGTCTGGAATTTGACCGTTCGACCCCTCTAAATCAGTCGCGACAAGGCTTGGGGTTGAGCGACACACTTTTTTAGGCGCAGAATGGGCGCCCTTGGGGTTATACCTCGCCTGCTAGAAAAGGAAACTCGATGACTCGTCTTCGTGCCATCTGTACCGCGGTTGCACTGGTTTGCGCCAGCGGCCAGGTTTTTGCCGATACCGCCAGCCACAACGCCAGTGCCGAAGCTTTCCTGACCCTGGCGCACGCTGACAAACTGGGCACTCCGGTGTACATGCAAGTGCAGCAAATGTTCGCTCAGCGCTTTGAACAGACCAAAGCCCCTGAGTCGAAGAAAGCCGTTCTGGAAACTTATCAGGCCAAGGCCAACGCAGCGCTGGACGCAGCCATTGGCTGGAACAAGCTGAAGCCGGACATGGTCAAGCTCTACACCACCAACTTCAGCGAATCCGAGCTCAAGGATCTGGTGGCGTTCTACCAGTCGCCACTGGGCAAGAAAGTCCTGGAAAAAATGCCGCAGCTGACTCAGCAATCGGCCCAGATGACTCAAGCCAAGCTGGAAAGCGCGGTGCCTGTGGTCAACAAACTGCTGGCTGACATGACTAACGAGCTGGATCCTAAAGCCGGCGCCGCTGCTCCTGCAGCCAAGAAAAAGCCTTAAGCGGAGCCGGGTATGACCATGCAACAACGCATCGAATCGACGCTGGGGCTGCTACAGCCCGAGCACCTGCAAGTGCTGGATGAAAGCCATATGCACAGCCGTGGGTTGCAGACCCACTTCAAGGCGGTGGTGGTCAGCCGGCAGTTCGAAGGGCTCAATCGCGTCAAGCGTCACCAGAAGGTGTACGGCACTTTGGGCGAACTGATGGGCGAGTTCCATGCGTTGGCGCTGCATACCTACACGCCGGAGGAATGGGCGCAGATCGATGCGGCTCCGGCCTCGCCGACCTGTGCTGGCGGCAGCAAGCATTAACCCTTGGTTTTTTGCTAGAATCCGCAACGCGCCGCTTACCCGGCGCGTTTTTTTTCGCATCCGGTTCACCCCTTACGAGGGTAGCCACCTGGAGAATTACCCATGACACAACAGATTGTCGTGGCGGCACTGTATAAGTTCGTCACCCTGGAAAATTACGTTGATCTGCGTGAGCCACTGCTGCAAGCGATGATCGACAACGGCATCAAAGGCACGCTGCTGATCGCCGAAGAAGGCATCAACGGCACCGTGTCCGGCAGCCGCGAAGGCATCGACGGGCTGATGGCCTGGCTCAAGAACGACCCGCGCATGGACGACATCGACCACAAAGAGTCGTACTGCGACGAACAGCCGTTCTACCGCACCAAAGTCAAACTCAAGAAAGAAATCGTCACCCTGGGCGTTGAGGGCGTGGACCCGAACAAAAAGGTCGGCACCTATGTGGATCCGCAGAACTGGAACGCACTCATCAGCGATCCGGAAGTGCTGTTGATCGACACCCGCAATGACTACGAAGTCTCGATCGGCACCTTCGAAGGCGCCATCGATCCGAAGACCACCAGTTTTCGCGAATTCCCCGACTACATCAAAGCCAACTTCGACCCGGCCGTGCACAAGAAAGTCGCGATGTTCTGCACCGGCGGCATTCGCTGCGAGAAGGCGTCGAGCTACATGCTCAGCCAGGGTTTCGACGAGGTCTATCACCTCAAGGGCGGCATCCTGAAGTACCTCGAAGAGGTGCCGCAGGAAGAAACCAAATGGCAGGGCGACTGCTTCGTGTTCGATAACCGCGTGACCGTTCGTCACGATCTCAGCGAAGGCGACTACGATCAATGTCATGCCTGTCGTACGCCCGTCAGCGTTGAAGACCGCGCATCCGAGCACTATGTGGCCGGCATCAGTTGCCCGCACTGCTGGGATAAGCTGAGCGAGAAAACCCGTCGCAGTGCCATCGACCGGCAGAAGCAGATCGAACTGGCCAAGGCGCGCAACATGCCGCACCCGATCGGTTACAACTACAAGCAATCCGCTTCCGAGGCTTGAACCATGTCTGCACGCCTGCTCTATGTGATGGATCCGATGTGTTCCTGGTGCTGGGGCTTCGCTCCGGTGGCCAAAGCGCTGGTTGAGCAGGCGCAGGCGGCGGGTGTGGAGTTGCATCTGGTGGTGGGTGGTTTGCGCACCGGCAGTGGCGCGGCGCTGGAACCGACCACCCGGCGCTACATTCTTGAGCACTGGCAGGCGGTTCACGAGGCCACCGGCCAGCCGTTCAAATTTGAAGGCGCGTTGCCCGACGGGTTTGTCTACGACACCGAGCCTGCCTGTCGGGCGCTGGTGACTGCGCGCAGCCTGGCGCCGGATTGCGCCTGGACACTGCTCGGGCTGATCCAGCATGCGTTCTATGCTGAAGGTCGCGACGTTACCCGTGCCAGCGTGTTGGTGGAACTGGCGGAGCAGGCCGGTTTGCCACGCATCGAATTTGCCGCAGCCTTCGATCGTGCCGATCAGCACGCTGCGACCGCCGCCGATTTCACTTGGGTCCAGGACCTGGGTATTGCCGGTTTTCCGACCTTGCTGGCAGAGCGCAATGGTCAATTGGCGCTGCTGACCAATGGCTATCAGCCCTTGAGCGAGTTGTCACCGTTGCTCGGCCGCTGGCTGGAGCGCGCTGCCTGTGCATGATCTGCCCGATGATGCAGCAGCTTCCAAACGTGTCGATCGGCTGAGCTGGGCGGAAGTCCGCCGCCTGGCCCTACACCATAAAAAATCCCTGTGGATCGCCAACGGCGTTGCGGTATTGGCAACGCTGTGCAGCGTGCCGATCCCGTTGCTGTTGCCGTTGCTGGTGGACGAAGTGCTGCTGGGCCACGGTGACGTTGCACTGAAAGTCATGAACCACGCACTGCCCGACGTCTGGCAGAAAGCCGCGGGTTATATCGGCCTGATGCTGCTGGTGACCCTGGCGCTGCGTTGCGCCGCGTTGTTGTTCAACGTGGTGCAGGCGAAATTGTTTGCGGCGCTGGCCAAGGACATCGTGTATCGGATTCGGGTGCGGTTGATCGACCGGCTCAAGCGCATCTCGCTGGGCGAATACGAAAGCCTGGGCAGTGGCACGGTGACCACGCATCTGGTCACCGACCTGGACACGCTGGACAAATTCGTCGGCGAAACCCTCAGTCGTTTCCTCGTGGCGATGCTGACACTGGTGGGCACCGCATCGATCCTGATGTGGATGCACTGGAAACTCGCGCTGCTGATTCTGCTGTTCAACCCGCTGGTGATCTACGCCACGGTGCAGTTGGGCAAGCGGGTCAAACATCTGAAGAAGCTCGAGAACGACAGCACCTCACGCTTCACCCAAGCCTTGACCGAAACCCTGGACGCCATCCAGGAAGTGCGTGCCGGTAATCGTCAGGGTTTTTTCCTCGGACGGTTGGGGCAGCGAGCGCGGGAAGTGCGCGATTACGCGGTGAGCTCGCAGTGGAAAACCGATGCATCGAATCGGGCCAGCGGTTTGCTGTTCCAGTTCGGCATCGATATTTTCCGCGCCGCGGCCATGCTCACCGTGCTGTTTTCCGACCTGTCCATCGGCCAGATGCTGGCGGTGTTCAGCTACCTGTGGTTCATGATCGGTCCGGTGGAGCAGCTGCTCAATCTGCAGTACGCCTTTTATGCCGCTGGTGGTGCGCTGTCGCGGATCAACGAGTTGCTGGCCCGTGCCGACGAGCCGCAATACACCGGCAGCGTCGACCCGTTTCAGGGGCGCGACACGGTGGGCATCGAAGTTCAGGGACTGAGTTTCGGCTACGGCGACGAGTTGGTGCTGAACCAAATGAACCTGTCGATTGCCCCCGGTGAAAAAGTCGCGATTGTCGGCGCCAGCGGTGGAGGCAAAAGTACTCTGGTGCAGTTGCTGCTGGGCTTGTACACGCCGCTGGCCGGGACTATCCGTTTCGGTGGTTCGACTCAGCAAGAAATCGGCCTGGAAACCGTACGCGAAAATGTCGCCGTGGTCCTGCAACATCCCGCCCTGTTCAACGACACCGTGCGCGCCAACCTGACCATGGGCCGCGAACGCAGTGACGAGGCCTGCTGGCAGGCACTGGAAATTGCTCAGTTGCAACACACGGTGCGTGAACTGCCCAATGGCCTGGACAGTATCGTCGGGCGATCCGGCGTGCGTTTATCCGGCGGGCAGCGTCAACGCCTGGCGATTGCCCGAATGGTGTTGGCCGAGCCCAAAGTGGTGATCCTCGACGAAGCCACGTCCGCACTGGACGCGGCCACTGAGTACAACCTGCACCAGGCGCTGGCGCGGTTCTTGAGCCACCGCACCACGTTGATCATTGCGCATCGATTGTCGGCCGTGAAGCAGGCCGATCGGGTGCTGGTGTTCGATGGCGGGCAGGTTGCCGAGGATGGCGACCATCAGCAGTTGATTGCCGATGGTGGTTTGTACGCCAAGCTGTATGGGCATTTGCAGCAGCACTGATAAAGTCGCGAAGTCATTTCCAGGTCACTTGCAGTGCACCAGGGCTACCGTCATAACCAAATTGCTTCATGACGACGGCGCATGAGTCGCAAGGCGCCATAGTGGTGGCTATCGTGATGGAATCAAGATCTTTAGGGTCAGGGTATTTGGTTCGTATGACGCTGATGAGCTTGCTTTCGGTGTCCAGCGAAGTGGGGCGAGATGTGAGCGCAGGCGTGTACGTCTCAATATTGTCGATGGTGTGGGGGATCGCCTGTAGCTTGCCTTGGGGAGTT